>CALBPG010000023.1 GCA_937899065.1 uncultured Allomuricauda sp.
AACGCTTCCTCCTGCAGTTGGAGCCATTGCTAATGCGTTGAAAGCCGCCACTGGAAATAGATTTTACCAACAACCCTATACGAAAAACCCAGAATTGCTTAAAGTACCCGAAAAGGAGATTATTGGTTGATATATGACAGTACTTTTGTTTGGAGTGACCAAGGACATCATAGGGAGTTCTTCCTTATCGATACCCTCGAAGAGCGTCACTGGAAAAAATGCACCTTCCACGGTTAAGGAATTGCGCGATTTTCTCTCTAACTTGTATCCAGATTTGGGCAACTTGTCTTCTTTGGCCATAGCGGTAAACAATGCTTATGCAGAAGATGAACAGCCGTTGAATACCTATGATGAAATTGCCTTGATTCCACCTGTAAGCGGTGGCTAAGGATTTCAGGTTCAATTTGAGATTTACGACCTATGGCTTTGATTGACAATCATGGAAGAACAATAAATTACTTGCGACTAGCGGTTACCGACCGTTGCAACCTCCGTTGCAATTATTGCATGCCGTCTGAGGGTATTGCCTTTGCCAAGAACCATAGCTTATTGACGTTGGATGAATTGGAACGCGTTTCTCGCATCTTGGTGGATTTGGGTATCGATAAAATCCGAATCACTGGCGGAGAGCCCTTTGTGCGCAAAGATTTGATGCAATTGTTAGAGGGTTTGACGCAAATGGAAGGCCTTAAGGATATTTCGATTACTACCAATGCAACTTTAATTGGTCCACATATCGATAGATTAAAGGCGTTGGGAATTCGGAATATCAATGTAAGTCTTGATGCCATCAACAAAGCAACTTTCGAACGAATCACTCGAAGGAAGCAGTTTGATATCGTTCACAACAATCTTATCCGTTTGATTACGGAAGGATTCAATGTGCGCATCAATTTCATTGTGTTGGAAAACCAGAACGAACAGGACATTATTCCAATCCTGAAGGTTATGAAACATTACAATGTATCGGTTCGTTTTTTGGAAGAAATGCCGTTTAATGGGGGTACAAAATCCTTTAAGGGCATAAAGTGGAATCATAAAGCGATTTTGGAGCATGTTCGTGAGTACTTTCCAGATTTGTATAAATTGGAATCACCCGCAACTTCTACATCCATTAATTATAAAATTCCTAGGCATACCGGTACTTTCGGCATAATACCCTCCTTTACAAGAACGTTTTGTGGGTCTTGTAATCGACTCCGGGTTACCGCAACTGGAGACGTCATTACCTGTTTGTATGGTAAACCCAAGGCAAATTTGAGGGATTTGGTGCGCGAATCAGAGGACGATAGCGAAGTCAAAACCTTGATGAATGAGGTTATTGGCCAACGCGCCAAAACCGGTTTTGAAGCTCAAGAAGAACATGCCAAAACCATTTTTAATAACTCAATGACCTCCATAGGGGGTTAAAGCTCAAAACCCGTGAACGAAGTATCTCAATTGTATGGATTGGTCTTGGCTGGTGGCAAGAGTACTCGCATGGGAAAAGATAAGAGGCAATTGCACTATCATGGGATGTCACAACAAGAATACACTTTTAGTTTACTAGAGTCCCTCTGTGAAAAAGTTTTTATCAGTGTGCGCGAAGCACAAATCGATAATACGGACGCATCCGAATATATTTTGGATAGGAATCTTGCGAAAGGCCCTCTTAATGGCATGCTGAGTGCACATATGGCGCATCCCAAAGTTGCTTGGTTGGTCTTAGCCTGCGATACTCCCTTGGTAGATAAAGAAGTATTAGATGCCCTTGTTGCCGAACGGGATACCTCTAAAATGGCTACTGCAATGGCCACTCAAAAAACAAATAGACCAGAGCCCCTGATTGCGATTTGGGAACCGCATGCCATGGCTACACTATTGAATTATTCAAAGACTTTGGCCAACATTTATCCTACAAAGTTCTTACTGAATTATCCAATTCATAAAGTATATCCGAAGCAAGATGTCAAATTGATGAATGTCAATCATCCTGATGATTTTGACGAAATCAAAAAACTTTTGAAAACACCTACCATATGAACCGCTACCTTCGACAGCAGCAACTGCCTGGTTTTGGAGAAGCAGGTCAGCAAAAACTGGCCAAGGCTAAAGTGCTTGTGGTAGGTTTAGGTGGATTAGGTATTCCTGTGGTGCAATATTTGAATGCCATGGGGGTTGGTACGTTGGGCCTTGTGGAAAAGGATACGGTTGCCCTGCATAATCTGCAGCGACAGGTTTTATATACGGAGCGGGATGTCGGCAAATCGAAGTTGGCCGTGGCACTTGAGCAATTAAAAGCACAAAATAGTGAAACGCATCACGTAGGATATGAGGCTTTTCTAAATACCGGAAATGCACTCGAAATTATTTCTGAGTATGACGTGGTAGTCGATGCGACGGATAATTTTCCCACGCGATATCTCATCAATGACGCTTGTGTCATACTGAACAAACCTTTTGTGTATGGAGCCCTTCAAGGATTTGAAGGTCAGGTTAGTGTTTTCAACCATAAGGGCGGTCCAACCTATCGTTGTTTGTTTCCGAATATCCCAAAAGGCACTGAAATACCAAATTGTAATGAAAATGGCGTGTTGGGAGTAGTTCCTGGCATTATTGGAACGCTTCAGGCGTTGGAAGTAGTGAAAGTCATTACCGGAATTGGGGAACCGCTATCGGGAAAAGTATTGGTTTTCGATAGTCAAAACCATCGATATTTTAAAATGGCCATTCAACCCAAACCCGAATACCAAACGATACAGAAACTCTTAGAAAGTTATGGAGCTACTGATTGTGTGCAAGTTCCAAGTATCAAAGCAGATGCCTTTTTAAAAGTAATTGCGCAGGAGGTTCATCCAGCAATTATCGATGTGCGTTCTCGACCGGAATACCAAATGGACCATTTGTCCCAAGCGTTGAACATTCCTCTGGATGACCTAGCGCTTCCCAAAAGCTTGCAAGAACAAAAGACATCCATTTATATTTTGTGCCAGTCTGGTAAACGCAGTGAAGTAGCTGTTGCCAAATTGCAAGAAAGTCATCCAAATTTGACATTTTATTCTGTTTTGGGAGGTATGAATGCCTTGAATCTTGAAGAAACTAGAAAGGCATGAAAAACTTGGAAACCCTTATCCCATTTGATACTGCACTTGAAAAGGTACTTCTCGAAATAACTACTTTCGGAACTGAAAAAAGAGCATTAAACGATAGTTCTGGATATGTTTTGGCCCAAGAAGTGCAAGCTGACCGGGATTTTCCTCCGTTTGATAGGTCCACAAGAGACGGTATCGCCATTTTTTGTCAAGAGAACGAGTCAGTTCAGGGCAAAAGGTATGCTATTGAAGGGATTGCACCCGCCGGAACAGAGCAGATGGAATTAAACAACTCATCCGGATGTATTGAAATCATGACCGGAGCCATTTTACCGAAAGGTTGCAATGCTGTGGTGATGTATGAACATATAAAACAAGAAGGCAGTACGTTTCAAATTTTGGAAGAAGTTAAAGTCGGACAAAACATCCATGAACAGGGAAGCGATGTGCGTGAAGGTATATCCGTATTGGAGCCTAATATCCGGATTGGTGCCGCCGAAATTGGAGTGATGGCTACAGTAGGCTTATCCGAAGTATCGGTAAAAACCTTGCCGAAAGTTGCTGTAATCACGACCGGAAATGAATTGGTTGAAGTCCATGAGACACCGTTGCCACATCAAATACGAACCTCCAACAGTCATACAATAATTAATCTCTTGTCGCAGGAAGGAATTTCTGCCGAAGCTTTTCATATTCTGTACGAACCGCTCGCTATTAAAGAAAACATTCAAAAACATCTACAAGATTTTGATGTGCTCATATTAAGCGGTGGTGTATCAAAAGGAAAATATGACTTTCTTCCACAAGTTTTTGCTGAATTGGATGTAGAAAAGCTTTTCCATAAGGTATTACAACGTCCAGGAAAACCGTTTTGGTTCGGAAAACAGAGTAGTTCAAAAACATTGGTTTTTGCATTTCCTGGGAATCCCGTATCCACCTATGTAAATTATCATCTGTATTTCAAGCCCTGGCTGGCCGCTTCTTTAGGGCAAAAAACCAATGCATTTTCGGTTGCTCTGGAGAAAGCCTTGGAAAATAATACACCCTTGGATTTGTTTATTGGCGTAAAGCTGAACTACCAAGATGGTCAAATAAAAGCCCTACCCATTACGACAACCGGTTCTGGAGACTTGGCTATGTTGACGAAGGTGGATGGTTTTATGCGGTTGCGACCACAATCCGAACCCTATGGGAAGGACGAGCTAGTGCCTTTTTTACCCGCAAAACCGCTCTCCACATGACACACGAACTAAAAGCGATTTTTGAGCAGATTGAAAAAGCACAAAAGGCAGGTGTGAAGGGTGTGCTTGCCTCGGTTGTGGCCCTAGAGGGCAGCTCTTATCGCAGACCGGGTGTTCGAATGTTGTTGCTCGAAAACGGAATGATGGTTGGCGCGGTAAGTGGCGGTTGTGTGGAAAAAGAGATGATACGCCAAGCTGATTCGGTGTTCCAAAGCGGCGTTCCCAAGGTCATGGTCTATGATGGCCGTTATCGATTGGGTTGTGAAGGTATTCTAGCAATATTAATAGAACCTTTTGCACCTAACGAGGAAGAAATCCACTCCTTTTGGCACCATATTGAGAAGAGACGCCCCATTGGTATTAAAAGTTATTTTTTGCCTTCCGTTTCCGAGAATGTGTTTTACGGCTCCATGATTGAATTGCAATCTGAAAACATCCGGTTAAATCCAAGGTTGGAATCCAATAACTTGGAATGTTTTGAACAACGAATGAACCCTTGCTTCCGCTTATATATTATTGGCGCAGAACACGATGCGGTACAGTTGGGACATCATGCCAGTCTTATGGGGTGGGAGGTAATTGTGGTTGCGCATCCTACCGAATCCAAAACGAAAGATGCTTTCCCCGGAATACAAAAAATGTTGCACCAGGAACCGGAACAATTGAGCATCACTGTGGACGAAAACACGGCCGTTGTGGTTATGACCCATAGTTTCGCGAAAGATTTGGGCTATATGCTTTCATTATCCAAGTTTCCTTTAGGAGCTTACATTGGTTTGCTTGGACCTTCAAAACGGCGCGAAAAATTGTTTGATGCACTGCTGGAAAGGCATCCAGAAATCACAGAGTTGTTCATCGACACTGTACATGGACCAGCTGGTTTGGACATTGGGGCGGAGACCCCTCAAGAAATCACAATTTCAATTCTTTCGGAGATTTTATCGGTTATCCGAAAGAAAGAACCTATTGGTTTGCGCAACAAAGTCGGTAAAATCCATGGCTAGAATGGATTCCGAGACCATATCCATCCTTCTTTTAGCGGCGGGAGCTTCAGAACGAATGGGAAGTACCATAAAACAACTACTTCCTTGGGGGAATAATACCCTTATAGGGCACGCCATAGAACAAACCAGAATCCTAAACGCTAAAACCTATGTGGTTTTGGGCGCTCATGCAGAAGAAATCAAATCTAAACTATCGGATGATGTAGAAGTGCTACTGCATTCCCAATGGAAAAATGGCATGGGAAGCTCTATTGCCTTTGGGGTAGAGCAGGTATTGCAAATCAATCCGAAAACAAAAACGATTATGATTTTGTTGGCGGACCAACCTTTTTTGGATACCCGATTCTTAGAAAACTTGCTTAACGAACACCAAAAGCGAAGTGCTGCTATCTCCGCAACTAAATATCCGAACGAAAGGGTAGGGGTCCCAGCGATTTTTAATTCAAATTATTTTGCTGCTTTACGAAGTTTAAAACAGGATAAAGGAGCTCGGGAACTCTTGAACAATCCCAAAGAAAACATCCTTACTATCAAGGCAGGGAAAAAGGCCTTTGACATTGATACCATTGAGGATTATCAAAGACTATTACAAACTTTAAAGGAAGGGAAGTCGCTTTAGCTTTTATCTTGGATTGGCGACGGCGTAGGTTCCAAATGGTCTTCTGTTGGCAATTCTTGTAGAAAACCGCAAGAAACGGTTTTATGCACCAAAGACTTTTTTTGTTTGGCTTTGACCAAAGCGGCTATTTGTGGATTCAAATATTTCATTGAAGTAAAAAGTATGGAAGTATAACGGTCTTTGGAGCGAAAAGTTGTTTTCTTCCGCCGGACTCTTGAGTTGTCCAGTTTTTTTGTTGAATATCCTATCTTTAAATGTCTTTAAACCAAAATTAATGAAGTACCGAATACTTGTTTTAGCAGCTTTAATAAGTTTTTCAAGCTGTTTTACCGAAGAAAAGAAAAAAGAAGCATCGGAAGAAACACTAAGTCTTTATGAATCCACACTATTTCGAGATGTACAAACCCTTCCTGTTTTTAAAGACTCAAAGACTTTTGTTGATTTGGTGCCCAAAGCTTCCATAGCCAAGCTTGAAGCAAAGTATCTTTTGGCAAAAGATGAAGCCGGTTTTGATTTGAAGGATTTTGTAACCCAAAATTTTGAAGACCGCTCCATGCAAGCTTTGGCGTTTCAAACGGATACCACCAAAACCATGTACGAGCATATCAATACCATGTGGGATAAACTGACTCGAGGACCGGATAGCGCCGTAGCCTATTCTTCGCGTATCGCTTTGCCCTTCAAATATGTAGTGCCTGGCGGAAGGTTTCAAGAAATCTATTATTGGGATAGTTATTTTACCATTGAGGGACTTCTTGTTGCGGGCAGAGATGATTTGGCAGAGGCAATGGTAGATAATTTCAGTATGCTTATTGATAGTATTGGATTTATTCCCAATGGTACAAGGGATTATTACCGAAGTAGAAGCCAGCCTCCTTTTTATGCCATGATGGTGGATGCCATCGCTCGACAAGACAGCACAAAATTGCTGGCGTATTTACCACAACTCCAAAAAGAATATGACTTTTGGATGGCCACTTCGGGCAAGAATCCTTCCACAACTGAAGCCGACCGTCATGTCATCCATCTTTTGGACAGCACGGTATTAAACCGATATTGGGACAGTAGTAATACCCCCAGACCTGAAGCATATAAAGAGGATATGCACTTGGCTTCACATCTTTCAGAAGATGCTGAAAAAGCAGTTTTGTACAATCATCTGCGTTCCGCTGCTGCTTCTGGTTGGGACTTTAGTTCCCGTTGGTACGGAACCAAAAATGAATTCAACTCAACCGAAACGGCTCATATTTTACCCGTGGATTTGAATTGTTTGCTCTACTTTTTGGAAGGTACATTAGGCAAAGCGTATGGTTTGAAAGGCGATGCAGCGCATTCCAAACTATACGACCAGAAAGCGTCTGAACGTGGAGCACAAATCGAAACCTTGTTCTGGAATGCAGAAACGAACTTTTTCCATGATTATAATTTTGCAAAGCAGTCGCTCACTACTGAAAAAACCTTGGCTGCTTGTTTTCCACTGTACTTCGGTTTGGCAACAAAAGAACAAGCCGACGGAGTAAAAACGGTATTAATGGATGAGTTCTTAAAAGAAGGTGGCTTGCTTACTACATTAGAACATTCCGGACAGCAATGGGACGCCCCCAATGGATGGGCACCGCTGCAATGGATTGCTGTTAAAGGACTCTTGAATTACGGGTACGAAACGGAGGCGAAAGATATTATACGGCGGTGGTTGACCCTTAATGAAAAAGTATATCGCAACACGGGCAAGATGATGGAAAAATACAATGTGGAAGACATGACGCTTTTATCCGGTGGTGGCGAATACGAAACCCAAGACGGTTTCGGCTGGACCAACGGAGTTGCCTTAGGGTTCCAAAAAATGTTGGAAGAGCCTAATCCCTAAAAGTTGCTGCAATAAAAACTAGTTTGCTCTTTTCTGGTAAACATAGTTCAAAATACCTGGCAAATCCTCACCAACGGTATTGGTCAACCTATCATTTGCTCTGGCGAGTGTAGTAAATAAAGTTCCACCACTGAAAACTACAGAATTACTACTACCACTCCAAGTACCGGAAGAGGTAGCCGTTCCAGAGCAATCCGCAAAAAAGAGTCCGCCAGTTATGGTAGTAACATTAATGGTAGATTGACTTACACTGTACTGGTTATTTTCGCTTAGGGTCAAGGTTCCCGTAATACAAGGAACCTCGTCCAATAAATTGGTGGATGAACTTCCATCGTTGTCTATGTCCAACGCTTGATTCACATTCACTTCAACCAAATCATATACCCCTGCAATTTCTGCATCAAAGTTGGGTGCACCTTCATCATCATCGCTACAACCGGTAAACAATACCCCAATAGCGAAAAAGGCGAATAAGGATTTAATAGTAGATTTCATTGAAGTGAGAATTAGTTGTTTCATCTTTCCTTTTTATTAAAGATACAGCATTCACTGAAATTATAGGATATATTTTAAAACGCTCAACTGTTAAACTGGCCAATCCAGATGCGAAAATATACTGGTAGTTTGTCCTCCATACCAAGGTGAGGCCAAACCTAAAATAGTATTGCACGCCTAGGATGAATATCTAAACGAGAAGAATCCACGTCCTAGCTTTCATATGGGGTTTCCTATATTTGTTTTGGTGAGACATCTGTTCCCCACGACACCTATTTATATTCTCCAATATGATTGAAGCATTGGTTCATAAACAAGAAACCTTTTTCAACTCCCAACAAACCAAAGAGGTCGCATTCCGTCTGAAATATCTGAAAGCATTCAAGAAAATCTTGATTCAGAACGAAGATGCTATTTGTGAAGCCATTTATGAAGATTTCAAAAAACCCAAGTTTGAAAGTCTCGTAACCGAAACGCAGATGGTTTTATCCGAACTGAACTATATCATCAATAATTTAAACCATTGGAGCAAGCCCGAACGGGTCAGCAGTACTTTGGCCAATCTTCCTTCATTTGATTATATCTATCGTGAACCTTATGGCAAAACCTTGATAATTGCCCCATGGAACTATCCCTTCTTATTGACGATTTCACCATTGATTGGGGCATTGGCCGCAGGAAATACCGTGGTGCTCAAACCTTCGGAGTTAAGCCCACATACTTCCGCAAAAATCAATGAAATTGTCCAAGAAGTTTTCCCAGAAGAGTATGTCACGGTAGTTGAGGGTGGGGTGGAAGTATCCCAAGAATTACTCCAACAAAAATGGGATTATATTTTCTTTACCGGCAGTTCGCATGTGGGGAAGATTGTCTACAAAGCCGCAGCCGAGCACTTAACTCCCGTTACTTTGGAACTCGGTGGAAAAAATCCATGTATTGTGGATAACACGGCGCCATTGTCTTTAGCAGCTAAACGTATCGCTTGGGGAAAATTCATTAATGCAGGGCAAACGTGTGTTGCTCCGGACTATATTTTGGTGCATCAGAGTGTCAAGAATACGTTCGTTGAAGCCTTACAAAAACAGATTCATGGGTTTTATGGCGACCCTATTGAAAACTCAGACGATTTTGCCCGTATCACAACCGAAAAGCATTATCAATCCCTCAAAGAAAAGCTCGAGGGGCAACATATTCTTTTTGGCGGGGGACATAACGATGCGACACGATACATAGAACCTACCTTGGTAGACGAGCCCGCTTTGGATTGTACTTTGATGCAAGATGAGATTTTTGGACCTATTTTACCTATTATTTCTTACACATCCGAAGAAGACTTGACTCAGATTATTTCCCAATACGAAAAACCGTTATCATTTTATGTGTTCTCCAAAAACAAGGCTTTTCAAGAGAGGCTTACTACTCGATTTGGTTTTGGTGGAGGCGCCATTAATGATGTGGTGATGCACATTGCCAACAAGAACCTTCCTTTTGGTGGAGTAGGGAACTCCGGGATAGGTGGGTACCATGGAAAGCACTCCTTTGAACTGTTTTCCCATAGCAAAGCGCTCGTTAAAAAGCCCAATTGGTTGGATGTCCCTTTTCGCTATCCGCCTTATAAACTTCCCACCAAGTGGATAAAGTATATGAAGCATCTTTTTTAGAAATACATCGCAACAACTTTCCTCATGATGCGGTTTAGATTGCATATCCGTATCTTTAACCTAACCAATAATAACGGTCACCATGAAAAAAATCATTCTATCCTTACTTTGTATTGGACTCGTTTTAGGCGCTTCATGCAAACAAAAAAAGGAGGCTACCGATAGTGCCGAAGAAATGGCGCAAGAGCTACCGGTTAAAGTAAAAGGAGAAGAAGTCACCTATGCGACAGACTCTACCCAACTTAAAGGCTACATTGCGCATGATGTGAACCTTGAAGGGAAAAGACCAGGGATTTTGATTGTACATGAATGGTGGGGACATAACGACTATGTACGACAACGTGCCGATATGCTAGCGGAACTAGGCTATACTGCCATGGCGGTTGACATGTAAGGGGATGGAAAAACGGCCGACCACCCAGAAGATGCTGGTAAATTCGCCATGAAAGAAATAGAAAAACTTACTGAAACTTCCCCACTAATCAAAGCAGCTATAGAACTAATAAAGTCTCAAGAAAGTGTTGCAGGAGATAAAATTGCTGCGATAGGGTACTGCTTTGGTGGAAGTGTTGCTTTGACCATGGCCAATGAGGGAGACGATTTGGATGCCGTAGCAGATTTTCATAGTGGAGTACAGCTTCCGGTAATGCCAGGTAGTGAGCTTAAGGCTAGAGTTTTAGTGTGCAATGGAGCGGATGACCCATTTATTAGTCCAGAGTCTATTGAAAATTTTAAAGCAGCTATGGATTCCATTGGAGCCAAGTATGAATATGTATCATTCCCAGGTGTAAAACATAGATTTACGAGCAAGGAGGCAGACGCGAACGGTCAAAAATTCGATTTGCCCTTGGCTTATAATGCGGAAGCCGACCAACAATCTTGGGATAAATTATTGAGTTTACTTTCCGAAACCTTATAAAAGTTAAGAATGGAACCCTATCGCGTTACGGTTTTATTGGATTCCACAGAAACGATTGAAGACGTATTGGGTGGCGCGATTCGATTTGCGAAACGATTGGATGCAACCGTTGAGACTTTGTATCTCAAATCTCCATTGACGGTTGTAAAGCAAGCCAACCAACTTTCTGCCAAGCGGGATTTATATGAGGATGCCCGGAAAGCAAGAAAAGAACTGAAAGACCAAATTTCAAAAATGGAATTGGACACCCCAGTTTCCACCAAGGTTTCCTACGGTAACGTAAAAGATGCGCTTCAGCAGTATGTTGCCGGGCGAAAAACTGATTTATTAGTAAGTACCAAAGAATGGTTTAAACAACATGGAACGCTCGCTGCGAACACACCTTGGCTCATATTCAATAGTGCAACTGATTTCGCCAAGAATAATGCCTTAAACCTTGGTGTTTTTGACTTAAACGCTTCGGATGAAGTACAGAACACAATGGTTCAAAGTCTTTTGGGTGAGGCCATCTTACCCTTACGGTATTTTAAAATCCGAAAGGCAGACGAAGCAAAAACAGAAAACACTTCAGAGGGTAAAGTAGACTATGTTTTTTCAGAAGGTAGCAATGCGTTGGACAGTATCGCCAAGTATACCGAAAGGTTGAAACTGGACGTTCTTTGCGTTGGCCGTCCGCAACGCTCTGGAAATTGGTTTGAGTCGGACCCAACGTTGCAATTGTTGCGTAAAACCAAAGTTCCCGTATTGGTATTTTAAGGTTGCTTTCTACCTGTTGCTTCTAAGAGCAGCACTTGTTTAACGTTGATGCCTAAAAGTTTATGGAAATACTACGGTATATTCTTTTCTTCTATGCCTTTTTGGGCGTATTGATTGCTGGGGGATTGTTGTTTGACAAGGGCAATAAGGCATCCTTTTATTTAATGCTTTTCGCGTTGTTGTTCAGCATAGAGGAGATTGATTTTTTGTATGTAACCAGTGATTTACTGCTCCAATATCCGCAATTTTACATGCTTGGTTTCCCAGCATGTTTGTTAGCAGGACCACTGATTTTCTTCTATATCAAACAATTTGAAAAAAAGACAACGCTGAGTGCCACCACTTATCTGCTTCATGCCATTCCGTTTCTGCTGTATTTGATGTTTACACTTTATATGCTGCAATATTCTGGTGCACAGCGAATAACCAATGCCTCAACCCATTACCAAAGCACGATTAATCTTTTGAATTATGGTAAAGTACTGCACGTACTGTTCTATGCAGTTTTAATTTATCGTTTCATTACCGACAAACGAAAAGCTTGGGTACTTGAACAAAAGATCTATTTGGTTCTTCTTGTGGGTATTTATGTGGTCACTTCGGTGCTGTTGACATGTCTTACTGCTTTTTCTAACTCCTATGAACACTTTATTCTCTACTTTTTAAGCACCTCTACTTTAGTGCTTTTTGTAGGCTACAGTTTTTATTTCAGACCGGAATGGCTGAATCGTTTAGCTATAAAATATGCGAACTCTGGTTTAGGGCATTCAGATATGCAGCGAATTGTGCACAAAACCAATCAATTTTTTGCTTTGGCGGAAAACATTATCGACAGTACAGTTGACCTTGATATGTTTTGCAAACAAATTGGGGAGAAGAAACACCATGTTTCACAAACCCTTTCCAATGAACTAAATACTTCCTTCCGCAACTTGTTAAACCAGCAACGCGTGGAATATGCCAAAACTATTCTGTTAGATCCTACTAAAGCAGGATTAAAAATTTTGGCAGTGGCTTTTGACTCTGGATTTACCAACAAAAGCACCTTCAACAGAGCATTTCGAAAATTTGAAGGATGCACTCCAAACGAGTTTAGAGAGAAACAGGTCGCACCCTATTAATTGCACCCTGAAAAATGGTTTTTCCTTCGGGTTGATGTCTTTCGAACTATACTTTCGAAGGCATCAAAAATCAGTGTGGTGGAAAATATTTATGTCAATCATAGAGGTATTAAACCTCTAAAATTTGTCGTTTGGTTCCTTTCAACGACGTTCCTACTATCCGCCTGTAAATCTTCAAAATTGAATCCATTGACCCAAACGAATGAAGCGGAATGGGTGGCTTGGTTCAATTCCTTTAATCCACAATGGAAAGCTGCTGTGGAACAAAAAGACCCAAGCTACATACTGGCCCAATATGAGGAAGATGCGGTTATCGGTGTCCCGGGAAAAGGGTTCATCAAAGGTCAAGCGGCAATAGAAAACCACTGGACGAATTTGGTTGGCCAAATCGACAGTTTCTCCTACCAAACCTTGAAAGTAGGAGGGGACCCCAATACCATTCTATATGAAAATGGACTGGGATTCGTCACTTATACAATTGACAACAAACAAGTTACTGATACCACAAAATATCTATTCGTTTGGAAGCATGTTGGGGATAAGAAATACAAGGTGCTTTCAGAAATGTTCAACACCATCAAATAAATGACCATGAAAAAAACACTATTCATTTTTGTTACGCTTTTGAGTTTTCGTTGTGCCAATCCTAAAAATGATGCTGTACAGAAAACCGAACCCGAAGCGTTTGACGTTACCGCGCTAAAACCACTCATTATTGAAAACGGAAAACGTTGGGGAGAAGCCTTGCAAACGAAAGATGCCTCCATTTTTATGGATTTGTATGATGTCAATGCCCATTATTTGCCCAATGGTGACATCGCTTTAAATGGGAACACCGCCATAATGGAATATTGGAAAGCATCGATGTCTTTTCTTACCGATATTCAATTGGAAATGGAAACCTTGGAAGGGAACAAGCAACTGGTTTATGAAACCGGCAAAGGGTTGGCCTTGGTGCTCAATCAAACCGGAGGTATGGATACCTTGCGTTATAAATATGTCAATGTCTGGAAACGAGGTACTGATGGAAAATATCGGGTGGTGATTGACATTTATAATGATATCAAAGCGCCCTGACTTTTTGGTCAAGCTGAAAAAAAGAGTATGCCGAAGTCTTATAAAAAGAAAACCTTATTCTTTCTCAACCTCTTCCATCATTTTATCGTAGGTCGAAATCCAACTGTACAATCTACCACCCAAACTAAGAATGGGGGAAGATATGGTATCCATTTCTTCGGCAGACTTGGCTAGAAACTTACCCAATTGTTCCTTTATCTCAGGCTTTTCATCCAAAGAAACACTCCGGAAAATAAAATTCCGCGCATCGAGCTTATTGATAATACTATCGCAAGAAGCACAACGCTCAGAAGTGTAAATGGTAATCTGTTTCTTAGGTTTGATTTTAGGTGGTGGAATATCCAAAACCGTGAATTCTTTTTTGAGTGCGCGTCTTGACAAACTATCATTGACGCGAAGCGCTTTGGTATAGAGCGGTTTTTTATCCCGCATCAGAACAATGGTCTTCAAATGCACTTTGGATGCTCCAGGCACACGAATCCATCTCGGTTTCGCCGCACTTTGTCTGAAATTGGTTCCTTTTACGGTAAACAATACATCATAGTCATTGAAAGACCGATTTTCAGCATAGAATGCAATTCGATTGTTTCCTTCGGATTCAACAACTTTTACAAGATGTTTTTGCGCCTTGACAAAAGTGGTGACAAGACACAACAGGAGTGTGAAAGTAATATAGGTTCTCATAGCAAATTCATTTCCGTTGTACGGTATAGTGTAAATATCAAAGTAAGATAAATCCTTGAATTATCAGAGATAATGTAGTCTAAGGGAGGGATTTTAACGATTTGGAGGTGATGGAAACAATTTAAGGGCCTAAAAGGAGAACAGTATCATGACAGAATTTTCTAGTAAAGCTGGAGTTATTAAACATTCTATTTGACATAATATAAATTATAGTACAAATGTATTGTTTTGGTTTCACAGCTGTTTATCCATTTGTAAGCTATAATTCTATTATGTAAAATATCCCTCAACATTTCGTCATCTATGCGAATTATGAACAGGGTCATGAAACTTTCCCTAGCGGTCGGCTACGCCGCATGTTTTCATTTACTCACGTCAATTTCATTTTACGGGTGTTCGTGAATGCTACGCATTTGTATCTATAATTTGCCGTTATGTAAAATAGCCGCTCGGCCAACAGCACATTGCTTTCATAAAAAGTAAATGCCCTTGCATTTATTTTTATACGCAATTATTCATCTCATATCTATTTTATGAAATCGGTATTCATCGATACTTCGCATGTCTCAGCCACTTGGCCAGCGCCATTAAAAGCTCAGTTTTTTGTCTTTATTGAAACCTTTGGTTCAATTGTGAATTTGGAGAGGAAAAATTTCAGGAAATTTTCGTCTGTTTGCCGCAAAAGCTTAAAATTTCTCTATGAGTAAATTTCTAAGCACTTGCTCATATCCTCCTCCGATTTAGCTTTTTTTTGTGGGTGCTTCCAATATTATGTCAAATAGGATTTACTCTTTGGTAGGAACTAATAGCTCTCTTATGTCTACATCTAGAATACCAGCAATCTTTTTAAGGTCTTTTAAATGTGGCTGAGACTTATTATTGCAAATGGCAGCTACAGACGTAGTACTCTTCCCAAGTTGCTCAGCAAGCCAAACCTGCGACTTTCCTTGGATAACCAGTACTTCTTTTACTCTGTTTATTCTCTCTGCCATACATAAAATTCTACATCAAAAATATAATACAGTCTTATTAAAATATAACCCAAACTTGAATTTCAATAAGTATAACTTGTATATTCAAATTATTTAATATAAGTTTGAATTAAATAACTGTAAGTCTGAATTACATAAAAATAATTTACACTTAAATATTACTTGTTAATAACTTTTAATCATTTATCATGCCATATCCAAGATATACCAAAGCCGATTTAGAGCAAGTCGTTAGTGTTCAACTAGAAAACCTTAACGCCATACATGACCTTTTGAGCATTATGAAACACCAAAATGAACTTATTACAAATGCCAACAAGAAATTGAAAGATGAGATTGAGGATTTTAAGAACAAGATAAAACCTTATCCAAAGGAACATAGTAGACAAAAATCTTCTTAGGCCTTCTATCTTTTGCCTTGATGCAAAAGAAACAAAAAATCAAGAAGAAAATATGCTTCCGCGCGCCCTTTGTGTCTTCATAGCTTCGCTATTTGGGCGTTTCACGCCCTAACACAAAGCCGAGGGCAATCGCTCTTTGTGTAAGCCACAAATTCACCCCCCTACTGGCCCGCATTTTCTTCTGGCCTTCACAATTGTCAAATTGTCTAACCACTTTGGTTTTCTATTTCAGTTAAAACTTTCTTTAACTTTTCTTCAATTAAAGGAAGTATACTTTTAGATAGCTGAAACACTTGCGTACAACCAATTAGTGGTGAGTTGTTTTCATCTTCTTTATAGTTCTTTTCAGAATTCTTTGTTGCTTTCTGAATATATATTGGATGTCGTCTAGAATCGAAACCTCCATTTATAGCCTCATTGACCTTTTTTTTCCAAGAATTGCAATATTCGTTGTCCTCAAAGGTGGGATTGTCATCGAATAAATGATTGTATAACCAAACTTCAAAACAAGGATTGCTCTGAGCAACACGCCAGTTCGTGAAAGACGAAGATTCCTTGACCACCTTGACGATTTGAGGTTTTCTACTTTCTTCCTTGTCTTTGTCAACATCAAAAACAATCCAAACTTCATCACCATCTTGGAATGAATATTTAGGATTTGGATTATTACTAGTCCTAATGATATTACTTTTTGCAATCTCAAAGAGTCCCAATGGAGAATTGTTATCACTTTGGTTAAGTTTATTGACTTCTACATTAATTCTAGAATCCATTTCCTTGAAATACATGAAATATTGGTATTCTCGCTTAGCTCCTTCACAAAAAATAAAAATACTCTTAGCTACTCTACTAGGTGGTTCACGAACAAACTTTCTATTAGTTAGAATCATATTCGTGCCAATTTAAATCTCTCAAATTTCCCAAAAAAGGTATTGATCCATAACGACCGCTTAAATAACCCTTTTGTACGTCAATAGTCTTGTGTTCTTTGAAATCACTTAAAGAATAAATGTCTGTAGCCCCATCTAAGTCTTTTTCAACAAACCAAATCTCATCCTGTCTGAATAGCTCTTGATCCAGTAGATTAGATTCGTGCGTAGTAAAAATCAACTGTCCTTTAGTATTTTCATCAGCTGAAAACTTCCTGATTAATTCTTTTATCAATAATGGATGAATACTCCTTTCTATCTCATCAATAAAATATACTTTTTCTTTAGAAATCACCCCTTTAAAAGCAGGAACAAAATCCAAAAGTCTAATTGTTCCATCAGATTCTTCTGGAATTTCAAATAAAGCAGATTTTCCACCAGCTATTTTATGTTCAATTTCTAGACTTTTTACCCAAATTTCCTCTCCCTCCTTAACAATCACAAATTCATCACCTCTATTACTACCCAGAGTTATCATTTTCTTTGGAGATTTCTCCAATTCCTTTATGATTTCTTCTTTTTCTCCTTCATTATCTTTACCAAAAAATTCATCTATATCCCTTTTTTGAGTGTTGAGTGAACTGATACCTATGTTGAATGAACACATAATGTCCTCAGCGTATTTTTTAAAATTTCTGTTTTTGTCTATGGTATGTGTCAATGCTACAGGTTTAGATTCGGGAGTAATAATCTGCATTGTTTCATCAAACCACGAATAGGCCATTTTCACATCCTTTAGGAACTTATTATCACGATTAGAAAGAAGTTTAAGAATTGGAACTGTAGGTTTAATAAATTCCTCTAGAAGTATTGATTTAAGAATTTGACTTTTATCGTCTTTTTCAAAAGCTTCTAAAAAGTTTACTTCGGTTACTCCTTCTGAATTAGTTTTCCTTTCATAAATCAAAGAATCTTCTTTTAACCCTAGCCCAGACAAATAAAGCTCTTCAGTTGCTATAGTATTGTCTACCAGTTCAATTCCATAATAGAATGGTTGATTTTCCTGAACAAACTCAATTGCGAATGTTTGTTTTTTATCCTTTCTGTCAATATTAAATTTGAATTTGGATTTCTTATAATAAAAAGGGATTTCTTCATTTAGAATTAGTTTTTGAAATAAATCCAAGGATTTTATTATGTTTGATTTCCCCGCTCCATTTGCTCCATAAATGGACGATAATTTAAGAATACTGAAATCTTCCACCACCTCATATTTGTGATGATTTAAAGTTTTCAGACGATTGTTGGGTATGGTCGTGAACTCTTTTTGAACTCCGAAAGAAAATAAATTATCTAAAACGAATCTTATTAGCATTTAGGTGATATTTTCACGCAAATATACTTATATTGCGACTTATAAACAATTTTATCAACATTAAATTGTGTTTTAAGTGAAAAAATCACGAATGTAACCCATTCCACACCCATTCCCCTACCCTTTAGGTAGTGAAAAAAGTGTTCCATTGCCTTTTTAAATGAAGATTTTTAGAAGAAATTTTCCACGAGCTGCACGGTAAACTTTCGCTTTTACCAAAGCTCAAGTTACATAACACGGTACATTATCGTTCATTTTGACAATACCGTAATTCGACGTGGCGCCTGTGCTGAACTTGCCGAAGTATAAAATTGCTTTGATGATTGTTTTTGTTTGGGAATACTTACATAGCCATTAGCAGCATACCTGTTTGAAAAGCAAAAAAGAATTTCTTGATCGCGTTCATCCCCAATATATTACGCTTATGTACATTGGCTTTGAAGATGCCGATTTATTAAATTACTTCGTAGGAAATATGGTGTTGCTAAACAGAATATCACTTTATTGGAAATGCCAAATCATTTGGTGGGGATTGATTTCCTTGTATTGGTTGTATGTTAGTTTACACGATCATAATGCCCCAATCTTCTTGGCCATACTTAATTATTTTTTGGATGTGGCATTTTGTATAGGCTTGACACACATCTATAGGGTGCTGGCGGTTAAGTATAACTGGGGGGCAAATGCGATACCTAAATTACTGCTGATATTGATATTGTCTGTGGTGCTTCTTGCATTCAGCTTTATGATAATCGCCAACATAAAATATTATCTATTCTGGATTCACTTTTCCGATAATGACTTTAGTTTTTTTAAAATCCTGTTGTATTGGGATCCTGTATTAATTACCGGACTACGCCTTATGTCCATTTGGTTGCTCGCGTATCATCTTTATGGCTATCACAAAAGGGAATTGCAGATTTCAAAATTGAATGCGCAATTGGTGGCCACGGCAAAACAGGCCCAATTGGATAATCTACTGACACAGCTCAATCCACACTTCTTGTTCAATTGCATGAATTCCATAAAATCTTTGATTATCGAAAACCCAACATCAGCACGGAGATCTATTGATTTGCTTTCTGATTTACTGCGATCATCCCTTGATCAAAAAGAGAACGACCTTGTTCCACTTAAGGAAGAATTAGCGTTGGTGCGAGATTATTTTGAACTGGAGAAAATTAGATATGAAAAACGGTTGGAGTACAGCATTGACACTGACCCTTCATTGGAAACATTCAGAATACCCAAATTCAGTATTCAATTACTGGCCGAAAATGGCATAAAATACGGAGTTGACAAATTTATTGAAGGAGGTACGATTACTATTTCCATAGTTGCCAAAAACGAACTTGTTTGTATAAGGGTAACGAATCTGGGAAGCATAACGCCAAATCACAACAATGGAATTGGGTTAAAAAACCTAAAGGAAAGATTACGAATCCAGTATGATGATAAGGCAAGTTTTACCTTGGAGGAAACAACCAAAAATACGGTCGTCGCTACGATTTCAATACCCAAAACGAAATGAGTCAAAAGTTTAAAACCATAATTGTTGATGATGAGCGCCTCGCGCGACAAGAAGTACTGAGGGCTCTAAAACCCTTTTCTCAATTTGAGGTGGTCGGTGAGGCCAGCAATGCTGAAGAGGCAAGCGATTTAATCGCTGATTTGCAGGTTGATGTCATGTTTTTGGATATTCAAATGCCTGAGAAATCTGGACTTCAATTACTGGAGGAGCTGACTATGGTTCCTGAAGTAATCTTTACCACTGCCTACGATCAATATGCCGTGAAAGCCTTTGAATTGAATGCGCTGGATTATTTGGTAAAACCGCTCCGCCAAGAACGTTTTGCGAAGACGATTGAAAAAGTACTGAAAAAACTATCGGAGAAAGACCAAGATGAACAGCCAATTTCCATTCATCAAAAGGTGTTTGTGAAAGAGAAAGAGAATTTTCATTTAATCCAAGTACGAGACATTTGGTTATTAGAATCCATGGAAAACTATGTCCGCATACACTATAGCGACCAATCCGTGCTCTTAAAAAAGTCCCTCAATCTATTGGAGCAAATTTTGCCTGCCCAACATTTCTTTAGAATAAATAGGAAGGAAATTATCAATATTGATTACATCGAAAAAATCGAACCCCATTTTAAAAATAAACTACAGTTAATCTTTAAAACAGGGAAAACCTTTGAAGTATCAAGTAGGCAGTCAGCGAAATTTAAAAATTGGATCAGCCTTTAATTCATACATATTCATTCATCAGAAAGCGAAATCATGTTACATTTTAAAAAAGTAAAATTGAAGCACTTTTGTTGTGCAGTAGTATTCACCCTATTGACTTCATGGCCATCCTACTCGACCTGGTCCATTATTGCAGTAGACAGAACAACGGGAGAAATTGGGATTGTAGGCGCTTCCTGCACCTTCGATGTATCTGGAATTGCCTCCATAGTACCGGGAAAAGGGGCTATCGTCGTGCAGGCCGCAAGCAACTATTATGCACGCATGAAAGGTGTGGAACTCATGGAGAACGATGCTTCGTTGGCAACCATTCTCAAAGCCATGAAGCAAAAGGAGTTTACCCCTGAACGCCAGCAATACGGCTTGATTCAACTCAATGGTGATAGTGCCCCAATGGTTTATTCAGGGCAACAGATTAGTAATTGGAGTGGGTCTAAAATAGATGATGATTTTGCCATTTTGGGGAACATTTTAGTGGGTGCAAAAGTCATTGAAGATGCATTTGATGCTTTCAATGCTGCCAGGAACAAATCATTGGCCGAACGTTTGATGCTTTCATTACGAGCGGGTGAAATGGCCGGTGGTGATAAGCGCTGCGGAATGCAATATGCGCGGTCTGCGTTCATTTCAGTGTACCAACCAAAAGACGGGGCCATTTTAAGACTTTCTGTTCAGGGAATCGAACAAGGAGGAAAGCCTGCAGTGGGTTTGTTACAAGAACAATTCAATGCTTGGAAATCATCTACAACAAACAATAATAAGATGTTAGATGAGGGAGCTATTCGGTCTTTTAATGGAAATCTCATTTCGAAATCAAAAATGGATGCTTTTGTAAAACAGCAAATGGATTCCTTACAGATGCCAGGTTTGTCCATGGCCTTTATCAATGACAACAAAATCATTTATAACGAGGTTTTTGGGGTAAAAAACATAGAAACCCAAGAAAAAGCGGACGCTACTACGCTATTTGATGCAGCGTCAATGTCCAAAACCGTATTTAGCTTTTTTGTGATGAAAATGGTCGATCAAGGACTTTTGGATTTGGATACGCCTCTATATAAGTATATGGAGTATCCTGATATTGCCCATGACGAACGATATAAGCTGATAACAGCCAGAATGGCGCTATCGCATACCAGCGGCTTTCCGAATTGGAGGTTTATTAATGATGAAGGCTATTTTGACCCTGATAATGCGCTTTCTATTAAATTTCAACCAGGGACCCAATTTCTATATTCAGGGGAAGGTTTTAAGTTTTTGGCATTGGTCATTGCACATCTAAAAGGGGTAACTAAAAATGATTTACAAGCTTTGATAAAAAAAGAAGTCTTTGACCCATTGGATATGGGCCATAGTAGTTATGTATGGAACGACTATATAGAAAAACACAGAGCTAAAGGACATTTTCAAGGCAAATTAAATAGTGGTTATGCTATCAATGCGGATAATCCAAATTTCATAGCTGCCGGCAGTTTACAGACAGACTCCAAGGCTTATGCCAATTTCTTGATTGGTATTATGAATGATAAACTCTTATCGGAAAAGAGTTATGAAGAATTTCTAAAGATACAATCGGTTGCACCCGCTGAACCTGAATACGATGAGCCCAGTTACAATTATGGATTGGGCATAGTCGTTGAAGCGACTGATTATGGAACGAATTATTCCCACGGAGGTGAAAATTACAGCCACACCTGCCGCTATTTGTTCAATAAAGAACAAAGCGTAGGGTATGTGTTCTTCACCAATTCAGAACATAAAATGGAATTTGACAAGAAACTAATGGCCTTTCTTTTAGGCAATTAACAAATGCTGAATTAATAATTTAAAGGCCTATCTTATATGGGCCTTTAAGTTTCTAATCCATTCCATACACTTTTACCTCTCGCTACTCTATATTCCTCCGCCAAAGGCGGATTTGGCGAACAAGCTCTTTGGGACACGTAAAAAGTGCTCCATGACCTTTTCTTACAAGATTTTAGAAGAATTTTTTTAGGAAAGGCGTTCAGTACTTCGCCAGCGCTGCACCTCGTTCCTACTTCAAAAGGTCTACCTGACTTTTTTCATTCGGTGGTACCTAAGCGCAAGTTATTCCAAAATACGTTCGGGACAGGCGTCACGTGGTACATTATGGAACAGATAAATATTCCCATAATTCGATGTAGAGCCTCTACTGAGTCCAACCGAAGTATAAAGTTGCTTTGAAAGTCGTTTTAAAAGTAATTAAACTCTCATGACTTATTGTTGAAGGCTCACCCGAACTGCATTCATTCCTTTTTGGCCTTTTTCAAGTTCAAAGGTCACTTTATCATTTTCATCAATGTCATCAACCAGGCCTGAAACATGCACAAAATGTTTTTCTTGGGTTTCTGAATCCATAATAAAACCAAACCCTTTGGAGTGGTCAAAAAATGCTACTTTACCTTTTCGTATGGGGTCAAATTCTTCTTCTACTTTTTGCGGGATGCCCAATACAATTTCAGAGGCATCAATTTCTTCTTGCTCTGTTGGTTCAGGAGGAGTGTCGGTTAGATTCCCAAATTTATCAACATAGGCGAAAGGTATGCCCCCATCATTCTCTTTTGCTTCCGCCCTTCGGGCTTCTTTTTTCTTTTGTTTTTCTTCGCGTTTTTTTTGTCTTTTCTTTTCCTTCTCTCGTTTGTTAAAAGTTTGCTGTGATTTTGCCATGTATGGATTTATGCTGTTAAAGTAGTTGATTTATTTTCGAACCAGGTATTCTTGTAAATAAAAAAGCCCATCTGATTCAGATGGGCTTAAAGGAATTAGATTATATGAATTTAGATGACCCTTACGTTTACTGCATTCAATCCTTTTTTTCCTTGCTCTAAATCAAACTCAACGTGGTCACCTTCGCGAATTTCGTCGATTAATCCAGAAACATGTACAAAGTGCTCTTTATCTGCACCTTCCTCGTTGATGAAACCAAAACCTTTGGTGTCGTTGAAGAACTTTACTGTTCCTTTACTCATTGTAATTATTTAAACATTAAGCTACAAATGTCGGGCTAAATATTGGATATTCAGTGATTTATTTCAAATGACTCAAAAAAATTCATTCTTTGCGCATTTCCCTCCACGCTCTTACTTCGCTCAAAAAACTCCAAAGGATTCGTTTTCGGTTCGGCTAAAGGGTATTTTCTCGCCCTCTTTTTAAACCAAAAGGACCCCAAAACCTTAAGTCTTGAAGCCCTTTAACCAAACTAACTCTGATGAAGTCTTATGCTGCCAGTAATAATCAATCGAAGGCGTACCGAAAGCCCAAAGCGAATGAACCGGCTTCTATTCTATTGCCTTCCCCTACCTCACTGAGAAGGATTGCGGGTCTCCAACTCGCAGAAAAAGCAAGTGGAATGTCCGGGATTTTAAAATCAAGACCAGCGTGGGGTCTCAGGGCAAATTGGGTGTCGGCATCTTTAATCAATACGATGGTTGGTCCTATTCCTGCTAACCATTGCAGGCCGTCAGCACCATCAAACTCTTGATGGTAGGAATATAAAAAGGTCAATGCGGTACCACCGTCTTCAAAACCTAGGTCGAACTGGGCTGCATGGTTTTCTGCCAAGAAGTATTTACCACTCGGTCCTACAAAGGTAAAGCCGTCGCCAAGGTCTAATCCCAAACCTACGGCGCCGGTATACACCTGAGCGTTGGATGAAAGGTAGGTAGCGATTAAAATAACGGATAATAGAAATGTTTTTCTCATTTTAAGGTGTTTTAGGGTTGTGGTCCATTAGAAAAAGACCAGCTATTTAAAACCCTAAAGTATCCATATTGAGGCGTGCAAAAAATACCTGAAAACCACTATATTTTGATGAAAATCTTGAAAAACAGCTCATTTACAGCTATTTATCAAAAATAACTTCGAAAAGTTCATACCGTATTAAATCAAACCGTTCTCCATGGCAAACCGCACCATGGCCGCTGAATTGGGAACCTTCAACTTCTGCATCAAATTTCTGCGATGTGTCTCTACCGTTAGTGGACTGATAAAAAGTTCCTCAGCGATATCGTTAGTGCGTTTTCCTGCTGCGATGAGATTTAGGATATCTTTTTCCCTACGGGTAAGTTTGGGTAGCTGCACGAATTCTTGCGCGGCTGCCTCGGCCAATATGATTTGAATGGATTTATCGTAGTATACGCCCCCTCCAAATACTTGGTGAATGGCATTGGTCAGTTCGTTCGCTCCCACATTTTTGAGGAGATAGCCCTTGACCCCGTTATTAATCATTTTCGATACAATGCTGCCTTCATTATAAGTACTCAGCACTATGATTTTAGCATCTTTCCTTCGGTTCAAAATGGGCTGTACCATATCTACCCCATTGATGTCGGGCAGATTGACATCCAACAGAATCACATCCACGGCATTCGTGTCCAAATAGTTAAGCGTGCTCTGCCCATCCGTAAAACAATCTTTTATCAAAATGCCATCTTCGTCATCCAACAAAGACTTTAGTCCTTCGATGACCATGGGATGGTCGTCTACTATGAGTATTTCTATGGGGCTATGCGGCATCCAATTCAAAATGAATGTTTACGGTGGTCCCTTCCGCTTGAGCACTATGGAAATCCAATTTCCCTTTGAGGTAGGCCACTCTTGTTCTTAGATTCCCCAGTCCCATGCCTTTGGTTGTATTTGCAGTTAGGGCTTCTTCAGGTATACCCATACCATTGTCCTCGACCGTAATATGGATTTGATTTCCATTTCGAATGTATTGTATCAGCACTTCAGATGCCTTTGCATGCTTTATGGCATTGTTGATTAGCTCCTGAATAATCCTAAAGATGGTCACCTGTTGTGAAACGGGAATTCCCTTTTCTTGTCCATAGAACTGTAAAGTGACCGATGTACCTCCACCCGTCATATTACTGCAATAGTCTTTCAAAGCCGCTCTAAGTCCAAATTTGACCAATGTTTCTGGCATAAGGTTGCGGGCAATGGTCCTGAGTTCTTGTAGGGATGCGTCCAAATCATCCACTACCTTTTTCAATCGTTCTTTAGGGTATTCCTCGGGCTGGTCTTTATCAAGCCTAGAAAGATTTAGGCTTATCCCCGATAGTCTACCGCCCAAACCATCATGAAGGTCTATGGCTAAGCGTTTTCGCTCTTTTTCCTGACCTTCTATCATCGCAGAAAATATCTTGTTCTGCTGTTCTTGTTTCAACCTTTCGAGTTCAGCTTCCCGTATGCGCTGCTTACGTCTTACCTTTCGGAGTTTGTTCCTGTAAAACAAATAAGCTACGAACGCTGCAAATACTACGATGCCAATAACCAATGCCAACAAATACCCATTGGCACGCTGTCTTTCCAAAGCAAGTTCAGCCTTATCCTTCTCATTTTCCAATCGCAGTATTTGACTTTCTTTCTCAGCAGTCTGATATTGAATTTCAAGGTCATTTATCTTTTGAACTGTATTCTGGGTTTCGATACTGTCATAGATGTCCACTGCATCAACAAGGTCATGGTATGCCTTGCTGTAGTTATTGGCCGCTGCGGCATAGGCAGCTCTTTGATAATAGCCTTGAAAAACTGCGATTCCATTTTGGCGCAGCTCAGCGTTTCTGATATATAAATTGATGTGTTCCCTAGCTTTGTTGTGTTGGCCCATGGCACTGTAGACCTTGGCCATGCGTTGAAGAATCAAACCGTATTGTAAGGACAAGCTATCGTTTGGGATTAATGATAAGCTTTGCTTCAGTTCGGACAGGGCAGGCTCATATCTTTTCATCTCAAGGTCTAACTGACTCTTTTCAAGATGATAATGGAATGCATCATAGTTATTGGGGTTATCCGTCAGGTGCGATTTGGCTTCCTTGAAATAGCGTTCAGCCAATGCAATTGAATCCAAGCTTTTGAATACACTTGCCAGTTGTATAAGATTGAAGGTAAGTTCTGCTGGATTACTAAGCTGTTGGTATACCTCGCGGCCCAAAAGAAGGTTATTTCTTGCTTCGATATAGTCTCCTAGATTTATGTGCTTTACGCCAAGATTGGTATAAATATTCGCCAACTGGAAAGTATCCTTGATTTCCTTAACCATCGGAAGAACCTCGTACGTGATATCCAATTCCTTTTCATGCTGTCCCAGAAAACCATAGGTTATCCCCAGATTATACTTTCCAGAAGTCCATATCTTTTTTAATTCTGCGGAGGGTACCTCTGTCAACAATAGACTTGCCAAGGAATCTCCTTTTTGCAAGAACTCCAGTGCCAAGCTCGGCTTGGTATACATATGGGCCCTACCTATTAGAAAATTGGCATGTGCAATTCCCAAATCATAATTGATTTTTCGACTGAGTTGTAAAGCGTGGCGCCCGTACTGAAATGTTTTGGAAGAATCAATACCGTCATATCCTTTGGTGAGTGCACAAAGGATATCTACTTTTTCCCTTCCTTCTGCGGTTAGTGCCAGTAGTTGTTCGAGGCTGTCCAACCGTTTTTCATTCGGACGCTGTGCCGCCAGCGGAAGGACAAATACCATAGAATAGAGCAAAATCAGAATTCTTGACATCACCTTTTTTCCTAAAATATTCATTCCACCATGAACTTCAAAGCGTATACAGCGCTTAGTGGTAAAATATACTTGAAAACCATTAGGAAAAAATTCAGTGCTTGCGGCGAAGATGATTTTGAATCATCATTTTACAGTATACCTAAAATCGCTTCACCAGTCTAATTGAGTCTTCTTCAAGGCTACGATTGTTCTCCAAAATGAAAACGCTTTTAGCCTTTTCAACCTGCCGCTTTTATTTGGGTAATCGATTTTTTATGGTCGCAATTTGACCCATATGATTGGCCGAATGTTCCATCACATGATACCAGATATAATGGTAGTTGAGTCCCTCTTCTATGTCCGAAGCGAACCAATCGTCATCTTTGGTTTTAAGTTCCTTAAGGGTGATTTCACGAACCTCATCCCATAAGTCCAAATAATACGAGATGGGCTTTCCCTTAAGTATGTTTTTTACTTTTTCATTAAGTTCCCCTGCAATGCCCAATCGCGTTAGTTCTTCTTCCGTCCACTCCCTACCCAGCAAGGTAGCGGTTTGATAATACGATTCGGTGGATACCAAATGCATAATTAATGATCCTATGCTGTTGGCATTGGCATCATACAAGAAATCTGTTTGTGTTTGGTCCAAGTCTTTGACCTGTTGGCTAATTCTATCTTTTAAATCTTCCAACATGTAAACCATCCTACCGATGTTTGGCGAATAACCTTCCACCGATTTCAATTCCCCTTGGGCATTCAATAAGACAACGGACAGTAGCAGTAGTAAAGCGAGGACTTTTATTTTTAGGGATTTCATATTGCGGTTTTCAAATAGGATTCATGGATACAACTAAAATAAAGTATTTTTCTTCGGATATAAGGTTTAAATAAGTGGCGCATAAGTTGGTTACCCATGCCAAGATATGGATGGCTTTTGTATGCTACAGAATCAAAACCTTTGAAATTGTTTAGACATCATTTGAATTAAAGTTGTTTCTTCAAAGGAATTTGACCCTTTGTATTGTTACCCTTAATGAAAGGAAATTAAAGAGTACAGATGCCCGAGTAGTTCATAATCCATGAAAAAAACGAGAAAAATCATAAAAAAGATGTTAGTAACCCTATTAGCAGTTCTAGGCCTTGTGCTTGTTGTTGGACTTCTATTTGTAAATCTAAGTCCTCAGTTTGGCGGAAAAGCAACAAAAGCGCAATTGGCTTTCTATTCCAAATCCGAGAACCATCAAAACGGAAAGTTCATCAATCTTGATGGAATTAAAGCCGAAATGAGTAGTAGAGATATGCTCAAGGCCATTGGCAGCATGTTCAAAACAATCCCTAATGCAAAGCCAAAAAACATTGAAGTACAACAAATAGATTCTACCAAGCTTTCGGAATATAAAGCGGAAACCAGGTTCATTTGGTTTGGACATTCGGCCTTTCTGGTGCAGATAAAGGGCAAAAATCTTTTAATAGACCCCATGTTTGGTGATGTTCCGGCCCCTCATCCTTTGCTGGGCGGAAAACGATTTAGCAAAACATTGCCAATAGAAATTGAGCAATTGCCCAAGATTGATGCCGTTTTGATTTCTCATGACCATTATGACCATTTGGATTATGGCTCCATCAAAAGACTAAAACACAAAGTGGGTACATTCTTTACCCCTTTAGGAGTTGGAGCCCATTTAAGGAAATGGGGTATTCCAGACGATAAGATTGTCGAGTTGGATTGGTGGGAAGAAACGGTATTCGATGATTTAAATTTTACAAGCACCCCAGCCCAACACTTTTCAGGTCGAGGATTAACAGATAGGGACAAAACCCAATGGTGTTCCTGGGTAATTCAATCCGAAACCGAAAAAATATTCTTTAGCGGTGATAGTGGCTATGCGCCCCATTTCAAAGAAATTGGCAACAAATACGGACCCTTTGATTTTGCAATGATGGAATGTGGTCAGTACAATGAGTTATGGCACGAGGTGCACATGTTCCCTGAGGAAACAGCCCAAGCCGGGTTGGATGTAAAAGCAAAAAGAATAATGCCTATTCATTGGGGCGCTTTTAAGTTGGCTCCACATTCTTGGACAGACCCTATCCAAAGAGTCATTGATAAAGCTGAAGCACTAAACGTAACCTTGGTCATTCCGGAAATAGGAAAACCTACAGGGATACATGACACTTTACCTCAAGAAGACAAATGGTGGGATAACTTTTTAAATTAGGCAGATAGTTGAAGATTTCAAATTGGAAAACAAATCTTTTACTAATCCTAAAAATCTTGGGAGCTAACAACTTAACCCCCAAGAGATGACCTTTAATTTTCTTTTTCTTTTA
>CALBPG010000024.1 GCA_937899065.1 uncultured Allomuricauda sp.
CGCCAAGGCAGGCTTCTAAAGAATTCATAGGATGGGAAAGGAATGTGCAGAAAAAAACCTACCGAAGTGTTGGGTCTTTTTTCTTTTATCATTTGAGGCACCAACATTAATTGATAGTCATGCACCCAAATGATATCATCTTCATCAGATTGTTCTATAATAACATCTGCGAATTTCTGGTTTACGGCTTTGTAGGTATCCCAAAAATCCAGTTCAAATTCAGAATATTCCAAAAAATAATGAAATAAGGGCCAAATGGTGCGGTTACTGAATCCGAAATAAAATCCGTCGATATCTTCGTTGGTAAGGCTGACTTTTGAACAACCGTGCTCCGCTAAGGCAGCATCGATTTTTGATTCCAAACTATTGGGAATTTCCTCCGCAGTAAGCCCAGACCACCCTATCCATAGGCTTTCGCTGCCTTTGTGTACCGATTTCATACCGGTGGCCAGACCTCCCACACTAGGAATGGCGTTTAGGCCGCCGTCACTAATTTGCAGTTGGACTGGCAGCCTATTGGAAATAATTATAGTTTTACTCATGAAAGCTCGTTATTAGGAAGAAAATGTAATAAAATTCCTATTTTTTCGATTTATGATTAGGTAAAATTCTTGAATTCAATCGATAATATATCCGATACCTATGGATAACCTAAATTACGGAATAATTGGAAACTGCCGAAGTGCGGCACTTATTTCCGATACCGGTTCGTTAGAGTGGTGTTGTTTGCCACAATTTGATTCTACTTCTGTGTTTGCCAAGCTTTTGGACGACAAAAAAGGCGGAAGTTTTGAAATCAAAGTCAAGTACAATTACGAAATACACCAAGAGTACCATCGCAATACCGCGATTCTGGTCACACGTTACTCCGATGGTGAAAATACCTTTGAGGTGCATGACTTTATGCCTCGGTATTATAAGTTGACGGGTAAGTACAATGCACCGCCAGAAATTGTTCGCTACATCAAGCACGTTTCTGGGGCACCGGTTTTCAGTGTGTTGTATGACCCGAAACTGGAATACGCCATGGGGCAAACCACGACATATGTCAAAAATGATTTTGTGGTAAGTCTTACGGATAAGAAAAAGTTTGATACCCTTTTTATGTATACTTCTTTTCCAAAACAAAAGATATTGGATGGTGAGGAAATCGTTTTGAGAGAAGACGGATATTTCTCGATATGCTACAACGAAAAGATTCTGAAACCGACCACAGAAAAAATGTCCTTGGAATTGGAGCGTACCAAAATTTATTGGTTGGATTGGGTAGACCGAACACCTACCTACAAACAATTCAACGATGAAATCATGCGGAGTGCTATCACGTTGAAGATGTTGACCTATGATAAAACGGGTGCGGTTTTGGCCGCAGCTACTACCTCCTTGCCGGAAACCATAGGTGAAGTGCGTAACTGGGATTATCGGTTTTGCTGGATTCGTGATGCCTCCATGGTCATCAAAGTGGTTTCAGAACTGGGTCATAAAAATTCCGCCAAGCGTTATTTGCAATTTATTATTGATTTGATGCCAGATAAGGATGAAAAACTCCAAATCATGTACGGTATCAACAAACAAAAAAGGCTTACGGAACAGACGCTTGAACATTTAGATGGTTACAAGGGTTCCAAACCGGTTCGTATTGGAAATGCTGCATACAAACAAAAACAAAATGACATTTATGGCATTTTGATGGATGTGATTTACGAGCAGTTGGTGAAGTTCAGTAACGATATCGAAAATGGTGAAGAACTTTGGAGTATCACCAAAGGAATTGTTTGGATTGTAGAGAAACACTGGCAAGAGCCTGACAAGGGTATTTGGGAATTCCGTGGGGAAGACCAACATTTTACTTTCTCCAAAGTACTCTGTTGGGTGGCGATTGACCGCGCTATCAAAGTAGCCCAGATTTTTGGGAAGTCTCGCAAAATCGAAAAATGGACTACCCTTGAACAAGAAATCAAGAATGATATTTTAACCCATGCTTGGAATCCTGAGGTGAATGCGTTTGTGCAATCATATGGTTCTAACCATTTGGATGCCTCTGTCTTGCTGATGGAATCTTATGGCTTTATTCATGCCAAAGACCCGAAGTTCGTGAGCACGGTTTATGCGATTGAACAAGAATTGAGCAATGACGGTTTGTTGTACCGCTACAAAAATGAAGATGACTTTGGATTGCCGTCCTCTTCATTTACTATTTGTACGTTCTGGTTCATCAACAGCTTGTTCAAAATAGGCGAGGAGGATAAGGCGCTAGCCCATTTTGAACAATTATTAAGCTACAGCAACCACTTGGGTCTATTTAGTGAAGACATCGATTTCAAGACCAAACGCTTGCTTGGAAATTTCCCTCAAGCGTACTCGCATTTGGCCTTGATTGAATGTGCTATCAATTTCTCCCGTAAGCGCAGTGAGGAAAAGATATTGGAGTCCATAAGCTAGTAACATTCGACATCACCACGGTAGTAGCGACCGCCATTTAAATACACCCCGTCGTTGTAGGTGCATTTTAAACTTTCGTACTCGCCGTCGTTATAGTTGAGCTGTAGGTAGATGTCTCCATCATCCTCTAGGATTTCATAGGTTCCATGTCCTTTGGCGTTCTTTTGGTAAGGGTCCCAGTTGGGGTCTGGAAAATTTAAATAGCTCCCTCCGTAAAAGGTAAATAGTCCATTGGGACAGAGATTGATAATCCTTTTTCGTTCGTACCCACCGCCACCAGGAGTATTGGAGTAGTAGCTTTCCATGTAGGTTAATTTGTAGCCTACCAATTCCTCTTGGGCTGCCTGAGTATTTTTGGATTGATTTCCAACAGCCGAAATCTTGGTGCTGGGTTGTTTAAACCCAATGGACTTGGCAATCTCTTGAGCTAACTCATCCGTTCGTTTGGAATACAAATTACCGTTTATCAGGGATAGTACTGCTACACCCAAGCCGTAGGGATTGGTCATTGCAATCAACTTTGCCTTAACGGATTTTCCTTCAAGACTTCCGATATAGTGGCCTTCAACGGTATCTTTTCCATTATTGGAAAGTTTCCCTTCCAAACTTAGGGATATAGCCCCGTCGGATAATCCGTGTTTCATTTTAGAGGATTGTTCTTCTAGGGTGTTGGCCGGGTGGAATAGCAAGATAACCAGGCCAGCTTCTTTACTTGAGGCCATCAGAAAGGCCTCTTCCAACTCTTGTCCGACCCAATTTTTTGGGATGTCAAAAGAAACACCTTCTTCAGCGTAGGCCACATGCCCCGTCAACTGTGCTTTTCCAAAATGCACAGCCAACAGAGCAAATAGAAATAGGAGAACTTTCATCTTATTCCGTTTCAAAGTCTATTTTGGCCTCAATATTGGACAGAATGGTTTGGGTATAATTGCCTTTTGCCGTCAAATTGATTTTGATGCGACGTTTGGAAAACACCCGAACTGTGACTTTTTCGGTATTGTCAATCAACACGACCCGAACCAATTCACCCCAACTCCAAGCTGAGGTCTTGGCTTTGCCGATAATCATGTAAGTAGCATCGTCAATTTTTTCAGAGGATTCCAGAATCAACCCGGCATCGGTTACGGCTTCCCTAGCAAATTTTACCAAAGATTTGTAGGGGGCTTGATACGTTCTGGATTCCCCCGAATGTAAGGGGGCACTTCTAATTTTATTGATTCCATTTTGTTGGCTAAAACCTGTGTTTGCCCCTAAAATCAGTAGTAAGGCGAATACGAATGCATTTTTTGTCATTGTGTTTGTTTTGAGGAACGGTTTCTCACCGTTCGTTATAGAATTGATTTTTAATAAAGTTTGTTATGGTTTACATTCTCCGTTGGCAATCATGCGTAGGGTAGGATTGAAGCTGTTGTCAAAAACTTCAATCTCTTTTCGTTCGTTTGAAGCAATGCTTGCATAGTTGGATAAGGAGCAGAAATCTGTCAGCTGGAAATTCTCGGATATTTCAAAAATGCCCCCAACCGAGGTCAATTGCTCAAGACCCTGAAGCGCAACTAAGGGTAGATTTCGTTTTAGTGTAAAATCGGTCTCAACACTGCTCAAATTTTTAAATAGAATGAGTTCCAATACGTCATTTCGAGAAATACTGATACTCTCGGCTGTGGTGAGCTGTTCCAGATTTAAAATGGTCAGCTTACCGTGATTTCCAATAGAGAGCTTATTACATTCCTCTAGGTTTTGAAAAGCTGTTAACTCTTTGATTGACGATTCGGATATCGTCAGGTTATTCATAGACACAAGGGAGTTGAAGGCATCGAATTCAGCTAGTTGTAAATTGGAGGTGATGAAAACACTATCCAATGATGTAACCTTATTGAAGCCAGCTACTTCTTGTAATTGGAGATTGAAACCTATGGAAACAAAATTCACTTTCTCCAGATTCGCAAAGCCTTCTATTTTTTGAAGTCCAGTATTGGAACCAATAGTCATAGACCGAACAGATTCCAACTTGTCAAAACCCCTGATTGTAGCAAGACCGTTTTCTTCGATTTCCAAGCTGTTCTCCACTGAAATAAGGTTTTGAAATCCAACAATTTCATTTAAGTTGTTGTTGTCATAAATTTCAAGATTGGATGTTGATTGAAGATTATTAAGGCCCGATATATCAGTGAGACTTAGGTTTTCACTAATGCCGATGCCTTCACCAACTACTTCTAAAGCCAAAAATGTGTCTAAGTTGGTTATACTATTACACTCATTAATGTAGAGCGATTCCTGTATCACCTTGGTGTTTTGAAAAATGTCAATACTCCTCAAAGCGGTATTTCTAGAGAAGGAAACGGAATTCAATGTTTCCCCTACGTTTTGAATACCGTCAATAGAAGTCAATACTTCATTAAAACCAATCGAAATGCTTCCATTCCATGTACTAACCCGTGATAAGCTATCAAGATTTTGGAGTAACGGATTATTGTCAACGAATAAGTCACCTCCAACCTGAATTAGATTTGCCAGTCCATCAACATTGAACAAAGTGGTTTCGAAAATAAAGAGCCCGCCATCGATTTTATTAAGGTCAACCAAGCTGGTAATATCCAGACCGCCGTTGGTAATCAATAGATTTCCAGATACGCGGCTATAGCCTTCTCTAACGAAATCATCAATTTTCTGCTGGTTACTGAGATTGGCATCACCTTCAAATACCTTTTCATAAATGGTGAATCCGCTGAGGTCGGAAGTACTTTCTCCTTCTTTCCCATCTTTGGAAACCACTTGCCAGAAATATTCAACACCGGTTTCCAATCGCTCGATGACCAAGCTGTCTATGGCTAATCCTTCACCAACAGATTCTAAGTTTGTAGGGTCTGTGCCCAATAAAACATCATAAGAAAGGGCATCTCCATCGTCGTCATTACCTTCCCAGCGCAAGACCACATCCAAAAACTGGTTGACAGTTTCATCGTTTTCTGGAGCGTTTATGGTTACCTTTTCCGGAGGAGTGTTGTCTTCCTCTTTGGGTTCTTCACGAGTTGGGTCTTCAGGCTCTTGCTGGTTCAAAATGGGTTCCATAGCGTCTTCTTTGCTGCAAGAAGTCAAATGAAACAAACTGGTCGCTAGTGCGACAAATAGAAGTGTCTTTTTCATGGTTGTTAGTTTTGAAATTTGGCTGGGACTAAAATCTTTACGGCATTGGTAGTGCCGCGACCACTGGCTCCTTCGTTACCTGCTACAACGATGATACCACCGCCTCCTCTTAGTATGTTGGAAGTATAGGGGACACAACGGGCGTCATTCACCCCGTAGCCCAGATTTTCGTTTGATAGAATCCACTCTTTTCCATCAGTAGAATACCACAAATCGAAGATGGGATTTCCATTTGATGGGGTAGAACCACTAAAGAGCCAAAGCTTATCATCGAATACGGTTACGCTGTGTTGTCTTCTGTTTCCGAAAGCCGCAGTGTCGGTTTCCAAGGTCCAAGTCAAACCATCCGTAGAGCTATAAACAGTATCATTTCCACTGGCGATTTTCCATATTTTGTTTTGGAAAACGACTACGTCAAAAGCATTTCCAGTACCAAAATTGGCGCTATCCGTAACCAAAGTCCAGTTTATGCCATCTGCAGATTTCCAGACTTCGGTTCGGCTGATGTCATTGGCTGCGTTGCGACCTCCGATAAGCCACATTTGATTGTCGTAAACAACCACGCGATGTCCGTAACGTGGTGCAAAAGCAGCACTGGCATTTTCTTGTACCCAAGTATCTCCATCTTCGCTGCTCCAGATGTCATTGAGCTCGTTGCCTGTAGTATAGGCACTGTTTCCACCGATAATCCAGATTTTGTTATTGAAGACTACTGTGCCGTGCCATAGTCGGGGCGTAAATTTGGTACCTGAATCCAATGGGGTCCAATTCCTTCCAGTATCGGAAACACATACTTCGTCAAATCGAGTTCCGCCGAAGCTTCTACCGCCGCCAATTAAATAGAGTTTTTCATTGAACCAGACCAGTCCGTGGTTGTCTCGGGCTTCAAAAGGCGGCATTTCAACATAGTCAAAAAGCGCAGTCTCTTCCGCCGTTCGGTAAGTAAAGGTTTCAGAGGTGCTCGAAAGTCCTTGCGCATCTTTGGCGACAACATACCAAGATATCATGGCATCTTGACTAGGACTTTGGTCAAAAACCAAATTGGTTTCGGACAGGTTTTCCGCTAACAAAACAAAATCATTTCCGAGACCCAGTAATCCATTGTAGTTGACGTAAACGTCATACGAAATGGCATCGTTCTCAGCATCTACAGCGGGTTCCCATTCAAATGTGACTTCGCCACTTTGGATACTATTGTTCTCGGGTTGGGTAAGTGCACCTATTTCAGGAGCAGAGTTGGCCTGTGCAGCGATGTTGAATTGAAAATTTGAAGTAGTGGTTAACCCTTCATCATCCGCTGCTGTTACCGAACCTTGATAGGCACTATCAAAATCCAAATTGGTAAGTTGATAGGTTCTTGTGCTTAAGTTTTCGGCAACTTGATTGCCATCTAAGGATACACTATAAGTCACAGTATTGTCCTCTGGGTCGGACGCTTCGGTCCACTCCAGATTCACGCTATTCTCATCAACTGTTGCGGTGACGGTAAAAGCCGTTGGGGGTTGGTTCTCTGTTACTGGAGTGCCTTCATCTTTTGAACAACTAAAAATGAGAAGCATCCCCAGTAATACGATTGCATTTTTCATTTGTGCGAGGTTTATGGTTACGCTTGCAAGATGGAAAATGTGGGTAGGGGAGAAATCGGTTGATTATTGTATTTGAAGAGGTTAGGGTAAACCCTAGGTTTTGGAGGTTTAGGAAATCAGCCCGGCATTCATCGCAGATTTAATGAGCCCTGCAGTGTTTTTTACACCAAATTTGGATAGAAGATTAGTGCGATGGCTTTCAACAGTTTTGATGCTTACAAACAGCTTGTCCGCAATCTCACCATTGGTATATTCTTCAGAAATGAATTGCAGCACTTCTTTTTCACGTCGCGTGAGCTTGGGAATACTGGTTTTGGGTTTGGGAGTGCCTAGGGAATCCTCCAATAAGATGTTTTCAACGGTTCTCGGCAGATACCGTTCTCCCGAATGCACCTTTCTTATCGCGGTGATGAGTTCCTCTTTTGAAGTGTTTTTTAGCAGATAGCTTTTTGCTCCGTTTCGCAGCATGTTTTTGATGAAACTACTTTCATTGTAGTTGGATACGGCCACAATTTGAAGGTCTGGATAGGTGTTGGACAATTCGGCGCAGAGTTCGATGCCGTTGGCGTTTTTTAAATTGATGTCCAACAAGAGTACATTAGGGCGTTGTTTTTCCAAAGCTTCTAGGCAATTGGCATGATGGGTCCAACACCCCGTTACTTCAATTTCTTCGGTTTGCGATAGCATGGTGGCTAAGCCTTCTAAAATCATTTCATGGTCATCCAAAATACCTACGGAAATTGCCATGAACTAACTGTTTTTGGGAAGGGTTATGGTGAACGTACTGCCTTCACCAGAAGATTCAATATTCAGATTGCCTTTTAAAAAGGCCACACGAGAAGCGATGTTTTGCAACCCGATGCCATTTTTGGAAATCTTAGTGTCAAAACCTTTGCCGTCGTCCTCAATGACCAGTTCGGTGTGTTCTTCGGTATGGTTTAGTTGGATAAGGGTTTCTTTCGCTTCGGCATGTTTGATGATGTTGTTGAGCAATTCTTGTACGATGCGGTACAAAGCGGTTGCTTGGTCAGAAGAAAAATGGGGCATATCACCAAAGGTCTCAAAATCAATTTGAACGCTATGGGTAGATTGCATTTTGGAGGCATACTGTTTGATGGCTTCCGTCAAATTGAAGTTTTGGAGTGAGGGTGGCGCCAGGTTATGGGAAATGCGCCGCACCTGGTCTATGGCGTTGTCCAGCATTTTCAGGGCTTGGTCCAAACCTTCGTGGGTTACTTTGGGTAATTTCCTTTTGTCCACACCATCAATTTTGAATTTGATAACGGAAAGGTCGCCATTGATACCGTCATGGAGGTCTTGGGCGAGGCGTACCCGTTCTTTTTCTTCCCCGGATACCAAGGCTTCCAAACGAACCACCTCTTGTCGTGATTTTAAACTAACGATTTCTTGTTCTTTTCTTTTCTGACGTTCTTTATTCGTCCAGAAAGAAGCACCCAGAAGTAGTGCTAGAATGCCCCCCAAACCGACCCAGATAGCAATTTGACGTTGTTTTTGCGCTAAATCAAGCTCTTGTTCTTTTATGGTTACCTGCTGTTCAGCAATTGCTCTTTCTTTTTTTTCGGTTTCGTACTTCTTTTCAGAATCTATTAGGATTTCCCTTTTTTCTTTAGCTAAAACTGAATCTTTTAAAGCTTCCCATTTTAGTCGAACGTTATACGCTGTATTATAATTCCCAAGGGATGCTTCGTACTCTGCCCAGAGATTAAAGTTTTTCATCCCCAAAGTGGGGTCAGGGTGAAATTGGTATAAACTATCGAAAACTGCGAAGGTCTTGACGGCTTTTCTTTTCTTTCCCAGTGCATACTCCATACGCGCAATCATGGCCGTGGTCTCCATAATATCTTCCACAAAACTCATTTCTTTAGCGATAGTATTGGCCTTTCGGTAATTTTCTAAGGCGTTCTCAAATTGTCTCTGCTCAGCGTGGTAAGATCCATTGAGATAGTTTAGGGAATAGCAGCTGGATGGATTACCATCTAAAGCGCATAAGGAATCAACTCGTTGCATGTATTCATGAAACATTTCGATATCGGAATTGTCTAAAGCGTAAGAAGCCAAATTTGACGTGGCGTAATCAAATACTATTTCCGTTTTGGACTTCTTACTGCTTTCATAAGCTTTTATCAGATATTCTAGACCCTTTTCTTCAAAGCCTGAGTTCATATAGGTACGAGACAGGTTGTAGTAGATAGTACATACTTCCTTATCATTACTTTCCACTTGGCTAATGGCCTTTAAATAGTATGCTATCTCTTTTTCTTTGTCCAGAAGATTGCCGTACATCAGGGCCATATTGCAATACACGAAAGATTTAATGATGGAATCATTATTCTTGTCCAGTGCGTCCAAAGCGCCTTGATAATAGTAATTGGCGGAGTCTAAGTTCGCCTGGTAAAAATGACAGGCACCCATATTATTATACGCCTCCGCAAGTCTATAACCATTTGTTGATTCTGAAAATACTGCAGTTTTTTTGGAGTATTTCAAGACTGAGTCGATGTTTATGCTCTGGTACAACCTTGAAATGGACATCAAGTTGTCTACTTTGGCGCTGTCACTAATTTCTAACAGTAGTAACTGTTTGAGACTATCAATTTGTTTTTTTTGAGCAGATAGATTTGTGTTAAACAGCAGTAAAACAAAAACCAAAAGCTTGGAAAACAGATGAGGTTTTTTAAGGTTGGTTTGTAGCATACTGTAAAAGTATAGACCCTTCAAGATACATATTTCAGCAATTGAATGGAATTGGCCAACCTAGGGTAAACCCTGATTTATGAAATATGTTCTGCCAGTTTGGTGATTTTATGGAGTAATTTTTCTAAATGGGTAAGCTCCGTAAACGGATTCATCAGCGTAGTGCGGAGGTATTGAATTCCGTATAGTTTGGTCTGTACCAAATAAAACTCGCCTTCTTCCAAAAGTTGTTGTCGAATTTGGGCATTGATTGCGCTTAGTTGTTCATCTTCAACTCCCTTCGCTATCCAACGAAAACAAAGAATATTGGACATCGGTTCAGTCCCTAATTCAAACTGTGGATGATTTTTCAGCAGTTGGGCAAAGTCTTTCGCCAAATCATATTGTCTCGTAACGTACTCATCAAAAAGCGCTTCCCCATAAAACTTTAAAAGCGCGAACCAGTGCAAGCACATCATGGTTTTGGTACATTCAAAGGTGCGGCGGCCACTGTTGTACCATTCATCTTCAGTGGTTTGGTCCAATAAATAGTCGGCATTTAAGCTGAAGGTATGTTCAGCATGCATTTTGTTTTTGAACACTAAAGCTGTGGTAATGGTGGGCATAAGCATCATCTTATGTCCGTCCAGTACAATGGAATCAGATAATTCAGTGCCTTTTAAAAGGCCTTTGTACTTTTCAGAAAAGATAGCTGCCACACCATGAGCGCCATCAACATGAAACCAGATATCATTCTTCTGGGCAAATGCCCCAATTGATTTCAAATCATCATAGGCCCCTGTTGCTGTTGAAGGTGCGCTGCCCACAATAGCGAAAACCTGGATGCCTTTCTCCGTAGTTTCTCGATACAAAACCTCCATTTGTTCGATATCCATGGTGAAATCCGCTTTAGCCGGCACTTTGACAATGCCTTGTTCGCCTAACCCCATAATTTTAGCGGCGCGGTCAACGCAATAATGCGCTTCTTCACATACCATTATGGCTAGCGGTTTCGTGTGCCCTTCGTTCCAAACATCATGTTTTACTTTGGCTTTCCGGGCAGAAAGTAGGGCGGTTAAATTCGCCAAGGTACCTCCCGAGGTCAAAAATCCACCAACTTTGTCACCGTATCCGAATTTTTCACCGAGTCGTTCAATGATAATACGTTCTATGGCGTTTGGAGACATCCCCATTTCATATACCGCCATCCCATTGTTCAACAGATTGCTGAGCATTCCGGTAAGTACGGTGAGCGGTGCAGTAACACCAACTTGGTGCCCTATATACTTGGGGTGGTGGGTATGGGTGGTTCTTTTTAAAATTTCAGGAAAGAAATCATTCGTATCGCCCGAATTCATGAACGAACGCCAAAACTCCAATTCTTTTTCCGGTGGATTCCAACGGAGCACATGGTCTTTCTTTTCAGATAAAACATTCTCCAAATGGTTTTGGATTAAGGCACCAAGCGCTTGGAGTTGCGCCTCAAAAGCATCTGCATCGAAGACACGGTTCAACAGGGATGATTTCATGATTTAAAGGTAATCCAATCCCAATGATTTTAGTGGAACCTATGGAGGTGATATTACCCTTTTTAATGAAACTCCATAGTTTCCAATAGTTCTAAAAGAATTGCTTTCTGGCCTTCATTATGATAAAACAAGTCAATGCAAAAGGCATATTCGTTGATTTCCTTGAAATAGGAAACTATTTTTCGGTTTTTGCCTCCCATTATAGCAAAGGCTACGCTTGCTGGAGCGCTTTCTTGCGTCTCTACTCCGTGATACTCCAGAAAGGATTCTCTGCCAATCATTGCCTCATGTTTCTGATTGAAATCATAGTTAGGCGGATGAAGGTTGGAGAATTGATTGATGTACTGGATTAACGATTCTTTTTCTAAACGATGCGAACTAAAGAAGAGTTGAAATTCTGGACCAAATTGCTCTTCTTTTGTTTTCTGTTGCATGGCAGCCTGAAAATCTTCAAAATTTACGTTATCATCATGAAGCACGGCTTCCATGGTAACTTCTTCGACTTTTGAATAAATGGCCAATAGGTTTTGGTCTTCTCCGGGGTCTTCAATGAGGTTTTCGTATGGAGGTATTTCAGCATCAGTTTCTGAAGGTGTCACATTATCTTGTTGGGATAATACAATGAACTCATCGCAAAATGAAATCCGGAATTTGAAAAAGTCATTGCAGTAGGTACTGTCTTCTACCACTCCATAGTCGAAAAGTACTTTTTCTTTCTGAATGGATTCTGGAGGAGCTGTGACATCACAGCTGATTATTGTGCTTTGAAGCAAAACAAGTAGAGATGATAGAACAAAGGGCCTTATACAGAATCTCATTTGAATTCATTTTTATGTGTGATGAAAGTACTCGATAAGGTCACCTTTTGTAACCCTGTTTTCCGTGAAAAACAAAACTTGCTCTTTAATTACTTGAAATCATAATTTTGAAGATAGAATATGGTCGATTCAAAAGATTTTTTATCGAATTTGTTCAAGTGAATTTTTGTTCCATTACTTCAAGAGTTAATATCGCAGCTTAAATCCTTATGATGAAAAATTTAAAATTACTTCTGCTAGTTCTATTACCTTTTCAGGTATTATTTACCCAAACGAAATACGAAAAAGGATATATGATTACTGATTCTGGTGACAGTATTTCTTGCTACATAAAAAACTACAAATGGTTGAATTCTCCATCTAACATCATTTTCAAGAAAACCACTAGTGGAAACGAGCAGATAATGAATGCTTCGGAAATCAAACTATTTCAAATAGAAGGATATTCTAAATACTTGAAAATTAATGATAGCTTATCAATTACTGATAGATTTAACAGTTATAAAGAATTGAATTCAACACCCAAAAGGTTCTTCGCAGAAGTTTTTGTTAAACAGTTGATTTCCGGGAAAGTGTCCTTATATGAATATCGAGGTGCTAATGGTTCAGTTTATTTGTTGCAAATGGGAAACAGCAAACCAATACCACTGGATTACAAGGAATATTTAGATACCAATTCAAACCAAATTCTGAAGAATAATATTTTTCGAAGACAGGTTTTAAAGATGTTGGGACCTGATAACGATAATGTTATTCAGACTTTGGAGTACAGAGAAAAAGACTTGGCAAATTATATAAGAAAATTCAACGCTAGAAATGGTAATTATTTAACCGCTCAAGAGGAGGTAGTTAAAGATAGAAAAGCAACATTCTTACTTCACGCTGTCGGAGGTGTAATGCAATATCAGCTTGCTACAACTTTATCAAGCCGAGAAGCAACTTTTGAGGATAAACTTTCTCCTAGGTTTGGTCTAGAGTTGGAATCAATATTACCCATTAACAACAACGAATTTGCAGTTTTTCTTTATGGTCAGTATTCATCATATTCGTCCGGAGTTTCGGTCAATCTCAATGGTGTTGAAACCAATGCGGGGGAAGTCGAGTTTAATCAGTTAACTACGGGTTTAGGATTACGGTATTATTTGTTTTTAAATCAAAACCATAGTATAGTCTTTAATGGTGGTGGTAATCTTGATTTTAATATGAATGGAACATATAGTGGCAGAAATGATTTTAGGACTACCCTCAATACCATAGAAGATTCGGGTTTTAGTACGTTTTTTGGGATTGGTTATAGTTTAAAACAAAAAGTTCGTCTATCTGCCAACTACTTTCTGCCTACGGAGTTTGATTCTGGACAGGATTCAGAACTAAAACGTTTGTCAGTGGAACTGGCAATAAGAATCTTTTAAAATCAAAAAACCGCCCCTAAAGGCGGTTTTTGGCAAAGCTTTGTTTCAATGTTCAATTAGTCGAACGTATATCCGTTATCGGCTGCAACCTTGTCTGCAATTTGTTTGCGCAAAGCCACAACATTCGGATAATTGGTGTATTTCGTAAAACGCTTCAAGCCCATTAACATCATACGTTGCTCATCACCTTCAGCAAAAGAAACAATAGCTTCTTTCCCTTTTTGGTTAACGATTTCAACAGCACGATATAAGTATAATTTAGACATCGCGATTTGAGCTTCTTGCGAACCTTCACCAAAACGTTTGGCGTTTTTCTCTGTTCTTAAAATTGCCGATTCTGCAAGATAAACCTGAATAAGGATATCAGATGCGGCCATTAGCAGCATTTGATGTTTCTCCAAATCTGGTCCAAATTTCTGTACTGCGCTACCAGCTACCATCAAGAACACTTTCTTGAGACGTTTTACCAAATCTTTTTCTTCAGCAAATAGTTCAGAAAAGTCAGGCGCATCAAAAGAAGGGATACCCATAAGTTCTTCTCCAACTGCCGTGGCAGGGCCCAATAAGTCTACATGACCCTTCATGGCTTTTTTGACCAACATTCCTACCGCTAGCATGCGGTTGATTTCGTTGGTTCCTTCATAGATTCGTGAAATACGTGCATCTCTCCAAGCAGACTCCATAGGTGTGTCGGCGCTAAAGCCCATTCCACCAAAAATCTGGATACCCTCATCACTGGTATGCTGTACGTGTTCTGAAACCGCAACTTTTAGGATAGAGCACTCAATAGCATATTCTTCTACACCTTTAAGTTCTGCCTCCTGATGGGTGTTGCCTTCTTCTTCACGAATGGCGATACGGTCTTCAATATTTTTGGCCGCACGGTAGCATGCTGCTTCATCCACATAAGCGTTGGTGGCCATGTCGGCAATCTTAGCCTTGATGGCACCGAAGTTCATGATAGGGGTCTTGAACTGAATGCGCTCGTTGGCATATTTGGTAGCTTCATTGATAACACGACGTTGGGCTTCCAAACAAGCTGCTGCCAATTTAATACGTCCTACGTTCAAGGCATTCATGGCGATTTTAAAACCATTCCCTCTTTCTGAAAGCATGTTTTCAACCGGTACTTTGGTCTCGTTAAAAAAGACTTGACGGGTAGAGGAGGAGTGGATACCCAATTTCTTTTCTTCGTCACCTAAGGTGATGCCATTGGATGGGTCATTCTCAACAATAAATCCGGTAATGTTTTTGTCGTCTTCGATTCGTGCGAAAACAATAAAAAGATTACAGAAACCTGCGTTGGAAATCCACATTTTCTGACCGGTAATGCTATAATGTTTTCCATCTTCGGAAAGTACCGCTTTGGTCTTCCCTGAATTGGCGTCGGAACCTGCTCCAGGTTCTGTTAAACAATAGGCACCAAACCATTCTCCAGAAGCCAACTTGGGAACATACTTTAATTTTTGTTCTTCAGTACCATACAAGGTGATAGGCATGGTACCAATTCCGGTATGTGCTCCAAAAGCTGTACTAAAAGAACCCGTGGCACCGGAAATGTAGTCGCAAACCAACATGGTTGATACGAAGCCCATTCCCATTCCACCATACGATTCTGGAACCGCAACGCTTAAAAGACCAAGTTCTCCAGCCTTACGCATGGTTTCCTCAGTGTAGGCATAGTCCTTTTTTTCAAAGCGTTCCCAATGGGCCCAAAGTTCTCTGTCGACGAACTCCTTGGTGCTGTCACGCATCATTTTCTGTTCTTCGCTCAGGTCTTCCAAAGTGAAGACATCTTCACAATCTGTCTCCTAGACCAAAAACTGACCTCCACGGATGATATCTCTTGTTAGTGTTTCAGTACTCAAGTCATTATACTATTAGTATTAAGTAAAGCGTATAGAGTGTATTGCGATTTGGCTACCTACTCAATACTAAAATCTTTTTCTAATTCAGGAATTCAAATACTCCAGCAGCGCCTTGCCCCGTTCCGACGCACATGGTTACCATGCCATGTTTGCCTTGCATATTTCTTTTGCGCATTTCATCAAACAACTGCACGGATAATTTCGCTCCAGTACATCCTAAAGGATGCCCAAGGGCAATGGCCCCACCATTGACATTAATGATATCAGGATTCAACCCCAATTCTCGAATCACGGCAAGGGATTGTGAGGCAAAGGCTTCATTTAGTTCTATAAGCTCCACGTCATCTTGTTTCAAACCTCCTTGCTTAAGGGCTTTGGGAACGGCTTTTACGGGTCCAATACCCATGATTCGTGGTTCTACCCCAGCTGCCGCGTAGCTCACTAATCGGGCTACGGGTTCAAGATTCAATTCTTTCACCAATTCTTCGCTCATAACCATAACGAACGCGGCACCATCGCTGGTCTGAGAAGAATTCCCTGCAGTCACACTTCCGTTAGCTGCAAAAACAGGACGTAATTTGGCTAAAGCTTCGATAGAAGTCCCTTTACGAGGCCCCTCATCTTTGTGAATTTTAAATGTTCTAGTTGCTTTTTTTCCATTGGCATCGATGTACGTTTCCTCTACATCAATGGGAACAATTTGGTCTTGGAAACGATCTTCAGCCAATGCTTTTAAAGCTTTCATATGTGACTGATAAGCAAATTCGTCTTGGTCTTCTCGGGACACCTTAAACTGTTCCGCAACGGCTTCCGCAGTATTTCCCATGCCCCAGTAGTAATCTTCGTGACCAGAATTTACCAAGTCATAGTTTAATTCGGTTTTAAAACCGGTCATGGGCACGGAGCTCATGCTTTCAACCCCACCGGCGATAATACAATCGGCCATTCCAGCTTGGATTTTTGCCGTGGCAATACCTATGGTTTCCAATCCAGAAGAACAGAAACGATTGACGGTGACACCTGGAACATCAACAATATCCAGTCCCATCAAAGAAATCAAACGTGCCATGTTCAAACCTTGTGAACCTTCTGGCATGGCATTTCCTACAATGACATCATCGATACGTTTCTTATCAAAATCAGGAAGCTGTCCCACTAAATGTTCGATGGTTTCAGCGGCCAATTCGTCGGCACGTTTAAAACGGAAACCTCCTTTTTTGGACTTTCCGACTGCGGTTCTATATCCTTTTACTATATATGCTGTTCTCATGTTCTAGATGTTAGATTTTAGACGTGAGATTTTAGATGTGAATGTGCTCACTTGTTAAACTTTTTGATAAATGAATAATTGATTTTTTGGACTTCTTTAAGTTGGTGAATTATAGGGGTTACCCGACTTTCTTCCACTAGTCCTAAACGTGATGATAACATTAATTGTGTCATCAATTCATTGGAAGAGCCACTAGCGATACCTAGAAAATTTTTAAACTCTCCATTTGTATTTCTTCCGGCGCCCTCCGCTATATTAGAAGCAATTGAAACTGCACTTCTTCTAATTTGACTTTTAAGGCCATATCGCTCCTCTTTCGGAAACTTTTTGGAAAGCTTGTAAACAGCTTCTGCAATATTCATTGCCTTTTGCCAAATAATAAGTTCTTGAAAATTATGCATCTTCTAATATCTAAAATCTGATATCTAATATCTTTTGATTCATTAATTGCGAAGTGGTTTTCCCGTTTTCAACATATGTTGGATGCGCTCCAATGTTTTTCTTTCTGTACAAAGCGACAAAAATGCTTCTCGTTCAATATCCAACAAGTATTGTTCGGATACGTAGCTAGGCTCTGATAAATCACCACCTGCCATTACGTAGGCGAGTTTATTGGCAATCTTTTTGTCGTGCTCACTGATGTAGCGACTGGCCTCCATGGAATCTGTTCCCACGAGGAACATACCGAGTGCCTGTTTGCCAAGTACTTTTACGTCTTTGCGTGCAGGGGGTCGAGTGTAACCCGCTTCAGCCATCAATTTCGCATGTGCCTTGGCTGTAGCAATTTGTCGGTCTTTGTTTACGACAATTACATCTTTCCCTTTTTGAAGAATACCCAAATCAAAGGCTTCGTAAGCTGAAGTAGATACTTTGGCCATACCAATAGTTAGAAAGTATTCTTGCAAAATATTGAGTTCAACGTCACCTTTTCGGAAGGAATCCGATGCTCTTAAAGCAAACTCCTTGGAGCCGCCTCCACCGGGAATCACACCTACGCCAAATTCTACCAAACCAATGTAGGTCTCAGCTGCGGCTACCACTTTGTCAGCGTGTAAGGATAACTCACATCCACCACCCAAACACATTCCATGTGGCGCAGCCACGGTGGGAATGGAAGAGTAACGCATGCGCATTACGGTATCTTGAAAGGCTTTAATCGCCATATTCAGCTCGTCATATTCTTGCTCGACGGCCATCATGAATATCATGCCAATATTAGCTCCCACGGAGAAGTTGGCAGCTTGGTTTCCAACAACGAGTCCTTGAAAGTCTTTTTCCGCTAGGTCGATTCCTTTATTCAGCCCCGCGATGACATCTCCACCAATGGTATTCATTTTGGATTGGAATTCCACATTCAGGATTCCATCACCCAAATCTTCGATAACCACACCGCTGTTTTTGAAAACTTCTTTGGTTTTGCGGATGTTATCCAATATGATAAAGGCATCTTGTCCAGGAATCTAGGCGGCCTCTTTCTTCGGAATGTCGTAACAATAGGTAGCACCTTCTTTCACGGAATAGAAAGAAGTAGCACCAGCGGCTTTCATTTCATGTACCCAATCCGCTGCCTTTTGACCCTCAGCTTCAATAAACTCTAGTCCTTTTTCCAGTCCGACGGCATCCCAAATTTGGAAAGGTCCGTGCTCCCAACCGAATCCTGCTTTCATGGCATCATCAATTTTGTAGAGCTCGTCCGTGATTTCGGGAATACGATGCGAGACGTAGGCAAACAACTGCCCGAAGCTTTTTCGGTAGAAAGTCCCTGCTTTGTCTTTTCCGTTGCAAAGAATTGCAAAACGGTCTACCACTTTATCGACCGTTTTGGTCAATTCAAGCGTAGCAAATTTTGCACTCTTTTTGGACCGGTAGTCCATGGTATCCAAGTCCAAGGTCAAGATTTCACTTTTCCCTTGGTCGTTTTTTACTTTTTTGTAAAAACCTTGTTTGGTTTTACTCCCCAACCACTTGTTCTCCATCATGGTGTTGATGAAATCTGGTAGCTGGAACAATTCATGCCGTTCGTCTTCAGTACAATTTTGGTGGATTCCATTGGCAACGTGTACCAAGGTATCAAGTCCTACCACGTCTACGGTTCTAAAGGTTGCAGATTTTGGACGGCCAATTACAGGTCCGGTCAATTTGTCCACTTCTTCGACAGTCATTTCCAATTCTTTCACGGCATGGAACAAACTTTGGATACTGAAAATTCCAATACGGTTTCCTATAAAGGCAGGCGTGTCCTTGGCTACAACAGAGGTTTTTCCGAGGAATTGCTCTCCGTATCCGTTTAAAAAGTCCAGCACATCCTGAGAAGTTTTAGGACCAGGAATAATCTCAAAGAGTTTTAAATAGCGCGCGGGATTGAAAAAGTGCGTGCCACAAAAATGTTTTTGAAAGTCCTCACTTCGTCCTTCAGACATGAACTGAATCGGAATTCCTGAAGTATTTGAAGTAATCAACGTGCCAGGCGTTCTGTGTTTTTCTAGATTTTCGAACACTTGTTTTTTGATATCCAAGCGCTCTACCACGACTTCAATAATCCAATCTACTCCACCAACCTTTGCGATATCATCTTCTAGGTTTCCTGTGGTGATACGTTTAGCGAAGTTTTGATGATATATTGGTGATGGTTTTGATTTAAGTGCCCCAGTAAGCGCATCATTCACCAACCGATTTCGGACAACTTTGTCCGCTAAAGAAAGTCCCTTTGCTTTCTCTTTTTCGTTAAGTTCTCTGGGAACAATGTCCAATAGAAGGACTTCAACCCCAATATTTGCAAAATGGCATGCGATACCGCTCCCCATAATTCCGGAACCGATAACGGCAACTTTGTTGATATGCCTTTTCATGAAAGATTTGAAATTAATTAGTTGTTGTTTTGATGTATATCTTTTTGTCTGCAATGAGTTTGTTGACCAACGTAATCGTTCGGAAAAAACCCATTAAATCCTTGTCATCTAAATCCGCTTTCACCGCGTCATTGAATCGAAGTACCACATCTTTGGAATCTCGACGTTTCTCTAAACCAAGCGCGGTCAAATGGATTAATACCCCACGACCATCGTTTGGGTTGGGTTTACGTTGGATATATCCTTTTTCCTCAATGCTTTTAAGAATTCGAGAAAGACTTGTAGCTTCCATACCCATTTTCGGACCAAGTGCTGTGCTTGGTGTGCCTTTTTTAGGGTCAATACTCAGAAGGGTAAACCCAATGGCCATTGTCAATCCGTAGTTCTTCGCTTCTTCATTGTACATTTTGCTTACGGCTTGCCAAGTGGCGCGTAAAGCATGGTCAATGGTTATTTCCTTCATAGCACTGATTTGTTCAAAGATAGGAAAATTTATTATGCATGCATAATAAATTAGAGAAGTTGTCAAATTCCTCTAGTAGCTATTCCGGAGACACCTGATTTGATTGCTTTTGAATTAAAATCGCTGAACCAAACTTTAAATCAGGCCTTAAGAAGACTTGTTTTGGGTAAAAAAGAGTATGGTTTTCAGGAAATAGAGCAATGAAGAACAATTAAAATTCTCCATTTCTGTTTGTCCTAAGCATAACGCAATGAAACGATAATAAGTTGAACCGGACCTATCGTCCGTAGATGTTGTCGTATAAATCGAGATACATTTCTTTCACGATTTTCCGCCGAAGTTTCATGGTTGGAGTCAAGTGCCCATCATCTACGCTCCAAACATCTGGAGTAAGCCTAAATTGTTTTACTTTCTCCCATTTCGCAAAATCCTCATTCGCCATGTCCACCTCTTGTTGGAAGCAAGAAATGACCTCGGCGTTCATGATGATGTCGGAGTTTTCTCCCCAAGTAATGTTGTGTTCTTTCGCCCAATCGTACAAATACTCGAAATTGGGCTGAATCAAAGCAGCGGGCATTTTTTCGCCTTCACCAACAACCATAATTTGTTCGATAAACTGGGATTGCTTGAAACGGTTTTCCAGAAGCTGAGGCGCCACGTATTTACCACCAGAGGTTTTGAACATTTCTTTTTTACGGTCTGTGATTTTGAGAAAACCATCTTCATCTATGATGCCAATATCACCAGTATGAAAATACCCATCTTGCAATACTTCAGCAGTTTTCTCCGGGTCTTTGTAGTACCCTTGCATGACCTGCGGACCTTTGATACAGATTTCGCCATCATCGGCAATTTTGACTTCGGTGCGTCCGATTGGTTTTCCTACACATCCAATCCTAAAACCACCATCACGCATATCGTTCACAGAAACCACTGGAGAAGTTTCGGTAAGCCCATAGCCTTCCATAACGCCCAATTCTGCTGCATTATACACTCTGGCCAAACGGGGTTGTAAGGCAGCACTACCCGAGGCGATCAAGGAAAGGTTTCCGCCAAGGCTTTCTTTCCATTTGCTAAAAATGAGCTTTCGAGCCAGCGCTAATTTTCGTTCGTACCACCATCCGTTCTTGCCATAAGGCTCGTATTTCAAACCAATATCAACTGCCCAAAAGAATAGTTTCTTTTTAATGCCCGTTAAAGAATCACCTTTGGCAATGATTTTGTCATATACCTTTTCCAAAAGCCTAGGTACCGCAGTCATCACATGTGGCTCGACTTCCTTGAGGTTATCACTAATGGTTTCAAGCGATTCAGCATAATGGATGCTTACGCCCCGAAATTGGTATAGGTAGATAATCATGCGCTCATACACATGGCATAGCGGTAAAAAGCTCAATGCCTTGGTTTCGCCATCCACAATCGGGAAGCGCTTTGAACTCTCAATAGAGTTGCTCACCAAGTTGTCATGAGATAACATAACCCCTTTCGGTTTTCCTGTTGTTCCAGAAGTATAAATCAAGGTAGCCAAATCACTTGGTTTTACGCCAGCTTTTAGTTTTTCAACTTCCTCTTGGTTAGAATCATCTGCTCCAAGGTCAACGACTTCCTTCCAATATTTGCAATTGTCCAATTCATCAAAAGAATAAACTTCTTTCAGATTTTTAATTTTGGAAGCTACCATCAATACCTTTTCCAATACCGCACTACAGGAAACGAAGCAATATTTCGCCTCCGAGTGATTTAGTACGTATTCATAATCTGCTGCTGAAATGGTCGGATAAATAGGGACATTCTGAGCACCAATTTGCAAGATGCCTACATCCATGATATTCCATTCCGTTCGATTGCTCATCGAAATGACCGCAACTTTATCATTTGGTTTTACCCCTAGCCGCAATAGCGCACGACTTACCGCATTGGCTTGAGCTATATAGGATTGCGTGGAAGTGCGAACCCATTGGCCATTGTATTTGGTGGCCAGGGATGCTTCTTGGGGGAATTTTTCTAATTGGTAGTAGGGAAAATCAAATAATCTGGTTACCTCTTGCATAGTAAGTTACTCTTATGAAATTGCAAAATAAAGAAAGCAATCGGTATTTTAAAACGGATGTTTCAACAAAACCCTCAAAAAACCGAAAAATCAGCATTTTTAAGTCAAATTAACAAGAGTTTATTGTGACGTAGGGTTTAATCTTCGATACTCTTTTTTGAATACAACAATCTGTTTCTCCCAAACTTCAGGACTTAGCATTTCCTTAATGCTGATATCAGTTATGCACAAATGACGAAGCCAAAATCGACCATCAGGATGGATTACTACAAAGGCAGAATTGGGTTTTCCCAAGGTCATAAACAAATGCTTGAAAATGTTGGATGGGTCTTCTCGCCATCCCAATTCATAAATCGTTTTATTCTCTTTTTGAATGTGCCCGTAAAGATGTAGTACTTGAACCTTTTTACTATTGTAACGGTTCCTGCTTTTGGAATTTATTACAAAGCTTCGCCACTGATTTCCATAGTTTTTAGGTCCGGTGGTAGTTTGTCTTGTGAACTCACCTTTCTTCATTTTCTCCTTCGATTCGACACTATCGACATACCGTATAAAAAAGGTTTTTGTTGTATCTGCCTGGATTCTGTTAGAGAGTAATTTGTTCATCTGCTGATGAATGGTTGAATCCATGATTCCCATATAAGTCAAAAAACGTAGCCTTTCTACCAGACCTTTTTCGCTGTACAACCTTTCACTAAAATAGATGGAAGACTTCTTTTTGTTTTCAAAAACAGTCTCTGATATGACAAAATCATCCTCATCCAAGAAAAAACGCTTTTCTTCCTGGCTTTGTAATGAGGATGACCAGAAGGCCATGGAAAAAAGGAAAAGAAAGAAGGACTTCTTATTTTTCATTTTTAGCTTCAATCCATTTTCGTGCGTTCACAAAAGCAACAATCCATGGCGATATACTGTCTAATCTATCTTTGGGATAGTGCGCCCAGTTCCAAGGAAAAATGGACCGTTCAATATGGGGCATGGTGACCAAATGACGCCCTGTTTTGTCGCAAAGCATGGCGGTGTTGAAGTCACTTCCGTTGGGGTTGGCGGGATAGGAATCGTACCCATATTTGGCCACGATGTGATAATCTGTTTCGCTCATGGGTAAACTGAACTTTCCTTCACCATGGGAAATCCATACGCCTAAAGTAGTACCGGCGAGACTTGATAGCATCACCGAGTTGTTTTCTTGAACCCTGACCGAGGTGAAATTGCTTTCGTGCTTCCCAGAATCATTATAGGTCATCTTGCCATGATTTTCATGTTCCGGATGAATCAAGTCCAACTCCATGAATAACTGACAGCCATTGCAAATCCCCACCGAAAGGGTATCGCTACGTTCAAAAAAGCGCTGGATGACTTTGTTCGCCCGCTCGTTATATTTGATTGCACCGGCCCAACCTTTAGCACTTCCGAGCACATCTGAATTCGAGAATCCTCCAACCGCACCTAAAAACTGAACATCCTCAAGAGTTTCCCGTCCAGAAATCAGGTCGGTCATATGAACATCCTTGACTTTAAAGCCCGCCAAATGCATGGCGTGAGCCATTTCCCTTTCCGAGTTGCTTCCTTTTTCCCGAAGTATGGCGGCAATCGGTGGTTCTTTGGGTTGATCTATCGGGTAAAATTCTTGACTGTTAAAATCAGCTGGAAATTGATATTGCAAGGGTTGAACCTTGAAGTTTTCAAAACGAGCTTTCGCCAAACCATTGGCGGTCTGTTTTTGATCCAGCAGATAGGATGTTTTATACCAAACATCACGAAGGGAGGGTATATTCAATCCCATTTCAACGTCGTGATTTCGAATGGAAAGCTCACCGGTATCATTCGGGGAACCTATTCTAAGCGCTCCAAGTCGCTCGGCAGTTTCTTCCCTAGTTTGAAAAACAATACCAATGTTTTCGGAGAACAAAAGTTTAATGGTGTCTGCTTCTCCCACAGCACTCAAATCAAGTGCAGCCCCGATGTTGTTATCCGCAAAACATAGTTCCAATAAGGTGGTTATCAATCCGCCGGAACCGATATCGTGTCCTGAAATAATATTCCCGGCCTTAATCTCCTTTTGAAAGGCATCAAACTGTTTTTTGAAATAGGCAGCATCCTGGATTCTTGGCGCTTCACTACCGATGGTATTAAGGGTTTGATAAAAACTGGAACCACCCAATTTATGTTCATCCTGACTCAAATTCAAGTAGTATAAATCTCCCCCTTCCTTTTGAAGCACAGGTTCTACCACCATTGTAAGGTCGCTGCAATGACCGCTTGCAGAAATGATGACAGTACCGGGCGCGATAACCTCTTGGTCTTTGTATTTCTGCTTCATGCTCAAAGAATCCTTTCCAGTTGGAATGTTGATGCCTAAAGCGATTGCTAACTCTGAGCAGGCTTCAACCGCCTCATAAAGTCTGGAGTCCTCACCAGGATTTTTACAAGGCCACATCCAGTTTGCAGAAAGCGAAACACTTTTCAAACCTTCTTCCAAAGGCGCCCAAATAATATTAGTCAAAGCTTCGGCAATACTGTTTTGACTTCCGGCGACAGGGTCTATCAAGCCTGAAATAGGGGAGTGGCCAATACTTGTAGCTATGCCTTCTTTTCCTTTAAAATCCAGTGCCATTACACCACAATTGTTCAACGGCAATTGCAATGGACCTGCACATTGTTGTTTGGCTACACGTCCGCCAACGCAACGGTCCACTTTATTCGTTAACCAATCTTTGCAGGCTACGGCTTCTAGTTGCAACACTTGCTCCAAGTACTCATGAAAGTATTCGAGGCTGTAAGGTGCATCGGAGTAATCTTTCGTTATGGCTTTGTCCTCCATAATGGTCTTTGGAGAACTGCCAAACATATCGGCAAGGGCCAAATCCATGGGTTTTTCATTCGTTTTGGAAGAAACAAAGGTGAAATTTTGGTCTCCTGTAGCTTCGCCTACATCGTACAATGGAGACCTTTCTCGCTCCGCGATATCTTTTAGAAGTTTCTTATCCGCTTCCGAGATGACCAATCCCATTCGTTCTTGGGATTCGTTCCCGATGATTTCTTTTGCGGATAGAGTAGGGTCGCCTACAGGCAATTTTTCCAAATCAATGCGTCCGCCGGTCTCTTCTACCAGTTCTGAAAGACAGTTCAAATGCCCACCAGCGCCGTGGTCATGAATGGAAACAATGGGGTTCGTGTCCGATTCTACCAATCCGCGAACGGCGTTGGCAGCTCTTTTTTGCATCTCAGGATTGGAACGTTGTACGGCATTCAATTCAATTGCAGCGCTGAACTCACCGGTATCAGCGCTGGAAACTGCTGCACCACCCATACCAATGCGATAATTGTCCCCGCCCAAAATAATGATGCGGTCTCCTTTTTGGGGAGTGGCTTTTAAAGCTTGTTCGGCCTTTCCGTAACCAATACCGCCGGCCAGCATGATAACTTTATCGTAGCCTAAAACCCGGCCGCTATCTTTTTCGTCATGTTCAAAGGTGAGCACCGACCCCGTAATTAAGGGCTGGCCAAATTTGTTTCCGAAATCAGAGGCTCCGTTGGAAGCTTTAATTAAAATATCCATCGGGGTTTGATACAACCAATCTCTTTCAGGCATGGCTTTTTCCCAAGGTCGTTCTTCTTCCAAACGGGAGTAAGCTGTCATGTAAACCGCAGTACCCGCCAAGGGTAGGGACCCTTTTCCACCGGCCAAGCGGTCTCTAATTTCACCTCCGGAACCCGTTGCTGCACCATTAAAAGGTTCTACGGTGGTGGGAAAATTATGCGTTTCCGCTTTTAGCGAAATGACGGAATCAAAGCCTTCTTCTTGATAAAAATCAGGCACATCTGCCCGTTTTGGTGCAAACTGAGTAACCTTAGGTCCCTTTACAAAAGCAACATTGTCTTTGTACGCTGAAACAATTCCGTTCGGATGCTTTTGGGATGTTTTTTTGATGAGCTTGAACAGGGATTCGGACTTTTCTTCTCCATCAATGACGAAGGTGCCATTAAAAATCTTGTGGCGGCAGTGTTCGGAATTGACTTGGCTAAACCCAAATACTTCTGAATCCGTCAATTTTCTGCCCAACCTTTCCGAAAGGTTTTCGAGATATTCGATTTCCTCTTCGCTTAAAGCCAACCCTTGTTCTGCATTATATTCTGCAATATTGTCGATGGGTTTAATGGGCTCAGGTTGAATAGCAATGGTGAACACCTCTTGGTCTAAGGCTTTGAACTTTTGGAATAACATTGGGTCAAAATCTTGAAACCCCTCAGTAACCGAAACAAACTCTTCAATACGAAGGATATCAGAGATGCCCATATTTTGGGTAATCTCGGTAGCGTTGGTACTCCAAGGCGTGATCATGCTTGCGCGTGGGCCAACAAAAAAGGCGTCAATTGACGCCATGTGTATTTTGGGTTGGTTGCCGAACAGCCAAGAAAGTTTCGCGATGTCTTCCGTGTTGATTTCTTTAGTGGTCTGGACCGCGAAAACTTTGTTCGCCGTGTCCCCGAAGAAATGAATCATGCAGTTTGTTATTGAACGGTTTAAGAAAGTGCAAATGTACAGCTTTCCAATTTTTTACAGATGCTTTTCGTGAACTGCAAAGCACAATTTTACTTCTTGGTTTTGACCCTAATTTTCGTATCGTCCTAGATGAACATTCCACCGGATGCTTCCAAGCGCTGTCCATTGACCCAAGCCGCATCTTGTGTGCATAAAAAAGCAACAATCCCACCAATATCTTCACTTTCTCCAACGCGACCCAAAGCCGTTTGGGAAGCAATGGCCTCCACAATTTGTGGAACTGACTCGAACCTTTCTTTGTTGAAGTCGGTGTTAATGGCACCGGGTGCAACCGTATTGGCCTTGATTTTGCGACCACCCAATTCCTTAGCTAAATAGCGGGTGTAAACCTCAATCGCGCCTTTCATTGCTGCATAGGCAGAGTACCCAGGTAATGAAAAACGTGCTAGTCCGCTTGATAGATTGATAATTCCGCCTTCATCGTTCATTATGGGCAATAAATTTTGTGTCAAAAAGTAAACGCCTTTAAAGTGTACGTTCATCAAATCATCAAAAGCTTCCTCTGAGGTGTCGGTAACCATTCCGTTATGACCGAACCCTGCATTGTTTACCAAATAATCAAAGTTTGAGGTATTCCAATGCTCTTCGAGGACTTCTTTTAGTTTAGTCTTGAAAGTTTGAAAGCTTTTTACATCTCTAACATCTAAAGAAAGTGCTACGGCTTTACCCCCTTTTGTTGCTAAATCAGCCAAAGTACTATCAGCCGCCTGTTTGTTGAAATTGTAGGTGAAAATAACTCCCAATCCTTTTTCAACTAGTTTTAGGGCCATATCTCTTCCCAATCCACGACTGCCACCGGTAATCAATGCTATTTTTTGTGTATTCATCTTTTTTTGTTTTAAGAATTTCGAATACTACAAAGTTCAGCAGGCAAACCTAGAATGGTTTACATGAAGGAATCCATTAGTTGTAAAAATCAAACAGTTTCCATTTTTCGAAAGACAACGGGGGAAAGTTGGGTTTGTTTTTTGAAAAAGTTGGAAAAATGTGCCGTTTCCTCAAAGCCTAAACTATGCGCTATTTCGGAAACATTCCAGTGGGTGTGGCGCAGAAGTATTTTGGCTTCTTGAGCGATGCGATGGTTGATGAGCACCGAAGTTGTTTTTTGCGTAGTTTCCTTTAAAGCACGGTTAAGATGATTTACGTGCATGCCCAATTGTTGGGCAAAATCTGAAGCAGAACGTAAACGAACCCGTTGCATCGGACTTTCCATAGGAAATTGACGTTCCAAGAGCTCCATAAACAATCCTGAAATCCGTTCCGAGGCGTTGGAATATTGATTCTCCAAGATGGTTGCGGGTTGCATTTTTAATCCAGCATGAATGAGTTCGAATACTAAATTGCGCAATACGTCATACTTGTACTGATAATCGGATTCCAGTTCCAAAAACATTTTTTGGAAGATGTTGCTGAAGGTCTCCATTTGCTCATCTGTAAGTTGAAATACCGGATTTCCAGAAGGTTGGAAGACTGGATATTTGGTCAAATCTCCAAATTGATGAAAGAACGCTTCCGTGAATACGCAGAAGTAGCCAGTAAGCTGGTCGTCTATCTTTTCCCAGTTGTATGGAATTTGTGGATTGGAGAAAACCACTACTTGCTTTTCCACTTGAACCACTTTGTCCGCGTAGTGCACACGACTTTTGCCTTTCACTAAGCTGATTTTGAAATAGTCCCGTCGGTTGAAAGGCATCGGTTTGGGTTTTACGCTAGCGAATTCATCCAGTTTGAATACATTGAAATGTCCTATGCCTGTACGAACACTTTCTGGGATGTATTGCTGGGTTTCTTGATAAAAATCCTCAATAGAGACTCTTTTTTGCATACGATAAAGTTACAGAAATCAAATAACTTGATGTCAGATGCTTGAGGCTCGGTGCTTGTGCTTTAACCTGAACTTGAGTTTTGTCTCAAGGTTAAGGGTGAAGGTTCAAGGGTAAAAGTATAGGCGTCAGTTCGAGTGGTTTAGTAGAAAATTATATCGAGAACTGTATGGTAAAGGTCAAAGTTCAAAGGTCGAAGGTTGAAAGTTTTAAGTCAAAAGTTAAAGGTTTGCATTTGAACTTAGCGTTTTTGTAAAAGTGCCATGTAAAAACCATCAAAACCTTCGACGGAGGCAAATACGTTACGTTCTTTGGTTAATTCGAAGTTTTCGCCTGCTAC
>CALBPG010000025.1 GCA_937899065.1 uncultured Allomuricauda sp.
GGTATGAGCTCGAAAAGCCAAATGTTCCCATGACCTTGGTATATGGAGAAAACGATACATTTCAACCCGATGCGGATTGGTTCAAAAAAATGGAATTATCGGCTGAAATCGTTCCCAATTTTGGGCACAACCTTTATTCAGATGAAAAAATCATTTCTAAGGTGTGTTTCGATTTACTTCAGAAGGTAACTAAAGCTGCGGTGTAGTTTTAAGAAACCGCTTTCAGTTTCTTGATGGTTTCGTAGGACAGTCGCTCTTCGGCGTAAGCCTTGGTGACTTTGAATTCTTTTTCGTCACTACTCGGTAGTGTGAACATTGCATCTGTGAAAACGGCTTCACATAGCGAACGCAACCCTCTGGCACCCAACTTATATTCCACAGCCTTTTCAACGATATAGTTTAAGGCCTGTTCAGTGATGCTAAAGGTAATGCCGTCCATGGCAAACAATTTTTCGTATTGTTTGATGATGGCATTTTTGGGTTCGGTGAGAATTGCCCGTAAGGTCTTGGCATCTAAAGGATTCATATGCGTTAATACGGGTAAACGTCCAATAATTTCTGGAATCAATCCAAACTCTTTTAAATCTTTCGGAATGATGTATTGCAGTATGTTTTCACTATCCAAGTTATCTTCGGCTTTTGAAGCACTATAGCCCACAGCTTGCATGTTCAAACGCTTGGTGATGATTCTTTCAATTCCATCAAAAGCGCCACCAGCAACAAATAGAATATTCTCAGTATTAACTTCAATGAATTTTTGGTCAGGGTGTTTACGCCCTCCTTTAGGTGGCACATTTACAGTGGTGCCTTCCAACAATTTCAATAGTCCTTGTTGAACACCTTCTCCAGAGACGTCTCGAGTTATGGAAGGATTATCGCTCTTACGAGCAATTTTATCCACCTCGTCAATAAAAACGATACCGCGCTCGGCTTTCTCCAAATTGTAATCCGCAGCTTGAAGCAAACGAGTAAGGATACTTTCTACATCTTCCCCGACATACCCTGCTTCAGTAAGTACGGTAGCATCTACAATAGCGAGTGGAACATTGAGCATTCGAGCAATGGTTTTGGCGATAAGGGTTTTTCCCGTACCGGTTTGCCCAACCATTACAATGTTGCTCTTTTGGATTTCAACACTGTCATCCTTGCCTTTGGGCTGCAACAATCTTTTGTAGTGATTGTAAACCGCGACCGACATGACCTTTTTAGTGCGTTCTTGACCAATTACGAAAGTGTCTAGAAAATCACGGATTTCCATAGGCTTCTTCAAAATAAGCTCAGAAGAAAGGTCCTTGTTTTTGGATTGTTTTGATTCCTCGGCAACTATACTATACGCCTGTTCGATGCAACGGTCACAAATGTGGGCATCCAACCCAGCTATAAGCAAGTTGGTTTCAGATTTTTTTCTTCCGCAAAAGGAACACTCTAGATTTTCTTTCGCCATAATGTCAGTCGGTTCAATTCACAATAACGTAAAAAAACGGTTATTCTATATGTACGTTAACCGATTTTTGGGAATTTTAGTTGTCCCGTGCCAAAACTTCGTCAATCATACCGTATTTCTTGGCTTCTTCGGCTTTCATCCAGAAATCTCGGTCACTGTCTTCATATACTTTATCAAAAGTTTGTCCGGAATGATTGGCTATAATTTGATATAACTCGTCTTTGATTTTCAACACCTCTTTGGCAGCGATTTCAATGTCGCTTGCTTGCCCTTGGGCTCCTGATAGGGGTTGGTGAATCATCACACGGGAGTGGGTAAGACCACTACGTTTGCCTTTTTGCCCAGCGCACAACAAAATAGCTCCCATGGAGGCTGCAATACCGGTACAAATGGTAGCTACATCAGGTTTGATAAACTGCATGGTGTCATATATCCCTAAACCGGCATATACACTTCCCCCTGGTGAGTTGATATAAATTTGAATGTCTTTGGAGGCATCCGCACTTTCCAAAAACAACAACTGTGCTTGTACGATGTTTGCTACCTGGTCGTTTATTCCTGTCCCTAAAAAGATGATGCGATCCATCATCAAGCGAGAAAAGACGTCCATAGCAATGGCGTTTAATTGTCTTTCTTCGATGATATTGGGGGTCATGTTCACGGGGTACATGCTACTGATGATTTTGTCGTAGTACGTACTGCTTATTCCGTGATGTTGGGTAGCGTATTTATGAAATTCTTTTCCGTAGTCCATTGGATTTTGTTGGATTAAGCTTAAAAAAAAGGTGCCGAAAGGAATACTTTTCGGCACCATAAAGATACTTAATTTTTATTACGCTGTCTTAACCGTAAACTTCCTTGATGAAGTTGTCGTAAGAGACTTCCTTAACTTTCAAATTGGCTTTTTCTTTATAAAGCGTCAAAAGTTTTTGGCTCATCAATTGTTCGGAAAGACGCTTTACTTCGTCTTGATTGCCCATGACCCGCATGGCAATATTTTCCAACTCTTCTTCTTGTGGGTTCAAGTGCCCGTATTGGGCCATTTGGGATTTGATAAAGCCTTTGGCAAATTCTTTCAGCTCTTCAAGCTGTACTTGCAAATCATTTTCTTTGATGATTTTGCCTTCGATAAGTTGATAACGCAAACCCTTTTCAGATTTGTCGTATTCTTCTTTAGCCTCATCGTTACTTAGTGGATTTTCACCGCTAACTTGAATCCATTTGGTTAAAAACTCCGCTGGTAAATCAAACTTTGTGCTATCAATCAACCGTTCAGTAATGTCGTTGAGTAGCTTTTGTTCCGCTTGTTGCTCAAATTGCTTTTCAGAGTCTTCTTTGATGCGGTCTTTTAGTTCTTTTTCTGACTTTACCTCATCTTGTCCGAAAAGTTTGTCAAACAATTCTTGATTCAATTCGGCCAATTCACGTTCGTTGATTTCTTCTATAGTGAAAACAACATCTATGTTCAGCTTTTCTGCTTTTTCGCGGTCAATACCCAAAGCAGCGGAGAGCAAATAGTCTTCGGTAAATAGGCCTTTGGTGTTTAAGGTTACTGTATCTCCAACCTTCTTTCCTTTAAGGGCATTCAAAGCTTTTTTGCTTTTGATTTTGTCTAGTTCAACCGTGCTCTTTTTATTGATTTCGTTCTCTTCGTTTACGAATGTTCCTGACACTTCATGGTTGCCAGCTACTTCAGTTTGGGCTACCATTTTGCCATATTGTTTTTGGATACGCTCAACCTGCTCATCAATCATTTTCTTATCGGCAACGATTTTATAATGGGTAATGGCTTTTTTGGTTTTGAGTTTGACGTCAAAATCGGGAGCGAGACCTAGTTCGAATTCAAAATCTAGAATATCGTTGTCCCAGTCGAAGTCATCTTGCTGCTTGGGAAGCGGATTTCCCAAAACATCTAGTTTTTCCTCAGTAAGGTATTTGTTGAGGTTATCTTGCAACAATTTGTTGACTTCATCTACCAAAACGGCTTTGCCGTACTGTTTTTTGATGAGGCCCAATGGCACTTGACCCTTGCGAAAACCAGGAATGTTGGCCTGCTTTCTATAATCTTTTAAAATGGTATCGACCTTTTCTTGGTAATCTTCTTTGCTAATAGCAACCTTGACTACCGCATTGAGCTCGTCTATCTGCTGTTTTGTAATATTCATCTGCTCTACCCTTTTATGATAATGAAAATCGGGTGGCAAAAGTACGCTATTTTCTGTATCGCAACAACTTTTTAAGTTGTTGGGTTTCAACAAAGTCTTCAAGGCTTACTTCGTTGCTTTTGGTGAGGGAAAACATTGGAATTGTAAGTGTTCAATAGCGCCATTGTTGCGCGTGGCCTACTCCAAAAGAAAAGGTTCTCTTAGCAATTATAGCTTGTGGGTTGTTGATGCGTTCGATTTCACTCTCGTCTAATTTCATGTTTCGGATAACACTTTTTTTTGTGGGTAGCATAACCAAAGCGTAAACCACATTTGCGGCTAGACACAGGAAGTAAGTTGCCCTAATGTCAAAAATCATTGGTGATAAGATGATGGGTAATAGAACGAAAGAAAGCCTTGTAATTAAGGCGGTTCTAAAGTTGCCCATTTTTAAAATGAGCAGGTTCTTTCCGCTTATCTTTTTTTGAATGACATATGCATTTTTATCTAATGTTTTTAGCCGCTTCATGGTTTTGGAAAATATCACATGGCTCAGAAATATGAATGCTATAAAAACGGAAAGTATCCCATAGCTTGTTTGATGATTGATATCCAAGGCGGCAATATTTTCGAATTCGATTGGCCAAAAAATAAAGTGGAATGCTCCAAACCCTAGCATAATCAAAATGAAGATGAAGTGATTTAAGAAAAGGATGCCAAAAAATTTCTTGGAGTTTAAATTCTCCAGTTTGTTTTTCATTTGGGTTGGTTAAGTTTTTCTAATGAAGATTTTGGGTTCGGGAGTTTTTTTGCGGTGTTTGTTTTTGAAATGATTTGATGAGGGGCCTATTTTTTCTTTTTGTCATCCGTTAAGATGGATTGTAAAATGGACTGCAACAAAGACAAGAGCAAGCTAAAGATGATGGCCCATAGAATCCCATCTACTTGAAAACCAGAAATAAAATGGGCGGCAAGCAAGATAATGAGCGCATTCACAACCAAAAGGAACAACCCCAAGGTGAGAATGGTAATGGGCAAAGTCAATAATACCAAAATGGGCTTCACCAAAAAGTTCAAAATCGATAGTACTAGCGCAACAATAATCGCCGTAACGTAGGAGTCTACTGAGACTGCGGGAAGCGCATAAGCCAAAATGATAACCGCAAGGGCGTTGAGTAAAAGTCTTAAAATAAGTTTCATATCAATTAGGTTTAAAAAAAAAGCACCGCGAACGGTGCTTTGAATTTATGTTTTTTACTGGAATCAATCAATATACAATCCAGTAAAATCTACTGGGTCAACCCCAGGCAGGTTTGAACCGTATTTTTCGTTGATAGCCGCTACGAAAGCGTTTGCCAAAATAGCGTAGCCTCTTGGTGAAGGGTGAACGCCATCCAATGAGAAACCCCCTCCGGTAGCGAATGTGGCCGTAACCACACTTCCGTTACTCTGTGGGAAACCAGTGGCGCGCAATTCGTTCAATAAAGAGTTTGCGTCTACAAAGGCCAAATCATATTGTGTAGCCAAACCTTGAATCGTTTGGTTGTAAGCTGTTAACGCCGTTTCTATGGCACTTTGTTCTTGCGGTGTTAATACCCATTGGTCTTCTAATGGGAAAGTTATTCCATTCACTGATAGCTGACCCGCGGTTTCCGCAGGAAGGCCAAAAGTATTGGTCAACAAATCCAGAGCATCTGGATTTAACTCTCCGATAATACTACTGCTAGGTAGGACTAATAAGTCATTCGCGTTGGCAGGTCTTGCTTGACCGTAAAGAAATCCAGTTAGTTGTGCGGTCCCTGAATCCACACCATTCATCATCAACGCTCCCGTAATTTGAGCTGAAAGATCGGTTAAATCTTCGTCTTTTATGATTACTGCGCTAGCTGCGGTTTCCGAAAAAACAAATTGTCTTTCAGGAACATTCAATGCTTGAAAAACCAAATTTAAACCAGCAAATTGCGCATTAAGAGCGGGTATTTGAGGTCCAAAAGATTCACTTGTAGGGTCTAAAGGAGCGAAAGGTACAGTGGTAAAAAACGGAATATCCGTTACATTCGGCAAGTTAGCGATTACGCCTTCTGCTCCATTAACTTTAAGTGTCTGTAAAATACCATTCAATGCTCCCGCTAGAACATTCGGGTCGGTGATATCGTTTCTTCCGTAGGTGGCTGGGTCAAGATTGCCGGTTTGGTCTACTCCTGAACCTCCATTTGTAGCGTATAATAAGATATCATTAGCTCCTGCCCATACGGAGAAAAATGTACCTCCTCTGGCTGCTGCATCTCCAAGCACCGTGGCGCTTTCTTCAGAAGAAAATCTTGCGAAATATGGATTTGCTGTACCGTTGGCTACCCCTACAACACTTCCATATCCTGGCGCTAGCAATTCATAACTCTTTGCACCTGGTATTCCAAAGTTGTTGAAAGGACCGGAAAGTTTGTTTGAAATTTCGGTAGTACCCGTACCCGTTTTAGGCGTTGGCGCAGGCCCATCTGGCGTAAATATCAATATCAATCGATTGCCCGCAACAGGATTGCCCTGTAGTGTTGCACCTCCCAAGTTATCTGCCATGAAAGGAATATTAAAATCACCACCACCAGCAAGCGCAAAATTTTGGGCTAACATATTAGGGAAGGAAGCTTCTTGTCCTGCAATAAAAAGGGCATTGTCTGAAAATCCAGCAGTAAGTGAATTTCCAATAGCCACATAATTTGAAAAGTCAGCTGTGCCCGAAGTAATGACAACAGGGTCAGGATCAGGAGTGGTCGTCGTGGTATTGGCATCGTCATCATCGCTACATGCCACAAACAACAGCCCAACCATGGGAAGAAGGGCGAAATACTTTTTCATCTGAATCATTGAATTATGATGTTAGTTAAGTTAAATTAGGGTTAAACCCGTATTAACCAAAACTAGGTAGAAATTGTGATTCAGGCAATTAATCGAGCAAAAAAATTATGCATGCATAATAAAAAAGGGGCTTTTTTAAGAATTTAGGAAATGTAGGCTCTTTTCAAAGAACTGATTCGGGTTTTCCGCATGTAACCAGTGCCCGGCATTTGCAGTAGTCTCTACCTGTGCCAACGGAAAATGTCTTTGGATTTCAGGGATATCAGCGGGTTGAATATATTCGGACCGGTCCCCGCGTAAAAACAAAGTAGGACCATCAAAGTGAGCTGTAGTATCAATATGATCTCCAATTTCTTCCATACGGTTTTTCAGCACATCGATATGGCATCGCAAAGCAAGCTTTTTCGGTTCTTTCCAGTAGAGGTTTTTCAAAAGGAATTGGCGAATCCCCATTTCGGGTAAATCCTCTGCCAACGCATTATCTACTTCCTTCCGGGAGGTTAAAACCGAGAAGTCCAACTTCGCTAAAGCATCTACAATGGTTTGATGGTGTGGCGGATAATATTTGGGTGAGATATCTGCAACTAAAAGCTTAAGCATCCGTTTGGGGTGTTCGGTAGCGAATTGCATCGCTGTTTTTCCACCCATGGAATGCCCTAATAAATCAATGTTGTCTAAACTGTAATGGTCACAATACCCCAGCAGGTCTTCTGATAAATAGGTGTAATCAAAATCTTCGGAATGAAAACTTCGCCCGTGATTGCGCTGGTCTACCAAATGGACTTGATACCCTTCCGCGGCATACCGATTGCCCAAGGTTTTCCAATTATCAGACATGCCTAAAAAGCCATGTAAAATAACCAATGGAGTTCCTTCACCAATAATTCTTGAATGGAGTAAAGGCATTATTTCAAGCGATGTTTATAAAGGTTGATGACGTTGTCCAATCCCATGTAAATAGCTTCGCAAATCAAGGCATGTCCAATAGAAACTTCAAGCAGATTAGGAACGTTTTCTTTGAAAAAAGCGATGTTGTCCAAACTTAAATCATGTCCCGCATTTAGGCCTAAATTCAATTCTTGAGCTGCTATAGCCGCCTCTGCAAAAGGTTTGACCGCTTCTTCTTTGTTTCCATCTGCAAATTGGGAAGCATAACTTTCCGTATACAGTTCAATGCGGTCGGTTCCTGTTTCCGCGGCCCCCTGAACCATCTCAACCACTGGGTCGACGAAGATTGAGGTTCGGATTCCTTCGCTTTTCAAGGTTCCAATAACTTCTTGTAGATAGGTTTTATAGGTAATCGTATCCCAGCCTGCGTTGGAGGTCAACGCATCTTCAGCATCGGGAACCAAGGTAACTTGCGTGGGCTTGACCTTTAAAACCAAATCCATGAACTTTTCGACGGGTTTTCCTTCAATATTATATTCGGTAGTGACCACTTCCTTTAGTTCGAGGGCATCTTGGTAGCGAATATGCCGTTCATCCGGCCTGGGGTGCACAGTAATACCTTCTGCTCCAAAACGTTCGATATCCTTCGCGGATTGAATGAGGTTGGGCATGTTGCCACCTCTGGCATTTCGTAAAGTGGCCAATTTGTTAATGTTAACGCTTAATCGGGTCATTCAACTGATTTAGACTCCAAAATTAAACAATAGGCACAGCTTTTGAGATTTAATTTGTGTATTTTGCGTTATAGATAGTAAGCATGCAAATCCAAGACCAAATCATAAGTACCGTTCCAGTTTTTGAGGTGTCCGATACCCTCGAAGAGGTGATACCTTTCTTTGAGGAAACCACCTTTTCCCATGTCGCGGTTACGGAGAATGGAGAATTTCTTGGTGTCTTGTCTGAAAATGATTTGCCTTGTTTTGAAGACGATAAGCTCATAGAAACCTTCCGTTACGATTTGGAACATTTTTTTGTGACCAAAGAAACCCTTTGGATGGATGTTATGGAAATGTTTTCTCGCAATGAAGCGAATGTGCTCCCTGTTTTGGATGAAAATCGCGTTGTGTTGGGATACTATGATTTGGAAGATGTTGTGGGCAAGTTTATTGACACACCATTCTTTAAGGAACCTGGTGGGGTATTGGTGATATCGGTTGGGAGTAAGGACTACTCCTTTAGTGAAATGGCCCAAATCGTTGAAAGTAATAATTCCCGCTTGTTGGGTGCTTTTATTTCAGATTCCCACAACGACATTATATACGTAACCTTAAAAGTAGGGAGTCCTAACTTGAACGAAGTGGCCCAAACCTTCCGCCGCTACAATTACAATATTGAGTTTGGTAACAGCGACGACCAATATGTGGAAGATTTGAAGCAGCGATCGGATTATTTGGAAAAATACCTCAACGTGTAACACATGAAGGTAGCGCTATACGCACAGCATCTTCAACCTCAGGATAGCATTTTCGTAGAACATTTGCTGGACGAGCTGGCTCAAGTTGAAGCCCAAGTTTTGGTCGAAGCGCACTTCGCAGCTCAATTAAAACAGTGGATTCCTGATTTTTCTCCCTCAGTTTTTACGGTAAAAGAAGGACTGGACACCGAAGTGGACCTATTTATCAGTTTTGGTGGTGATGGAACCATGCTTAGGGCGGTTACCTATGTTAGGGATTTGGGAATTCCTATAGTAGGTATCAATACAGGAAGGTTAGGATTTTTATCCACTTTTGCCAAAGAAGATGTTCGCAAGGTCGTCACTGAATTTGTGTCTGGGGCCTACAGCATAGAAGAACGTACTTTGGTTGAGGTAATGCCTAGTTCAGATTTGGGCGCCTTTGAAGAACTCAACTTTGCGTTGAATGAGATAACGGTAAGTCGAAAAGACACGACTTCCATGATAACTGTAGAAACCTTTTTGGATGATGAGTACCTAACCTCTTATTGGGCAGATGGGCTTATCGTTTCAACTCCAACAGGTTCAACGGGGTATTCCTTGAGTTGCGGTGGCCCTGTGATAGCCCCATCTGCAAAGTCTTTGGTGCTTACTCCTATCGCACCACACAACCTGAATGCAAGACCCTTGGTGATTTCAGATGAAACCGAAATCCGGTTAAAAGTATCCGGTAGGGAAGAGAATCACTTGATATCCCTCGATTCCCGCATTGCCAGTATCCCCAATGAAAAAGAAATTCGGATTCGCAAATCACCGTTCACCCTTCGAATGATTGAATACAAATCTGAAAGTTTTTGGAAAACACTTCGCAATAAATTGCTTTGGGGAGAAGACCGTCGCAATTAAGATTTTCCAAACAATAAAAGTCAGCAAAAACTGTTAATCAAAAGAGAACCCCAGAAATCGATAGGTTATAGATTTTCCTTTACCCAATTTCATTTTTGATGACACAGTTTAAAGTGCTAGTAGCCATGGTTTTATTGGTTGCGTGGGGTGCAAAGGCACAAACCTACGAGATTGGTTTGTTCGCTGGCGGAACCAATATGATTGGGGATGTGGGTAGAACCAACTACATTTTACCTTCTGGTCCAGCCATTGGCGGAATTTTCAAATGGAATAAAAGCAAGCGCTACGCTTGGCGCGCATCCGCCATCTATGGCAACTTTACCGCAGATGACACTAAATCAAGCAAAGCATCGCGAGTACAAAGAGGCTACAGCATGGATAATAGCATTCTAGAAGTCTCATTGGGACTTGAATTCAACTTTGTAGAATACAATCTTCATAAGCTCGGACCCGCCTTTACTCCTTATTTATATACAGGTGTGACCTATTTCCGTTACAACTTTAATTATTTTGATGCCCTCGAAGTGCAGGATATTAACCAAAAAGAAGGTAGTTTTGCAATTCCAATGACGGTAGGGGCCAAGTATCGCTTAAATCAGTTTTTGATATTGGGAGCGGAGATTGGGGCACGGTATACCTTCACGGACAACCTGGACGCCAGTAATCCTGAAGGTTCCAATTTCGAGCAATTCCGATTCGGCAATATTTTTAGCGACGATTGGTATGTTTTTTCCGGGTTTACATTAACGTATACCTTTGGAAGAAAGCCTTGCCAAGATTGCTTTGAATAAATGCAAACCATTAAAGACGTAAACCCTAACCGATTACCCAAACACGTAGCCATTATTATGGATGGTAATGGACGTTGGGCCAAACAACGCGGTAGATTGCGCATATTTGGCCATGAAAATGGGGTAGAGGCCGTTCGCCAGACCGTGGAGAACTGCGCACGTATTTCCATTGATTTCCTTACACTTTACGCCTTTTCTACAGAAAACTGGAATCGCCCCAAAAAGGAAGTACAGACCTTAATGAAATTACTGGTCTCTTCTTTGAAGAAAGAATTGGATACCCTTAACAAAAATAACATCCGATTGCGGGCCATAGGCAATATAGACTCGCTTCCGCAAAAAGCCCAAATAGAGTTGGAAGAAGTCATGCAGAGAACCGAAAAAAATTCGGGAATGACGTTGACTTTGGCTTTGAGCTATGGCTCTCGCGAAGAACTGAAAACCGCTGTTAAAGCCATCAGTATCAAAGTTAAAAATAATATAATTTCAACTGACAATATTGACGATACGGTTATTAATACACATCTTTACACGCATTTTTTACCAGATGTAGACCTGTTGATTCGTACGAGTGGCGAACACAGAATCAGCAATTTTTTACTTTGGCAAATTGCATATGCTGAATTATTTTTTATTGACGTATTTTGGCCTGATTTTAGAGAGCATCATTTGGTACAAGCAATTTTGAGTTACCAAAATAGAGAAAGACGATTTGGAAAAACTAGCGAACAACTTCATTAAAGAACAACCCAATACTTTAAAACACTACCTAACCCTTCTCCTCTTAATAGTCGTTTGTTTTCAAGGAAGTGCACAAGACCTCTCCTTTGAAGATGGTAAGACATATATATTAGGCGGACTAACGGTAACTGGCTTACAGAGTTACAACGAACAAACCGTTAAAACATACACTGGACTTAGGGAAGGTCAACGCATTACCATTCCTGGGGACGAAATTAGTGCGGTCATCAAGAAGCTTTGGAGTCTTGAGCTCTTCAGCAATGTAACGATGTACTACACCAAAATTGAAGGGGATAAAATCTTTCTGGAATTGAATATTTTGGAAAGGCCCACCTTGTCCAAAGTGACTATTTTTGGGGTAAAAAAGCGAAAAGTTGAGGAAATCATCAATGATACCGACCTCAAAAAGGGGAAGAAAATCACCGAAAGCTTAATAGCGAATACCAAAAATTACCTTCAAAACAAATACAAAAAACAAGGCTATCTCAACGCCAAGGTAAACATTGCTACGGCCGTGGATACTTCTGGTACGAATACCCAGAGTATGGTCATTAATGTAAAGAAGGGCGATAAAGTCAAGATTCGCCAAATTGTATTCGAAGGAAACGAAAAGCTTTCCGATAAGCGCTTAAGAAAATCTTTAAAGAAGACCAAGAAGAAGAAGTTTTATCGCTTCTGGAAAAAGTCAAAATACATTCAAGCGGACTATGACGCTGACCTTTCCAACCTAGTTGATACCTATGCTGAAAAGGGATATCGTGATGCACGTATTTTATCGGACACCTTTATAAAGGTGAATGAAAATAACATCGATTTAAAGATTAAGGTAGAAGAAGGGAACAAGTACTACTTTGGAAATGTCAACTTCGTAGGGAATACAGTATATAATGACCGTCAATTGGCTCGGGTTTTGGGCATACGAAAAGGAGATACATATAATGGAGTACTTCTCAAAAAGCGAATTGCAGATGATTCCAAGCCTGATGGGGAAGACTTGACCAACTTGTACCAAAACAACGGTTACCTTTTTTCAAGTATTAATCCAGTTGAGGTTTCTGCAGCAAACGACACCATTGATTTTGAAATTCGAATCATTGAAGGAAAAGAGACCTTCTTGAACCGTGTGACCGTTACCGGTAACGATAAGACGAATGACCACGTTATTTTCAGAGAGCTTCGTACGCGTCCAGGACAGCGATATAGCAAGGACAACATTGTAAGGAGTATTCGTGAATTGGGTCAGCTGGGCTTTTTTGATGCAGAGCAAATAGTGCCAGACATTCAAAACCCTGACCCGAATGCCGGTACTGTCGATATCAAGTATAGCTTGGTAGAAGCCGGTTCCAGTCAGATTGAGCTCCAAGGGGGCTTTGGTGGCGGAGGTTTCATTGGAACTTTGGGACTCTCATTCAATAACTTTTCGCTTAAGAATATATTTAATGGTGAAGCCTATACCCCTGTCCCGATGGGGGATGGTCAGACCTTTGCCTTGCGATTGCAGGCAAGCCGTTCTTTTAGGGTGTACAGTTTGAACTTCTCTGAACCTTGGTTGGGCGGTAAAAAGCCAGTACGTTTTAATATGTCCCTGTCTCGTACACAGCAATTCGCTACGAATTTCGATAGTAGAGGTCGATTGGATGTGGATCGTAGTAGAGGGTTTTCCATTACGGGGGTCTCCTTAGGATTGGCGAAACGGGTGCAATGGCCAGACGATTTCTTTACGGTTTCGCATTCGGTGAGTTATCAGTTGTATGATTTCAATGATTTTAACAATGGACTTTTCAACTTTGGTAATGGTAGCTCCAATTCCTTAAGTTATACTTTTGGAATTTCAAGAAGTTCGCAAGGTCCGAGTAGAATCTATCCATTAACCGGTTCGAACTTCGAGTTTACCGCGAAATTCACACCTCCTTATTCATTGTTCAGCAGCAAGGATTTTGCGGCGATAAGCCAAGAAATTGATGATATCACGGTTCGACTTTTGGAAATAGATGATACTGCAACAGGATTGGAATTAATTGAAGCGCAAGATTTGGCTGATGAGTTGGAACGTCTTGAAGAAGAGCGTTTTAAACTTTTGGAATTCTACAAAATCAAATTCAAAGGAGATTGGTATACCCGCCTTGTGGATAAACTGGTTTTAAGAACCAACGCTGAATTTGGTTTCTTGGGCGCCTACAATAATGATATTGGAAATGTTCCTTTTGAGCGTTTCTTCGTTGGGGGAGACGGTCTAGGAAACTTTACGCTGGACGGTCGTGAAATCATCCAGTTAAGAGGGTACGAAAACAGCTCGCTAACGCCATTTAGTACCAATCCAATTACCAATCGATTGGAGCAAGATGGAGGTACGATTTACAACAAATTCTCTTTGGAACTTCGGTATCCACTCACCTTAAAACCAGCTGCTTCCATCTATGCCCTTTCTTTTTTGGAGGCCGGTAATGCATTCAACAATTTTAGTGAGTATAATCCGTTTGATATTAAACGATCGGCCGGGGTGGGGCTGCGAATATTTATGCCGGCATTCGGTCTATTGGGTATCGACTTTGGATATGGTTTCGACGAAGACTTGAGACCACAATCCATAGGACAAGGACACAGTGGATGGCAAACGCACTTCATCATAGGTCAACAATTCTAACAACAGCGGATAGCGTTTTCTAAAAGTGTAAAGCACTCATTTTAAAATGTTTGTATTTTTGGCTCGGTATTTTCTGTTTAAAAACGGATAACATGAAAAATAGATTTCTTGTATTGGCTTTGTGCATAGGTGCAGTCACTCAAGCAATTTCACAAAGGGGTGTGCGTATTGGTTATGTTGATATGGAATACATCCTTGAAAACGTAGAAGAGTACCGAGATGCCACGGCTCAGTTGGATGCCAAAGCCCAAAAGTGGAAGCAAGAAATTGAATTAAAAAGAAGTGTAATCGACCAGATGAAGAAAGACCTTATGGCCGAAAAGGTGCTTTTGACAGATGAACTTATCGCGGAACGGGAAGAAGAAATTCAGGTGCTGGAGACCGAGATGATAGATTACCAACAAGATCGATTTGGTCCTAAAGGAGATTTGGTTTTACAAAAGAAGTTGTTGATTCAGCCGATTCAAGACCAGGTATTCAATGAAGTACAGAAAATCGGAGGCAATAAAAGATATGATTTTATTTTCGATAAATCAGCAGATGTCGTAATGTTGTACTCCGAAAAAAGACACGACATCAGTGATTTGGTTTTGAGGGAGATAGGTAGGACCAGAAAGGTCAGTAAATCGAACAAAAAACAGAAAGAAAAGAATCGCTTGGACGAGTTTAAGGATAAAGAAGCAGAAGCTGACAAAGAAATCAGTGATGCCTTGAAAGAGCGCCAAGCGCAGGCAGAGAAATCCAGAAACGATAAAGCGAAGGCCGCTGAGGATAAGAGAGCCGAGCAATTAAGATTGCGTGAAGAGCGAAAGAAGGCATATGAAGCGAGACGAAAGAAGTTGTTGGAGGAACGAGAGGCAAAGCGTCAAGCAAAGATAGACGAGCGCAAAAAAGCACAGGAGGTTTCGAAAGATTCCATCCAAAAATAGAAGGAAACACTAAAATTAACATTCAAAATAGTAAACTTAGATCATGAGAAATGTAAAGAAGATGTTGGTAGCCCTGGTTGTGTTTGTAGCGGCTACCAGTTTTGCTAATGCACAGGCTAAAGTAGCGCACATCAACGTACAACAATTGTTGTCCGAGATGCCTGAAATGAAAGCCGCGCAGTCCGAACTAAAAAAATTGGAAGAAACCTATACCGCAGATATCAAAGGTTCCATGACGGAATTTCAAAATAAAGCGACGCAATACCAGAATGAGTCTACCTCAAAAACACGTGAGGAGAACGAGAAAAGAGCGTTGGAGTTACAAGAATTCCAAAAGAACATCCAAACTGCGGAACAAGCTGCTTTGAAGCAATTGCAGCAAAAGCAACAGGAATTGTTTGCGCCAATATCTGAAAAAGCGAAAGCAGCTATCGAGAAAGTAGCTACCGCTGAAGGCATAGAATATGTAATCGACGCGAGCCCAGGATTGAGCTTGATTGTAGCCAGAGGAAAAGACTTGCTTCCTGCTGTAAAACAAGAATTGGGCTTCTAAACCAAAGCTCATCAAAACAAAATTGAAACCGCTTTTTGCTTTGCAAAAGCGGTTTTCTTTTTTTTGTACCCAGCATGCGCAAACCCATAGGCATTTTTGACTCAGGAATTGGTGGCACTTCAATCTGGAGGGAGATACGACAATTGCTACCTCATGAGGACATGGTTTATCTGGCAGACAGTAAAAATGCGCCCTACGGCACGAAACCCAAATCGGAAATAAAACAAATGTGTTTTGCCAATACTGATTTTCTGTTGCGTTTGGACTGCAAAATTATCGTGGTGGCCTGCAACACCGCTACTACAAATGCGATTGATGCCCTGCGCCAAACCTATCAGGTTCCATTCGTGGGGATTGAACCGGCCATAAAACCTGCTGCCTTGCAAACCCAAACCAAGCGGGTTGGGGTTTTGGCCACTCAGGGAACCCTTTCTAGCAGTTTATTTAATACCACTTCCAAAAAGTTTACCCAAGGGATACAAGTGGTGGAACAAGTAGGTAAAGGTTTGGTGGAACTTATCGAAGCTGGCAAACACGATTCTCCAGAAATACGCGCGTTACTCAAAAGGTATCTGGAACCCATGTTGGTAGAAAATATTGACCATTTGGTCTTGGGTTGCACGCATTATCCCTATTTGATTCCCGTTTTGGAGGAGTTATTACCGAATCACATCAAAATCATCGATTCAGGAGAAGCAGTGGCAAGACAAACGCAGGCCATTTTGGAAAAAACGGATAGTTTATCTCCTCAGGAAAATGAGGGAGCGGATGTTTTCTTTACCACGGGTTCAAAAACCAGCTTGGAAAGATGGGTGGGCGCAGGAAGTGAAATAAGAACGATTACGCTGTAACCTTAATGTAGGTTTCATAGGTAAAGGCATGTTTATGCCGTTCATTTTTCGGATGGGATTCAGAAGCAATCAAATCCCAATGGGCTTCCGGAATTTCTGGAAAAAACGTATCAGCCTCTACCGTCGCATGTACGCGGGTCAGTTCAATTTTGGTGGCAATTCCCAAAGACTGCTTGTAAATTTCGCCACCACCAATAATAAAGGCAGTTTCTCCTTCATCAATTTGGGCAACAGCATCTTCAAGGGAATGCACTATTGTACAATCAAATTTGGGAACATAAGAATGGTCTCGGGTGATCACAATGTGCTCCCGATTCGGAAGTGCTTTTGGAAAACTCTCTAAGGTCTTACGCCCCATTATGATTTTGTGTCCAGTGGTTAACTGTTTAAACCGTTTAAAATCGTCAGGGAGATGCCAAGGTAGGTCGTTGTTGATGCCCAAGGCATTGTTTTCTGCCGCTGCGGCAATAATAATCAACTCTTTCAAGCGTCTTTTTTTTTATTTATGGAAGACAAAGGAAATTCTGATTCGATTTCCTTTTGGATTTCACTTATGCGTTGTTTCTGCTTTTCCACTAACAATTCACGCTGCTTTCGTTCCCACTCTTGCCCCATGAATTTATGGGTGACGAAAACATTAAAGGCATGAATAAGAAATAAAAATGACCACAAAAGAATGCCCCAAACAAACCAGTCGTATTGCTCACCATACTTCAAGATCTTATTGACCAAAATGAGAAATACACTTCCAATCAAAAAAATAACGAAGTGGGAGAAAAGACGTTTCTTTTGTTTGATGCGTCGTTGGGCATTTTCCAAAAGCTCGTGCTGCTCGATGTCCAAGTTATCCCTTTTTTTCTTCCCAAAACCGAGCATAAACTATCTTTGAAACAAAGATAACGGAATTCAAGGCATTACCCTTTATGAATGAAACCCGACAACACTTTCCTTTTTTGAAGAAAAGGATTTATGCCAATACCGCCGCTTCAGGTCTGATGACCCAAGAACTTTTTGAGTGGCGCCAAAAGCAAGATAAAGCCATGTTGCTGGAGGCCTTTAAAACAGTACAAGAGGGGGTGGATATTTTAAATAAGGTGCGTGAAACGGTTGGGAGCTTCTTTAAATGTCCAGCGCATCAAGTGGCAATGGTGCCCAATTTTACCATAGCACAAAATATGCTGGTGGCATGTTTGCCCAAGGGAAGTCGAGTACTGCTCATTGAAGAAGAATACCCTTCGCTAAACTGGCCTTTTGAGTTCATGGATTTTAAGCTAAACCATGTGCCATGGAGTGAACATCTTGAAACACGTTTATATGAAACCGTAAAGGCGGAGAAGATAGAAGTGCTGGCAATCAGTATGGTGAATTGGGTTACGGGCTACAAGGTCAACCTATCTCTTTTACAACAACTTAAAAAGGACTTCCCAGACTTGCTGATTATCGCAGATGGCACCCAATACTGCGGAACGGAAGACTTTGATTTTTCAACCTCGGGGATTGATATTTTGGCGGCGAGTGCCTACAAATGGCTGTTGTCGGGTTATGGCAATGGCTTTGTATTGTTTAGCGAAGAAGTGCAAAATCGGATTTCCCTTCCATATGGAGGCAATGGTTCGGTGGAGGGAGATGAAAGCTTGAAACAGACCATCCCATTGAACAAAAGACTCGAACCAGGTCATCTGGATGTATTGAATTTTGGAAGCATGGGATTTTCACTACGATGGCTCCAACAATTAGGTCTTGAGAATATTGGAGCGCATAACAAAGTCCTATCTAAAAAGGCCAAGAATTTATTTGCAGAACTCGGATTACTTGATGAATTCACCCTATCGCGCACTTGCCATAGCACTATATTCAACATCAAAGGCAATGACGACCTCTACAACAAACTGAGCCAAGAAAATGTCATCTGTTCCCAACGTGGTAGCGGTATTCGCTTGAGTTTCCACTTTTATAATACAGAAGAAGAGCTGGCCATCATTGGTGATATCCTACAAAGGGAGTGATACATATCATATTTTAGAAAAAAAGCTTCTGCTATTTTGCCAAAATAATGCAATTGTAAAGTCCATTTTATCAATTTGATAAATCGAACTTAACTTATTGTAAATAAGATGTTTTATCTATTTTTTTGTCCAAATTTTTAAAAGCAAGTACCATGGCAATAAAGAAGCAATACCTAAAAAGTAAGCCCATTTGCAAAGTAACTTTTACCGTTCCTGCTGAGGAAGCGAAGAAAGTAGTGGTTGTTGGTGATTTCAACAACTGGAACCCCAAGGGGAGCACCTTGAAAAAATTAAAAAACGGAACCTTCAAAGGTACTTTTGATTTACCTCAAGAGAACACTTACGAATTCCGTTACATCGTTGACGGTTCTTACGTAAACGATGAAGCTGCTGACCGTTACCAGTGGAATGATTTCGCTGGGACCGAGAATGCAGTTATTGAACTGTAAAAAACAAAACGAGGGCCGTTGAGGCTATGCCTCAACGGTCACTCCTTTCCAAAAAGCCACCCGGCCTTTAATGCTCTTGGCCAACTCACTTGTTTCAGGGTAGTACCAAGCGGCATCAATATTTTCTTTTCCCGCTACTTCCAAAGTATAGTACGAAGCAACTCCTTTCCAAGGACAAGTAGTGTGCGTTTCACTAGGCTTAAAGAATTCTTTTTTCAAGCTGTCAGCAGGAAAATAATGGTTGTTTTCAATTACGACCGTATCGTCACTTTCTGCGATAACCGTATCATTCCAAATGGCTTTCATAACTTATTTTTTCAAAACGTAGTTTTTGTATAAGGCGTCTTTGTCCGTAAACGAGGTTGAGATTTTCAAATCAGCTTGTTCCGCCAACCAGTTGACCACCTCGTCATCATACTTTTGGGAAATCTCTGTATGAATCGTTTCCCACGGTCTTAGACGAATTTCAAGGTCCAAACTTTCAATGCGAACTTCTTGTGCGCTTTTCGAAACCAAATAGCTTTTCGCGGTTCCCGATTCTGGGTCATATACTTCCCAATGTAAAAATTGGTCCACATCAAAATTTCCACCCAATTCTTTATTGATACGATGCAAAATGTTTTTGTTGAACGCTGCGGTGATGCCCTTTGCGTCGTTGTAGGCATCCAAGATGGTTTGTGGATTCTTTTTCTGGTCAAACCCCATAAAAATCGAATCTTCGGGATGAATGGAGTCCCTAAGATTTTTCAAGAAATCAATCGCTTGTGGATGTAATAGATTTCCAATATTGGAACCTAAAAATAGAATAACCTTTCGCTTTTCTGTTGCGGCGTTGATGTCCTTTAAGGTATCGAAGTAGGTTCCTTGAATAGGATTCACTTCAACATCGGGAATTTCTTTCTGAATGGAATCGCTTAAGCTATCCAATGCATTTTGACTGATATCGATGGGTCGATAATCAAAAGCAGCCTTTTTTTTAACCAATTCATTCAGGAGGATTTTGGTTTTTTTACCATCCCCGGCTCCCAACTCAAAAAGACTAAAAGGGCTTTCATCAGCGATGAACAGTTCTGCGATATGACTTTTGTGTTCAGTAAAAATGGCAAACTCGGCATCGGTCAAATAGTATTCAGGCATCGCCATGATATCCTGAAAGAGCTTGTCGCCAGTCGCATCATAAAAGTATTTGGAAGAAAGGTATTTTGGAAAGGCTGATAAACCTTCGTAAACCTCTCTCCCAAAAGCAGATTGGGTTTCGGTCAATGATTCGTTTTGCATAGAAGTTTGTTTATTTCACCAGTCTAAGTCCCGTAAACTGCCAACGCAGCTGCGGATGGAAAAAATTGCGATAGGTTTTTCGCGTATGTCGGTTGGAAGTGGCAACAGAGCCACCTCGTAGTACTTTTTGGTTCACCATGAACTTTCCGTTGTATTCTCCTAAAGCGCCATCAGCCTTCGTGTAGTTCGGGTAGGGGAGATAGGCACTTTCGGTCCATTCCCAACGTTTGCCCCAAGGAAAAAAATCACTGGCAACTTCCCACTCAAATTCGGTTGGCAAGCGATGACCGGCCCATTGCGCAAAGGCAAAAGCATCGTAATAAGAAATATGGGTCACCTGTGCTTTTAAATCAACTGCTTCAAGACCTTTCGCGGTATAGTAATGCCACTGCCCATCAATCTGATGCCAATACAATGGCGATTTTACTTCATTTTGGTTCACCCAATCCCAGCCTTCGGCATGCCAAAGTTCAAAACGCTGGTATCCTTTGTCTTCTATGAATTTCAGGTATTCTTCATTGGTGACCAGCTTGTTTGAAATTTCAAAACTTTCCAAATGGACCTTGTGTCTACCTAATTCATTGTCGTAGCAAAAGCCTTGGTCATCATGTCCAATTTCGTAGAGTCGGGTGTCCAAAGTGACCCAATCCTGTTGGTGGGTTTCGACCGGATGGTCTTGAAACTTCTCGGAATATGCGTGTAGCAATGGATTGTTTCCTAATATGAACTTGATATCGGTCAACAACAATTCTTGATGTTGCTTTTCGTGATGAATGCCAATCTCAAGGATTTCAAGGACAGTTTCATCGGTGGTCTCCTGTAGAAAGGTCTTCATTGCCTCAGTGACATATTCCCGATAAGCATACACTTTTTTTACCGAAGGTCTTGACAGGTTTCCCCGATTGGCCCTAACGACACGTTTCCCCACAGTTTCATAATAACTGTTGAAAACGAAAGAGAAATCAGGGTCAAACTGCACGTAGTTTTTGGCGTGAGGTTTCAAGATGAATTGCTCAAAAAACCAAGTGGTGTGTCCCAAGTGCCACTTGGGTGGACTCACATCAACCACGGGTTGTACCACGTAGTCTTCAATCTCCAAAGGTTCACAAATAGTTTCGCTATGTTTTCGGGTCTCCAGGAAAAAATCCAAGAGCGAATCGGTAAGAATCATGCAATCGATTTACCCTTAAAGATACGAATATTCAATCACGCCATGGCATATACCGGTAGACTAAAGCTAAAGGCTGTTCCCTCATTCGGTTTGCTGAACACCTTGATTTTGGAATCATGGATTTCAATGATTTTCTTCACAATGGCCAAGCCTAGCCCAGCACCTTCTTTCTGTTGTCCGGTTTTGGTTTGACGGTAGCGTTCGAATATCAAAGCTTGGTTTTCCATTTTAATGCCAGGTCCGGAATCTTGAATGGTAACTTCCACATGCTCATTCATCGCTTCGATTTTTACGTCAACCCGTCCTCCCTTTGGAGTGAATTTTAGGGCATTATCCATCAAGTTTTGAATGGCGCGTTCTACCAGTGAAATATCAGCGAAAACCAGCGGAATCTTTTCCGTCATATTCAAGTTCAATTGAATTTGCTGTTTTTCGGCCAAAAGTGAATAGTTTCTATGGATATCGTTCGCCAATTCACTGATAAGGAAAGGTTCTTTTTCGGGTTGAATTTGATTGGATTCCAGTTTGGAGTATTCAAACAATTGGGATACTAGTTTGGACAATCTTTCGCTACTGCGGGTAATAGTATTCAAGTATTCTTTTCGTTCTTCCGGCGAAAGCTCGCCATCTTTCATATGCAAGGTTTCGATATACCCTTGAATGATGGAAAGCGGCGTGCGTAAATCATGCGAAATGTTGGCAATCAATTCCTGACGCAATTGCTCAACGGATTTCAGCTTCTCTATATCCGATAAGATAGTATCTGCCATATGGTTATAGGTAGTTGCCACATTGGATAGGTCGGTTTTTTCAGCATTCTCGATGCGATATTTTAAATCCCCCTCTTGGAAGCGCTTGGCAGCGTATATAATCTTGCGCAAACTTCGGGTGAGGTACATAATGGCCAAAACCCCAAGTAGCGTGGCAAATACCAAGGTCAATAACGACCCGCCCAAGCCCAATCGCATAAAATAACTGTTGAACAAATCGCTTCGAGTAGCAATGAAATCCTCACCAGCCAGAATGATGTATACATACCCTTGGTGGCCATTGGCATTGAAATGTGCTGCAGAGAAAATCGTTTTTTTATCTAAGTTCTTAGGATCACTCCCCAAGGTATAATTGGCACCCTGTTCCACAATGAACTTTTTAACGGGTGCGAGGTCTACCTGCTTTTTCTTCGTTTCCGGGGCGTCATGATCTAGTACCACGGAGTATTGCACAAAACCGGCTTCGTCCAACAAATACACTTCAATCGCTCGGTTTACGGCCATCATATCGTGCATGATATCTCCAAAAAGCGCTTTGTTCACAGCTCCAGTGGAGTCAAAAGGTTGTGTGTTTGCGAATTTTTCATCAATCAAATCCTGTGCGAGATTTGCGTGTAGCCGTTGGGTGGTCTCATAGAAATAGGTATTAGAGACGTAAATGGAATTGATGGTATAGGCAATGCCCGCCAACAACAAAATAGCCAAAAAGGAAAGGACCAGTTTGCGGATAAATCGTGCAGAAAGGATATGGTTTTTCATGGGTTTGGTTTAGGTTTTAACCAGTTCTTCGTTGAATTTATACCCAACACCCCAAGTCGTCAAAATGAATTTGGGATGGCTCATATCGGGTTCAATTTTAGAACGTAAACGGTTGATGTGGGAGTTCACGGTGTGCTCATAGCCTTTAAAATCATACCCCCAAATCATATTCAGCAATTGGGTACGGTCGTAACTTTTTCCAGGATTGGAGGAGAGCAAAGTCAACAATTCAAACTCTTTGGGCGAAAGCTCTATTTTTTGCCCATCCAAGATTACTTTTCGCATTTCCACATCAATGGAGAGCGCATCAAATTGCATCAAACGATGTTGGTTGTCATCCACGGGTTGGGCGTCATCCATTTTTTGTCTCCTGAAAATGGCCTTCACTCGTGCAATGAATTCCCGAACACTGAACGGTTTGGTCAGGTAATCATCCGCCCCAACTTCCAAGCCCAAAACTTTGTCGATTTCCTCTGATTTGGCGGTCAGCATCATAATGGGAGAAAGAATATTGTTCGCCCGAATCTTCTGGCATACTTCAACACCATCCATTTCAGGCAGCATTACGTCCAATATGATGAGGTCTGGTTTTTCAGCAATAGCCAAACGAAGCCCTTGTGTGCCTGTTGTGGCTTTGATGACATTGCAATGCAAATCCTTCAAATGGATTTCAAGGAGATGAATGATTTCAGGGTCATCTTCAACAATCAATACATTCTTCATATGAAAGCGAAATAAAAGGTAAAGTATCACGAAAAGTTCACCAATAGGGTGCGAAAACCTCACCAATACTATCCTAAAGGTCTCCATTTTGACACATTCTTTACACCTCATCGGGAAATTTAATGATAAGTACCTGAAATTCAGAACATAAGGTTTCTTTACTTTTGTGTGATACTTCTGCGACATCTCGGATATTTCTTTGCTTCAAAATTTTAAAACAAACAAAATGAGCAACTTAAAATCCTTGATGGCTGTCCTAAGCTTGGCCATCCTACTTGGTTCTTGTAAGGGGGACTCTGATGATGACCCCATTGTATTGAATGCTGGCACCCTATCGGGAGGGCCATTTAGTTTTGTGGTAGACGGTATGCCCGATATGGTTTCAGGTATCACTCTTGACGCTAACGGCATCGTAGGCAGTAATCGTACCTATTTGATTACGGATGATGCCCAGAATGTACTGGGTATTCCTCCTTCCTTGGAAGCGGTTGAAGGTGTAAACTTTGATGATGCAGGTACTGGAAATTGCTACATCTATCATCTGGTGTATGAAGATGGACTTTCCGGATTGGAAGCAGGTTCCAACGTGGCGAACTTTGAAGGAGATTTTGACCTTTCCAATTTTGTGGTGGTAGAACGTCTTGGCCTGAACGCTGGTGTCTTGGAAGGTGGGCCTTACACTTTTACAGTAGATGGTAATCCAGATATGGTAAGCGGCGTTTCCTTAGATGCAACCAATTTGAACGGAAGCTTGCAGACCTACGTAATCACAGATGACCAAAACAATATTTTGGGAGTGCCTCCGACCATCGAGGCCGTAGAAGGTGTGAATTTTGATGATGCAGGAGTAGGGGTATGCTTGATTTGGCACTTGACCTACGAAGAAGGATTGACAGGTTTAGCTGCTGGAAATAACGTTTCTGATTTTGTAGGCCAGTGGGCGTTGTCCAATTCCATTACCGTAAACAGAGAAGCGTTGGATGCAGGAAGTATTTCAGGAGGTCCTTACACCTTTACCGTAGATGGCAATGCCGATATGGTCAGTGGTGTAATGTTTGATGACACCAACTTGACAGGAACGACGCAACGTTGGGTAATCACCGATGACCAGAACAATATTTTAGGACTTCCTCCGACGATTGAGGCGGTTGAAGGTGTGAATTTTGACGATGCCGGAGTCGGAGTTTGCTTGATTTGGCACATCACTTACGAGCCAGGCTTAACAGGATTGGAAGCAGGTAATAATGTTTCTGATTTACAAGGATTCTATGCTTTATCCAATTCATTGACTGTAAACCGAGAGGCATTAAATGCAGGCAGTATTGCAGGTGGTCCATTCACGTTTGATGTCGACGGAACCCCTGATATGGTCAGCGGAATTACATTGGATGACACAAATTTGACCGGTTCCACGCAAGGTTGGGTGATTACTGACGACCAAAACAACATATTGGGCCTACCACCAACCATAGATGAGGATGAAGGTGTTGAATTTGATGATGCAGGTACTGGGGTATGTTTGATTTGGCACATTACCTACGAACCAGGTCTAACAGGATTAATGGCCGGTAATAACGTATCGGATTTAGATGGCTTTTACGCCCTTTCGAATTCCATTACGGTGACCCGGAATTAATGAAAAAGAAAATGGGTTGAGGTTTTTCAACTGGTCATCGTTCAAGACCCTCCGGCTTAGCCGGGGGGTCTCTTTTTTTTGATAAAGGCTACTTCCGAAGGGCTTCAAACTCCTCAGTACTTACCCAATAAATATCTTGATTACTAGTGTAAAACAAGTATTTGCCATCCTTGGTGATAAAGGGGCAATACTCATAATTTTCGGTATTGATGGCGCCGCCCAAATTCACAGCTTCGGTCCAATCGCCTGCTTCGTTTTTAAAACTGATATATAAATCGCCTTGGCCAAAACTGCCTTCACGGCGTGAGCAAAACACCATATACGATTCATCCGGTGCCACGCAAACATCCGCTTCGTAGTTTTCGGTGTTGACGTTAGGCCCCAGTTTTACCGCTTTTTGAAATTCCCCATTCACAAATTCCGAAGTGTAGATGTCGTAGTCGGAATATTTTCGGTCTTCTGGAGCGTTACCGTTGGATGAAAAATACATTTTCCCTTCGTTCGTGAAGGAAATATAGTATTCGTTTCGGTCGGTGTTGATATTGGGTCCAGCGTTTATAGGTTCAGACCAACCATCACCTTCTTTCTGCACATACCAAATATCAATGTCTTTTTCTTCGCCTTCGGCGCTCAACGGCTGTCCTGAGATGCAATACAAGCGTTGCTCGTCTGGTGATAAAAAGGGGTCGTTATAACCGTATTTTTCATGGGCTAGAATAACTACGGGAGTGGTCCAAGTTCCGTTAACTAATTTGGAATAGCGAATTTCATTGCGACCGTTGACATCCACGCCCAAAAAGAATTCGGTTCCATCGGCGCTGAACACCGAACCAAATTCCGATTCTTCAGTTGAAATCACGTTGGGCGCAAATAGCGCAGGGGTGCTCCCTGGTGGAGTTTGCCCCATATACTTACCTTTTAACGTAAAGGTGCGAATCTGAGTGGTGTCTGCATCAAGTGCAACCAGCCTGGTATAGACCTCCTCGGCATTTATACGTTTGGCGATTTCGATGGGTGTGCTGCCCCGTTGGTTCTTTTTGTTGACGTCGATTCCCAATGTTGCCAATTGTTGCACCCAGTTTACTTTTTTCGTCAAAACTGCAATTTGCAAAAGAGACGTGCCGTGAGTACTTATCCAAGTAGAATCTGGTTGGCGTAGTACCAGTTTTTTAAAAGCATCGAAATTGTCATTCCGGATGGCCCCGTGCATGGCAGTTTCGTTTCGCATGTCTGTGATGGTGGGGTCAATTCCCTTTTTCAACAAATGGTCGAATATTTCGGGTTGCTTGCACCCAATAGCCCAATGCAACAACGAACGGCCTCTACTGTCCAAACTGTTTATGGATTTTGTTTGTAGTAAGCTGTCTACCCGTTCAATTTTACCTTGGCACACACTGTTAAAGAGACCTTGGGCATTTAGGGTGAAGGATAAAAGGCAAAGGACCGTAAAAAGATGAAGTTTCATTAAGGTAGTTCTTTGATTTGATGATGTTTTACGAATATACTGAGATTGTGTCTAGAACTTTGGAGGTTGTGAGAAAAAGTAAAAGGGTCCGATAGATAGGGCTACAGAATCGGATAGAAACCTTCATCTTTGAAATATGTCTTCTTTTGAAAAGAAACTAAACGAACTCATTGAAGAAAGCTATGGTACACCCGAAGCCTTGGCCCAACAATTGGATTTAGCCGTGGAAATGTTTTTCTATTTGGAAGAAGACGTTTTTACCAAACGGGAGGTGCAAAATGTAGTGGCTTCTTTGAGAGGTGTGATTGGGGTGCTAAGAAATAAGAATTGATGGTCCTTTGATTCTTTAGTCAGTTATTAATTGTAAACAACCTCACCTTTTCCCCCTTGCCCCGTAACTCGGTTTCCCCGAGAGCGTTGATGGTAAGGTCTTCATAGGTTTCAATAATTTGCGCAAACTGCTCTGAAAACAAGAGGTTTACTTTGTAGGTATTGCAAAGGCCTTGTATGCGGGCCGCTGTGTTCAAAACATCCCCAGTAAACACGATTTCGCGTTTTATTTTTCCAATTTCACCCGTAGTGACCACACCCACGTGAATGCCCGCTTTAAAGGTGGGCGCCACACCATAACGTTTGATGTACTTTTCTTTTTTGTCCGCTAGGGATTTTTCCATAGCCCAAAAGCAACTCAGTGGGCGGGTATCGCGAATGGTTTTTAGTTTCCACATGACCACTACTTCGTCACCCACGTATTGGTAAATGCTACCGCCATGGTCAATAATGGCATCCGAAATATCGGCGTAGTACGATAGAAGCAATTAGAAATACTCCACATGCCCCAACTGCTCGGCGATAGTGGTGGAAGATTTCATATCCAAAAACATGAAAATCCGTTTTTCTTCAAAGGGTGTATGGTATTTACCCGTAAACAAATTAAGCAGTACGTTTTGGCCAATAATCGTGCTTACTTCCGTGTAAAACAGACTAACGACAATTCCCAAGGTTACATAGAGGACCACCGTCCAAAAAGCGAAGCTGGTCACAAAGTTGTAATTGTATTGCCAAACTTCTGGACTAAAAGGTTCAGCATCTATTTCGTAGGCAGTACTTACGCTGGAAACAATAATAGTAAGCAAAATGATTAAGAGAATGTAAATGGTTGATTTAAAAAGCAACTTGAGGGCAAAACTTCCTTTTTTGAACCATTTACTGATGAAGAAAAACTCCATTACGCCCACGAATAGCCCAAAAATGCCTGCAACGATGGAGGGTATCAACCAATTGTATTTATAAGGGTTTCCTGTTGAGGGATAAATAGGATGGTCACCCAAAATACCCTTCTCTACCAACGAATACGATATGCTCAACACAAATGAGATAACCCCAAAGGGTAAAATTTGGTAGAGCGCTCTTTTGAATCTTGGGGAGAGGGTCATGAAAGGGAGGATGGACTTAGAATCTTTTACGGGTAAGTTACAGTATAATTTGAAATCCACCAGCGTAGTGCCAAGGTAGCAAAAGGTGTTTGGTGTTGTTGATTTTCATAGCTTAGATACCATTAAAATGTATTCGAAATGAGACAAGGGAAATGGATTGCAATAGGGTGCTTGCTTTTGGGACAGGTTTTGTTTGCTCAAGAAAGCCAACCTAAGGCGATAATCAAAACGTACGTAGACCCAGGTCCTGGGTATTCCCAAGCGGTGGTGGTTGAAGCGAACGGCGTTAAAACCATACACATATCCGGTCAAGTTGGTACCGGGGAAGATTTTGAAGCTCAGTTTCGCGATGCGCTGAACAAGCTTTTTACTACCTTGGAACATTCTGGAGCAACATTTAAAGATGTGGTGAAATACAACACTTACATCGTGGACTACAAACCGGAGTATTTGGACATTTTTAGAACCGTTCGGAAAGAATTATTGGGTGATGCGGACATGCCAGCAAGCACTTTGGTAGGCG
>CALBPG010000026.1 GCA_937899065.1 uncultured Allomuricauda sp.
AGCGTCACTTTCCCAACATCAGTACAGTATGTTGAGGAACGTGCGTCTAAATAATTTGTAGTAAATCCTATCTGATTGTTTACCACAATATGGATGGTTCCACCTGTCTGATATCCATCCAAGCGGGCCATTTGAATCACTTCATATACCACACCCTGCCCTGCAAAAGCAGCATCTCCATGCACCAAAATTGGTAGTACTTCAGAAACGTTTTCGGCGTGGTCGCTATCTTGTTTCGCCCTTGAAATTCCTTCAACAATGGAGTTCACCGTCTCCAAATGCGAAGGATTGGGCGCGATGTTCATATTCACCATTTTTCCAGAGTCCGTCTCCCGCATGGAAGTCCAACCCAAGTGGTATTTTACATCCCCATCAAAGATGGTTTCTTCATAATCTTTCCCATCAAATTCACTGAAAATATCTTTAGGCGATTTCCCAAAAATATTGGTCAGAACGTTCAAGCGTCCGCGGTGGGCCATCCCCATCACGAACTGTTTTACGCCGGCATCCGCTGCTTTTTCGATTATGACATCCAAAGCAGGAATCAGAGATTCTCCACCTTCCAGGGAAAAACGCTTTTGACCAACATATTTGGTATGCAAAAAGCTTTCGAACGAAACGGCTTCGTTTAGTTTTCGAAGAATGTTTTTCTTCTCATCAGCGGAAAAGTTGGGATGATTATCATTGACATTCAGCCAATTTTGAATCCATTCGATGCGTTCAGGGGTTCTGATGTACATATACTCTACCCCTATGGCATCGCAGTAAATGCGCTCCAAGTGCGCAACGATATTTTTCAATGGACTTGGTCCTATACCGATGATTTTACCGGCATCAAAGGTGGTTTCCAAATCCGCCTCGGCCAACCCAAAATTATCCAAGGAAAGGGTCGGAATGTATTTTCTTCGTTCCCTTACAGGATTGGTTTGCGTAAATAAATGTCCCCTTGACCTATAGCCATTAATGAGCTGAATGACCTGAAATTCCTTTTGCAAGGATTGCGGAATTTCCAAGGTTTGCCCATTGGCCAGTGCCAAAGAACCGTCAGCGGAAGTGAAGTCCAGTTCCTCAAGGGAACTTTCCATACCAAAATCATAGCCCTGAAAAAAAGCCCTCCAACTGGGCTCGATACTATCGGGACTGGTTAAATACTTGTCGTATAGCTCCGCAAAAAAAGATGTGTGCGCAGCGTTTAAAAAGGAATATTTATCCATGAAGCTTTCTCACTAAAATCTGTGAAAATTTTGGGTAAAAATACAACAAATCCTCTTGTTTGTTTAACATTCTTGGATTCAAATTCAAAAATGTTAATTCCCTTCTTTAGCACGAAACCGAACTTTTCGCAATGCCCGATTCAAAACGATAATGGTCATTCTTTTGGCCTCTTCTACCGTATCAGATTTATATGGACCCAACTCCTTCTCTGGAATGTCCATTCGTTTAAGTAGATTAACATATTCTCGATGCTGTTCCATGATCAACAGATACAGTTGTTCAGT
>CALBPG010000027.1 GCA_937899065.1 uncultured Allomuricauda sp.
GATTCTTGATTACGACCCTACCATCCCGCAACATTTGCTGGGTGACCCCATAAAACTATCACAGATTTTCATGAATCTAGTGGGTAATGCCCTCAAATTCACGAAAAAAGGAAAAGTAGAGGTGATTGCAAAGTTGCTCCAAAAATCTGAGGAAGAAGTCAAACTGTATTTTGAAGTAAAAGACAACGGTATCGGTATTTCTGAAGAACAACAGAAAAACATCTTTGATAGCTTTGAGCAAGGCTCTGTACAAATCAATAGGGAATATGGAGGTACTGGATTAGGTTTGACCATCGTGAAAAGTTTGCTAGGGCTATTCGACAGTAAAATCCATTTAGAGAGTGCCGTAGGTCATGGAAGTTCATTCTTCTTTGAAATGGACCTGAAATGCGATGTGGCCGTATTGCAAGATGTAGCATTCGAATTGGACCCTGAAGGTTTTGATTTTAAAGGTCTGCACTTACTTGTGGTGGAAGACAACAAAATCAATCAGGTGATTACCAAAAAGATGTTGAACAAAAAAGAGATTACCTGCGATATTGCCAACAACGGTAACGAAGCAATTGATTCAGCAAAGGCGAACACTTACGACGCCATTTTAATGGATATTCATATGCCTGGGATTAGTGGTGAAGAAGCTACACGCCAAATTCGAAAGTTCGATAAGGAAATCCCAATCATAGCCCTAACAGCAATCTCTCTAGACGACAGTTTGGAAAGTTTCTACCAAGCCGGCTGTAACGATGTGGTGACCAAACCCTTCAAACCTGAGGTATTCTACCAAAAAATAGGGGAAAATATCTTCAAAAAGAAAATTGGAGTATAAGTTAGTCCAATAGTGACTTGACAGTTTTTTCTAAAAAATTTTCGTCCTCTTTTGAGAAGGTGTGTTTCACACTTAGGTACAATGCATTCTTCAAACGACCTTCCAAGCGTACATAGTCTTTTTCAGTAGTAATGATATAATCATACTGCTGAAAACGCGTCAGTTCGCTATCGGTAAATGTATGGTGGTCGGGGAAATCTAAATGTTCAAAGGGGAAACCTTTACTTTTTAAATGTTTAAGAAAAAGCGCTGGGTTGGCAATACCCGTAACTACCCCAACTTTTTTGGAAGACAACTGGTCCCATCCAAACTGAACCCCTTCTCGGTTTTGAGGTTTTTCCGCATACGAAAACCAGCAAAACAATACTTTTTGATGAGACAAAGGACTCAACTTTTTTTCAAAAGCCTTTCTTTCTTCACTACTGATATTTTCAGGGCACTTGGTCACTACAATAACATCCGCGCGCTTGGCAGCCACTTTGTGGTCCCTTAAATCTCCTGTCGGAAGGTACCAATCGGAAACATAGGGTTTGGCAAAGGTTGTTAACAGTATGGAAGATGTTGGTTGGATACGTCTGTGTTGAAAAGCGTCGTCCAATAACACCAGTTTTGCTTTGGATTGTGCTTTCAACCGCTTCACCCCTTCTACCCTATCTGCCTCTACTGCAACCGTAATTTTTGGGAACTTGCTATGAATTTGATAGGGTTCATCCCCTAAGTCAGAGACTGTGCTCTTTTCATCCGCCAAAAGGAAACCTTGAGACTTACGTTTATATCCTCGACTAAGCACCGCAACAGGCACACCATCCAGCAGTTCAATCAGATACTCAATCATTGGGGTTTTACCGGTTCCACCCACACTCAAATTCCCAACACATAAGGTGGGTATGTTTACAGTATGTGATTTGAACCATCCAGAATCGTAAAAAAGGTTTCGTACAAAAACTACCATTGCATAAAGCAAGGAAATAGGGAACGCCAGTATTCGCAATACTTGAAGCATAGGGCGAAAATATATATTTTATCTTTAGGCCATAACTGAATTTCATGACCGTAAAAGATGTCGGCCAAATCCTAGAAGGTTTGGCGCCCTTGAAACACGCTGAAGATTTTGACAATGTTGGATTGTTAGTTGGGAATGCGGATGCCGAAGTCTCGGGCATTTTGGTGACCCTGGATACCTTAGAGAACGTGGTGGAAGAAGCAATCGAAAAGAAATGTAATCTGATTGTTAGTTTTCATCCTATTCTCTTCGCTGGAATCAAAAGGTTAACGGGAGCTACCTACGTCGAGCGGGTGCTCATGAAGTGTATTGCGAATAACATTTCCATTTATTGTGTACATACCGCATTGGACAATAGTCCTTTAGGCGTCAATCATAAAATTTGTGAAGTGCTCGGTCTTGAAGACAGCAAAATTCTTATTCCCAAGAAAGGTACACTTAAAAAACTGACCACTTACGTTCCCGAAGGCAAAGCAAATGAAGTAGCCCAAGCGCTCTTTTCCGGAGGTGCAGGCGCAATTGGTCAATACCAAGATTGTAGTTTTCGTACTTCGGGTATGGGAACTTTTACCGCAACCGATGGTGCATCACCAGCAGCGGGAAGTGTTGGCAAACACCATCAAGAACCCGAAATGCAATTGAACATGGTGTATTCCTTTGAGTTGGAATCCAAAATCGTGAAGGCGTTATTGGATGCTCATCCGTACGAAGAAGTGGCTTATGAACTCATTACTTTGGACAATCCTCAACCCTATTTGGGTATGGGTCGCCAGGGAACTTTACCCGAAGCGCTTTCCGAAACCCGCTTTTTGGACCTTTTAAAAGAAAAATTCAATCTTAGTATGGTCAGACACTCACCATTTTTGGAAAAACCCATCCAAAAGGTAGCCGTTTTAGGAGGCAGTGGTGCCTTTGCCATTGGAGCGGCCAACGCCGCTGGGGCTGATGCTTTTATCACCGCAGACATGAAATACCACCAGATTTTTGAAGCCGAAAACCAAATCCTGCTAGCAGATGTGGGACACTTTGAGTCAGAGCAGTTTACAAAACAGCTTTTGGTCGATTATCTTACAAAAAAAATTCCTAATTTTGCAGTCTCTTTAGCGGAAAGTATAACAAATCCCATTAAGTACTTTTAATTTATGGCGAATAAAACTGACAACATCACGGTTGAAGAAAAACTACGAGCGTTGTACGACCTTCAATTGATAGACTCCAGAGTTGACGAGATTCGAAATGTGCGAGGCGAACTTCCTTTGGAAGTACAAGACCTTGAAGATGAGGTGTTAGGATTGAAAACCCGAATGGACAAACTCAAAACCGATGTTGAAACCGTCAACTTTGAAATTGCCGCCAAAAAGAACCTTATCGAAGAATCCAAAGCTTTGATAAAAAAGTATGCCGAGCAGCAGAAAAATGTTCGAAACAGCCGAGAGTTCAACTCCTTGAGCAAAGAAGTTGAGTTCCAAGAATTGGAAATCCAATTGGCGGAAAAAAACATCAAAGAGTTCAAGGCGCAAATTGAGCAGAAAAAAGAGGTCATTTCCGATACCAAAGAAAAATTGACCGAGCGTGAAAACCACCTTAAACACAAAAAAGGGGAATTGGACGCGATTCTGGCTGAAACCGAAAAAGAAGAAAAAGCGCTTTTGAAAAAGTCAGAAGAGTTTGAAGAGAAAATAGAAGACCGATTGATTCATGCCTACAAGCGTATACGTCACAACGTAAAAAATGGACTTGCTGTAGTACCCGTAGAACGAGGTGCTTCAGGTGGTTCTTTCTTCACCATTCCTCCCCAAGTTCAGGTTGAAATTGCTTCTCGCAAGAAAATTATTACCGATGAGCACAGTGGACGAATCTTGGTTGACCCTTTGTTGGCGGAAGAAGAACAAGAGAAAATGGAAGCCTTGTTTGCAAAAATCTAACAAAAGCTTTTAACACATACCGAACCGCCCTTGAGGCGGTTTTTTTGTTTCTTTATGGAGATGAAACGTGCTTTCCCCCTACTCCTCTTGACCTTTTGCACTACCCTTTCTGCACAAGACTGGGATGCCTACCGCTGGAAAAACCGTTTACTCATTTTGGTCGCTTCCGAATCAAATAATGCTTCGTTGAACGCACAACGCAAGGCTTTTGAGAAAAACCCCAAAGCACTCACCGAAAGGGACCTTTTGCTGTTTGCGGTCAAGACTAACGCGAAAACACTGTCTAAATTCTCCATAACGCCAGATTTTGAAGGTGTTCTCCTCATTGGAAAAGATGGTGGCTTAAAATTTCAAGCACCTTTTCCCGTAGACCCAAATACCATCTTTGACCGCGTTGATAGCATGCCCATGCGACGGGCTGAAATGCGTAAGTACAAGTGATAATGAATGTTGGCATTGAAGCACGACTACCTCAGTTGGATATCATCTGACGAAAAATTGAGTTATTTTCTTCGTTTATTTCTGAAATAAACATTTCATCTGAAAAGGAATCCAAGTAAAGTCCCGCATTGAAAAAGACATCTTTTAGGTTCAAATAAGACTCTGTCCCTTCTACAAATTGCTCAAATTCCTTAGTAAAATCAGTACCGGCAACCTCGTTTAGCGCCTCGAGTACATGGCTGTTGTTTATTTTTTTATTTTTCAAACCATATTTTTCCTTTAAAAGGAACATCACGTCATCCAAACTTTTCTGACCCTTTTTGAGCCTTCTAATTTCGATATCAAAAAATAATGCCATAGTTGCACCTCCCCCGTATAGAAATAACCAATTTTTGCCTTTCTCATCTCCAGCATGAACTAAACTAACGGGTTTTTCTGGCCACATTTTTTTGGAAATAAAGTATCGGGTAAGGTAGTGTTCAACTTTCCTAAAATACGTTTCTTTATCGATGACACCTGTTCTTAACAAAGATAGACTGGCATAGTATTCTGTGAATCCTTCGCTAAACCAGTACAAATCGTTCAGATTGTCCCCCACCAAAAAGTTCGCACCATTCCAATAATGAAACATTTCATGCGCCATAGTGTTTGCCCATACTATCAACCTTCTTTCGATACCATCCGATGTAACCACCTGATTAAAGCTGTCGTGAAATGATTCCCCATCATCTTCATCGGCCGACCTAATGGAAACAAGATAATTTCTATCTGGAGTACCTTGAAAAATCCTGCTGAATTCATTCAACTGCTTTTGTAGAATATCTACAAACCACTCGTTATGATTTTCCAATTTGCTTTCTACTGCAATTATGAGGTCCATTGGACCGTTGGAGATTTTTTGTTTGTAAAAGTCCCCGAGCACCAAGGAGTTGTTCACCAAATTAATCCAAGAATCCACGTAATATTTCTTTGGAGTCACCTGGTCCCAATTCGTCGCAATTTTCCAATTTTCGGGTATCTCAAATTGTACGCTGGAAGCCTCCGTTCCTGGAGAATAAATAAAAAGTGCCTTGGTAACCAAAAAATGAGCTGTATCGGTCACTTCGGGTCTGGAATCTATACCTCCCGCTGGATTCCAATCATACTCATGGTGGTTGAAATTTACTTGATATGAAATTGAAAGTGCGGTGCCATCTTTTCCATCCACACGCCATGAACCCCATCCCTCTTTTTCAATAATGGAATACTCAATTGGTTTCCCTTTGGCCGATTGTACTTTTAGGTTTGTTACGAAGGTTGCCCATCCATTTGGTAACCAAGGATGACCCCAAGCGGCCATTTTTATCACACTGTCTTTTAATTTCAGTTTTGCGCTAACCATCGCGATATTTCTATTTTCGCTGGGGAAAGAAATAACATATTCATTTACATTTTCACCCACATTCTCTTGCCCAAAGGCTGAGCTGCAAAACAGGCACCATAGTATGATCAAAGAGAAAGCGGTTTTTAAGCTTCTATGGCGTACAACAAAATGGATAAACCGTAATCTTTCGTAGAGGAGTTTGGCATTCATAAATTGGTTTTTTGATTGTTGAGATATTGATTTTTCAGTTGGTTTCTATACTTGAAATGATGAATCGTTTCAGGGAGTACCTTTGTTTTCAGAAATGGTTACAGATTTCTTAGACTATTGGGATTTGGTGCTTCTAAATGGGTTCTTAGTGCTCTATTTCATACTTGCCGTTTGGTGCTTGGTGCTTCATACCTGACCTTGTTACCAACTTCCATCTCCCCAAAAACCCCACCTAACTTTGGTTTTCTACCGTTCAACGCTACACTTCTATTTATCAATTGATTAAGAGCTAGATTGAATGGAAACAAACCTCAAATTTTTGAACCATGCAAACAAAATACTATGCTTACTACACGTTTTTAGGGCTGTTTTCCACCATGATTTTAGCCTCACTTTTCAAACACCTATTCATGTACGAACAAATGGTTTTGGAATATGCCAAACTAGGATATCCTGAACACCTTATTCAGCCGTTGGCCATTGCGCAAGCGGTCGGATTGGGCACGATTTGGTACAACCGAAGCAAACGCCTTTTGGAATGGGCCTACGCCGGTTTCATACTAAATCTAGTGTTTGCCATTATCGCACACTACGTTTCAAAATATGGGAATGGAGCGCCAGCTGTGATTTGTCTGGTGCTATTGTTCTCTACCTACTTTTTGGACAAAAGACGAATCTCCAAACGAAAGACTGAAGAAGATTACGCTATGGTGGCGTAAATATAGGATTGGGAAAAGAGTAGAAAATCCAGTTGCTTTCATAAAAGGGCCAAGATTTTCTGCTCCACCTTATCCGAATCCCAAAGTGATTCGATGTTGGGCATTTGCAATATCTCTTGCATGATAGCTTCCTGTTTATCTCCTATCGCCAAGGCTTCGGCGTAGGGACGTTCTGAAAAAGTAACGCGGCGGTAGACGGGAGTCCATTTATCTGGATGTTTCTCTGCGAAGTGCTTCTCTATTTTCTTTTGGAGCAAAAAGTTGGGGTCAGCGGTTTTGCTGCTCATCTCCATAAAGTTGCGATAACTCAATTCCGCAATGGCATCGGCATTGGGCTTTCGGGTTTCCTGATACGCTTTAAAGGTAGCCTCCCAATTATCGCCATGTGTTTGGATGAGTTGGTCCAATTCATAAATATCTTCAAAACCCGCATTCATGCCTTGCCCGTAAAAAGGAACCACGGCGTGAGCCGAATCTCCAACCAAAGCAACCTTATTCCAATACGTCCAAGGATAACACTTCATGGTCACCATCGCACTGGTTGGGTTATTGAAAAAGTCTTCCGTCAAATTTTCAATTTCCTTGCGTACGTTAGGGAAATACGTTTTGAAAAAGGCCTTTGCTTCTTTTTTCGTGGTAATGTTCTCAAAAGATACCTCACCCTCAAAAGGCATAAACAAGGTACAGGTAAAACTACCATCCAAATTGGGCATCGCAATCAACATGAACTTGCCACGTGGCCATATATGAAAAGAGTGCTTGTCCAGCTTATGTTGTCCATTTTCGTCAGGTGGAATGGTCAACTCTTTATAGCCAACATTGATAAAATCTTGTGAGTAATCAAACCGACTACGGCGTTGCATCTTATGCCGAACTCGAGAAAAAGCGCCATCACAACCAAAAACCAAATCAAAATCATAGGCTTTCCATTTGCTTTTTTCAGACTTTCCGGTGTAAACCCTTGCTTTAGGCAAATCCACATCCCAGACCTTTTCCTCAAATCGGAAAACGGCTCCTTCCGCTTCTGCCAAATCAATCATTCTTCGGTTGAGCACGCCGCGTGAAATAGACCAAATGGCTTCCCCTTCATGTCCGTACTTTTGAAAGTATAGCGGCTTATCGTTGACGTGGAGAGCACGTTGGTAGAGCGGAATGGCAATTTCCTTAATGGTTTCCTCCAAACCAACGGCGCGCAAGGCTTTCCAACCCCTTGTGCTCATCGCAAGGTTAATGGACCGTCCAGAGAACTCCACGGTTCGGATATCTGGTCTTCGGTCAAAAATAGTGACTTGGTGTCCGTAACGCTTTAAATAAACCGCCAGCAACGAACCAACCAATCCTGAACCGATAATCGCAATGTTTTTGGGTGTATGGGCCATTGAGCCTTTGGGAACCTTTACGAGTGAACCACGAAAATAGCGATTTCACCGCATTTTGCTAAGTACACCACCCTAGCATAGCGAAGAATTTAGTATTTTTGTTTATTGTTTTTTTTAAAAAATTAAACAAAGATGCGATATTTCAATAGCAATGCCGTAGAAGAACTTCCCAGCAGGTACCGGGCGAATCTTATCAATACTATTACCGGATACAAATCTGCAAACCTTGTTGGGACCGTTAACCGTTCGGGTAGGGCTAATGTCGCCATATTCAATTCGGTGGTGCATTTGGGCAGCAACCCCGCGCTTCTTGGGTTTGTGCTGCGGCCACTTACCGTGCGCCGAGACACCTATCGTAATATTAGCGAGAATCGCTCTTTCACCGTAAATGCCGTTACTCAGGAAATATATGAAGCAGCGCATCAGACCGCCGCAAAATTCGAAGAAAACGAGTCGGAATTCGAGAGAACTGGATTGCAACCCCTATTTCGGGAAGGACATATGGCACCTTTCGTGTCTGAAAGTCCCATTCAATTGGGGTGTACCTATATGAACGAATATCCCATCATGGAAAACGGATGCATTTTCATTGTTGGACGGATTGACCACATCCACGTTAATGAATCGTTGTTAACTGAGGATTTGTGGGCAAAATTGGATGAAGAGCAAATTGTTTCCATTGTCGGCCTTGATGGCTATGCAGCGCCCAAAATTAAGGACCGCCTCGCCTATGCACGACCCGATGAATCCGCGAAGAGCATCTTGCATGGCGCACAAAAAGTCTAATCTTCCCCAAAAGATTTGCGCAAGTTGTGGGAGGCCATTTACTTGGCGAAAAAAGTGGGAGCGAGACTGGGACAATGTAAAGTACTGTAGCGTGCGCTGCAAAAAATCGAAAACACTATGAAAAACGCCCTGCTGTGGTTTCGCAACGACCTCAGAACCGCAGACCATCAAGGATTGACCAAAGCCGCGAAAGCGGAAAAAGTAATTGCGGTCTACTGTTTTGATCCAAGACACTATACTGATACCCCATATGGTTTCAAGAAGACCGAAAAGTTTCGCGCCAAACTTTTGATTGAAACGGTAAAAGAGCTACGACGGCAGCTGGCAAAGTTGAACATTTCGCTATTGGTGTATCATGACCAACCCGAATCCGTTATTCCAAATATCACCTAGGAATTTTCAATCGATTCCTTGATTTTTCAAAAGGAGTGGACCCAAGAAGAAGTAGTGGCACAAAATGAGGTGAAGAAAAATATTCCCGAAGCGGTTAAAATGCTGTCATATTACGACCAGTTCTTATTCCACCCTAGTGATATTCCTTTTCAATCTTTTCAGGACGTTCCGCAAGTCTTTACACAATTTCGAAAGGCTTGTGAAAAGAATGCCAAGATATTCCCTGCCCTGCCGATTCCTAGAGCGATGCCAAAGGAGAATCGACTCCATCAGGACACTCCCATTCCTTCACTAGAGGATTTGGAATTAGAAATTCCTGAGGCTGAACCCCGTAGTGCATTTCCTTTTTTAGGAGGTGAAACGGAAGCTTTAAAGCGTTTAGACCATTATTTCTGGAAAACCGGGAAACTCGCGTATTACAAAAAAACCCGCAACGGTCTGGTAGGGATAGATTATAGTTCAAAGTTCTCTCCATGGCTCGCTAACGGTAGCATTTCTGCACGAACCATTTATCATGAAGTAAAGCGATTTGAACGCGAAGTAAAAAAGAATCAAGACACCTATTGGTTGGTTTTTGAACTGATTTGGCGGGATTACTTCAAATACGTTTCCTTGAAGTATGGCAATGCTATTTTCAAAATTGGGGGCATTCTAGAAAAAAACTACGCTTGGAAAAATGACCCTAGACATTTTCAGGCATGGACCGAGGGCAGCACGTTTGAATCTTTCGTCAACGCCAATATGATTGAATTGGCACGCACGGGCTGGATGAGCAATCGGGGACGACAAAATGTAGCAAGTTATTGGGCAAAGGAGCTGGAACAAGACTGGCGTATTGGCGCCGCCTACTTTGAGGCAATGCTTATAGACTATGATGTGCACAGCAATTGGGGCAATTGGATGTACAACAGCGGCGTGGGCAATGACCCACGCGACCGGAAATTCAATATCAAACGCCAAGCAGATATGTATGATAGCAATGGCCGGTTCCAAAAGCAGTGGCTACAAGAAACATTATTCTAGCGGAAAGGAAACTTCGAAGAGCCCTTGGATATATTTAGGGATTATTTAACAGGGTACCCTTAAACTTTTGGTACCATTATTGCCGTAGATATAATGAAGTAAAATATTCCGCCTAGGCGTCCATATATATGCAAAAAGTCCTTTGAAATAAATTTCGAAGGACTTTTTCCCTTTTATGTAGCAGTGTTTATTCTAAAATACCGTCCACGATACCGTATTCCACTGATTCTTCAGCACCCATCCAATAATCACGGTCAAAATCTTTCATGACCTTTTCGAAGGTTTGTCCACAGTTGTCTGCCAATATGTGTGCGCCAAGCTCTTTCGTCTTAATAATCTCTCGGGCTTGAATTTCAATATTCGACGCTTGTCCTTGTGCGCCTCCACTCGGTTGGTGAATCATGACACGGGCGTGGGGTTGAATAAAACGACGTCCTTTTTCTCCGACAGATAGCAGAATGGACCCCATAGAGGCGGCCAGACCAGAACATACGGTAGAAACCGGGCTTTTGATTTGTTTTATGGTATCATACATCGCAAATCCTGACGTAACATATCCGCCTGGACTGTTGATAATCAATTGAATTTCGTCATTGCTTTGCAAATCAAGGTACATCAAACGGTCAATAACGTGTTTTGCCGAATCATCATCCACCATACCCCATAAAAATACCTTTCGCTCTTCAAGCAATTTTTCGTGAATCAAATCACTGACTTTTCCCTTTTTTGAACTCATGTCTTCTTTAATTGTACATATCAAAATTAATCAAATTAAAGGGAAACTGTGCAGCCGCACAACCATCAGAATTTGAGAATTTTAGGACTTGACTTCTACTTTGGTCGAGGTCACATCCTTTATTGGTATCACGTATTTGCCCGATTTGGTCACCAAGGTCACACTGTTGTTTTCAATCGCTTCGATAGAGCCTGCCAAATCTCCTATCACAACCTTATCCCCCACGGCATAGGTTCTTCGTGTGTAAAAAGACCGCAGCAAATCGGTGATAATGTCTCGAGAACCTAGGCCAACTCCAATAGCAAATGCCAACAGAAAGGCGCCCAGAATCATGGTTATGTTATTGGTGATGATGGTCGTATCAATTCCCGCTTGATTCAAGGCCGTAATCGAAATAAAAATCACGATAATGTAAAACAACAAGTTGCTCACCACATTCGAACCCGAAAACTCCAGACTTTCAAACAGTTTCTTGACTGTGTTCTTGACAAAATTACCGACATAGAGTCCAATCATCATCAAGGCCAGCGCACTAAACAATCTCGGTAGGTAACGGAGCAGGTTTCCAATTTCTGTAGAGATGATTTCCCAGCTCAAAATATCAGCAGCTACAATCAAAAAGACCAAGAGCAGCAACCATTTGACGAAGCCCAATACTATTTTGATGATATCCAACTTGAATCCTCCTTTTCCGAAGAGGTCCATCTCGTTGATTTTATCGCTTAACTTGTCCATTTTGGCCAACTTCAAGACTTTTCCCAAAACGAACAATACGATTTTGGTGACTAGCCATCCTATGACCAAAATAATGAGTGCCCCAATAATTTTTGGGAGGGCTGAGGCAATATCCCGCCCCATCGTAATTAATGAGTTAAACGTGAGTTCTTTCCATTCGTTTATTGTTTCCATGGCTTATGTTTTTTTGTTATCAACTATTTTTTTGTGTTCTAAAAAGGCGTTTTAAAGCGGCTCCCAAATTAAAAGAGAAGAGCGACCCCATGTCCATAATCAGTTTGGCAGCGGCAATGTCGTTCATTACCTTCTTTTTCATGCCTGGTGGTACCTCTCGCAAGGAGGCTTCCAATTCTTTAAATGGATTTCTCATTTTTGCCATAGCTACAAGGTGTTATAGGATTCCATTAATCTTTCTTTAGCGCGTTTCAAACGCATTTTTACTGCGCTTTCTCCAATTTCCATCAGGGTAATCAGCTCTTTGATGCTGGCCCCATCTTGGTATTTCAATAACAAAATTGAACGGTCTTCTGCCGAAATCAAAGTCAAGGCCTTTTCCAACTTCTTGGCTTTTAGCTCCAAAAGGCTTTCGTCAGGTACTTCCTCCGTCAATTTGTGTTCCGAGTCTTCGACAGGCACCGACCTATCACTCATTTTACGTTGTTTGTTTCGGTTTACATAGTTCACGCAAAAGTTATAGGTGAACGAATACAGCCAAGTTGAAAACTTCGACTTTCCCTTAAACGATTTCAGTTTGATAAAAAGTTGAAGAAACACGTCTTGTGTTAAATCTTCCGCTTCATCTTGCGACCGGGCAAAACCATAACATTTGTTATAGACCATCTTGGCATACCGGTCGTACAGTATACCGAACAACAACGGATTGTTGTTTTTCACTATTCGTGCAACCAACTCTTCGTCCGTTAGTTGTGCAAATGAATCATCCCCGCCCACTGCTTTCTTATCAAGATTGTTTACAAGAATTAGAAACAGACGCTTTAAAAAAGTCACTTTGGCGGGTTTAGTGTCAGTGATTTCCTAAACAAGATACTTGAAATCACGGTATCTTTGATGAAAACCCAAGGATGAAACATTTACTTCCTATTTTATTGCTCGTCTTTTTAGCTACCGCGTGCAAAACCGAAACCAAGAAGGAGTCAATTGAACCCGAACCCGAGCTTAGTATTTTGGAAAAAGTAGCCAACGCGCATGGTTATGAGCAATGGAAAGATGTACAAGAAATTGCTTTCACCTTCAATGTAGACCGGGATACCATTCATTTTGAGCGGACTTGGATATGGGAAACCAAAACCAACCAGATTACCTCTATTTCAGGACAGGATACCTTAGTTTACAACCGTAATGAAATGGATAGCGTCGCTTACAAAGCCAATCGCGGATTTATCAATGACCGCTATTGGGCCATGGCGCCGTTCAACATGATGTGGGATAAAGAAAACTTCAAATATGAGCATATGGAGAAGGCGCTTGCACCCGTAAGCCAAGATAGTCTACAAAAGCTGACGTTGGTATATGGTGAAGAAGGCGGTTACACGCCAGGAGATGCCTTTGACTTTTATTTGGGAGATGATTTTAAAGTGCGTGAATGGGTTTTCCGCAAGGGCAATCAAGAAGAACCTTCCATGACAACTACCTGGGAAAACTATCAATCTATTGATGGTTTTCAGTTTGCGCAGGACCACAAGCGACAGGGAACCGATGCTTTCAATATTGCGATTACCGGTATCAAAATAAAATAGGAGATTACCTTTTTCGCCGCAAAGAGAAGGTTATTAACAGAATCAGTAACACATAGGCCAAAAGGGTCATAAAACTGATTCGAAGGGAAAATTCTTCCGCTAAAAACCCAAGAATTACAGGGCCCATCAAAAACCCTAAATAACCTGTGCCTGCAATAAAGGATACCCCTTTTGCAGCATCTACGCCTTTTACATTGCCTCCAATTCGAAATAGTTCTGGAACGATTACAGAAAAACCTAGACCATTCAACGCAAAACCAATAATAGCCCAATGGGTCTGACCCGTGAGCACCAATACATATCCGACAGCGGCAATAATGGCTCCCAACGCCACTATGTTTACAGCGCCAATGCGCGCGCTAATACCATCACCTAAAAAGCGTCCCAAGGTCATGGCCGTGCTAAAGGCTAAGAATCCTGCTCCAATAAAAGCTTCCGGGGCAAAAGTGACTTCCTTAAGGTACAATCCGCTCCAGTCCACAATGGCCCCTTCGCTGCCGAACGCAACAAACCCAATGATTCCCAGTAGAAAGAGTGGTTTAAACAGTTTAAAACTAAAAGCCTCCTTTTGAATGGGTTCAGATTTGATAGCGAAATAGTGTTTTTTGACATATAAATTGATGCCAAAAACCAAAATGACTATCAATAGCATGTGTAAAAAAGGACTGTCCAGCACCGGAATCAAAAAACTGCCCAACCCGGCAATTACCCCTCCCAAACTAAAGAAACCGTGGGCCGCCGACATAAAGTTTTGTTTCTCTTTTTTCTCAATTTCAGCCACCAAAGTGTTCATGGAAATATCCGTTATACCGTTCGAGGCACCAAACATAAAAAGAGCCAACATGAGAAGATAGTAGTTCGGCACAACTAATGGAAAAAGTGCGGCAAGACTGCTTAACACCACACCATACCATGTAGCTCTGCCCACACCGACACGATTGATGATGTAAGGCGCCAGAGGAAAAATGGCAAAAACCCCCAAGGACAAACAGAATAAAGCGATTCCCAAATCAGCTTTATCAATTTGAAGTTGCTCCTTGACGGTTGGAATGTAAATCGCCCAAGTACCGAACCAGATGTTCAGACTGGCAAAAACCCAGGATGGGGCAAAGTACTTCGGATTCGATAAAATAAGTCGTAGTGATTTCATACAAATCAAAAAATATGGGACATATCCTCTCCTAAGGTTTTGTTTTGGTTCAATCCTTCAATAACCTCCATTTCTGTCTCTGACAATTCAAAATCAAAAATGTTGATGTTCTCCTTTATCCGTTTTGTAGTCACTGATTTGGGGATAACAGCAACGCCCCTTTGCACCAACCACCGCAAGGAAATGTGAACTGGAGATTTTTCATATTTATTTCCAATTTCAACGAGCTCAGGAATTTTCAGAACTTCACCCATCATTATAGGACGCCAAGCTTCAAGTTGGATTCCATATTGATGAGCAAAAGCCAATAACTCTGGTTGACTGTGATGTGGATGCATTTCTATCTGATTCACAGCAGGAATTAAATCGGAATATTCCATGAGGTCTTGCAATTGGTCAATACCAAAGTTGCATACACCAATGGCCTTTGCCAAACCCTTTTTATATATCTCTTCCATGGCGCGATACGTATCTTTATATTTCGACCTGACTGGCCAGTGAATCAGATACAAATCCACATAATCGGTTTGCAATCGGTTTAAGCTTCTTTCGAAAGCTTTCAATGTTGCAGCATATCCTTGTTCGGTATTCCACACTTTGGTTCCCAAGAAAATATCTTCCCGTTGCACTCCACTCTTTTGAATGGCTTTGCCCACTCCCTCTTCATTCTTGTACGCAGAAGCTGTATCAATTTTCCGATATCCAGATTCTAACGCAGAAACGACAGCATTTTCAACTTCTTCGTCATTTTTAGCAAAAAGAACCCCCAAACCAACCTTGGGCATCTTTACTTGATTGTTCAAATGGAAATACTCCATTGCGGTGATGGTTTTCATTCTAATATTTTTAATCGACTGTTCGCAAAACAAAGTAAGCTGGATTTCTATGGTCTTTTTAGCATAAAGTATTCGACTTTTAATACATTTTATTCTTTTTACTAGAAATACACAAACCTATTTGGTAGTTTAGTCGTATGAAGCCTATTCTTGAGCATGTCAATGTCGATAAAAAGCAGTCCGTTAAAATCAGAACGTACACTGCCGCTGACCAATGCTCGCCCAGTGGTTGGCACATTCACCCTGAATACGAAATGGTATTCATTAAAAATGGCAATGGGGTTTTGAATATTGGCTCCCAAAAAATCCCATATGAAAACGGAGTATTGGTATTTCTAGCGGGGAATATTCCTCACACCGACTTCGGAAATCAAGATTTCCCAAACAATCGTGAAGTAGTTATTCAATTCAAAAAGGACTTTATTTCGAATCGACTTTATGCGTTCCCAGAGTTGGGCAGCATACAAGACTTTCTGGAAGAAGCTAAAGATGTGATGGTTTTCGAAGACCAAATCAAAACTGAACTTGCTTCAAAATTCTTACGTTTTGAGCATTTAGATGATGTTGGAAAACTGATTAATCTGCTCGACATCTTACGAAAGTTGTCCAGAACCAAATCCCTAGAAAACCTGATGGAAGGTGTGACGGCACCTTCCCAAAAGCATAGTGACATCAAACGCCTCGAAACGGTTTTTGAATACGTAAATACACACTACGCCCAAACCATTACGTTATCGGATATGGCGGACAAGCTAGGGTTGACTACCAATTCGTTTAGCCGTTTTTTCAAGCAAATGACCCAACGTCGTTTTGTGTATTTCTTAAATGATTTCAGGATTCAAAAGGCAGCAGAATTATTTAAAAACAGTGACGATACGGTGAACCAGGTGATGTACCAATGTGGCTTTACCAATCCTTCGTATTTCACCAAGCAGTTTCGACATTATCGAAAAATGACGCCCACTACCTACCTCAAACTACTTCGCAACAGATGATTTTGAAAGGATTCCAGCCTTCAAAACTTGCCCAAAGCGATACATATCTTCAAACGAGCAATAGAATGGTGCTGGAGCCAATCGAATAACATTAGGCTCCCGCCAATCTGTGATGACGCCATGGCTCATTAAATAATCGAAAAGCGCTCTCCCCTCGCCATGAAGGAAAACGGAAAGTTGACAACCCCTATCTTTCGGGGTGATGATTTCAAATCTTGATGCTACTTGGGCATCTATATCATGAAGTACATGTTCCAAAAAGGACACTATTTTTTGTTGTTTTTCAATCAACGTAGGCATACCCACCGCATCAAACAATTCCAAAGAAGCCAAGTAAGGTGCTAAAGATAAAATGGGAGGATTGCTCAACTGCCAAGCATCTGCCGTATGGATAGGGTCAAACTCGGGCTCCATTATAAACCGGGTTTCTTTTTTGGTGCCCCACCACCCTTCGAAACGGGGAATGTCTTTTTGGTTTAAATACTTTTCATTCACGAAAATCCCAGAGGCATTGCCTGGTCCGCTGTTCAAATATTTATAACTGCACCAAGCTGCAAAATCCACATCCCAATCGTGAAGGGACATGGCCACATTACCTGCGGCGTGCGCCAAATCCCAACCCACCATGGCCCCAGCAGCTTTACTAGCTTGTGTTATGGCCTGCATATCCAAGACTTGTCCGTTGTAGTAATTCACCCCACCCATCAAGACCAAGGCAATTTCATCGGCATTGGTTTGAATGGCATCTAGAATATCTTGTGTTTCCCAAGCGTGTTTTCCTTCAGGTTTTTTTACCTCAATCAAGGCTTTTTCAGGGTCCAAACCATGAAAACGCAGTTGGCTTTTCAACATATACTGGTCCGAAGGGAACGCCTTTTCTTCACAAAGAATTTTAAATCGTTTGGCTGTAGGACGATAAAAGGAAACCATCAAAAGGTGCAAGTTTATCGTAAGGGTATTCATGATGGAGATTTCCTCCGGTTTTGCTCCT
>CALBPG010000028.1 GCA_937899065.1 uncultured Allomuricauda sp.
TCGCCCGTGTCATCAATTTCGGTTACAAAGGGGCCATGTTTCCTTGGGAAAGTGATGACACGGGCGAAGAAGCGACACCAGCATGGGCCCTGACCGGGACTTTTGAGCACCATATCACTGCAGATGTGGCCATTGCTTTTTGGAATTACTATCGCGTTACCCAAAACATGAGTTGGTTGAAGGAACGAGGCTATCCCATGATGAAAGAAGTAGCCGATTATTGGGTGAGTCGTTCCATCAAAAATGAAGATGGTAGTTATAGCATCAAAAACGTGGTAGGGGCCAATGAATTTGCTCCCAATGTAGATGATAATGCCTTTACGAATGGTTCTGCCATAACTGCGTTACAGTATGCCACCGAAGCAGCCAAGACCGTAGGCGAAACACCGGATCCAAGCTGGGACGAAGTAGCGGCTAAAATCCGGATTTTGAAATTCCCTGATGGCACAACGAAAGAGCATGCCACTTATAATGGCGAACGCATCAAACAAGCCGATGTAAACCTGTTGACCTATCCTTTAAATGTGGTCAATGATGAAGCCACGGTCTTAAAAGACCTGAAATATTACGAGCCAAAACTTGCTGAAGAAGGACCCGCCATGGGACAATCGGTGTTTGCGGTGATTTATGCGCGTCTGGGGGATGCCAAAGAAGCCTACCGTTTGTTCCGAAGAAGTTACGAGCCAAACAAGCGCCCCCCCTTTGGCGCATTGGCTGAAGCGGCTACAAGTGATAATCCGTATTTTGCTACCGGAGCAGGCGGAATGTTACAAGTAGTGCTTTTTGGTTTCGGCGGATTGGATATCACCGAACAAGGTATTGTTCAAAAAAATCCGATTTTACCGAAAGAATGGAAATCTCTAACCTTGAAAGGAGTTGGGCCCGAAGGCAAAACCTACACGGTAAACTAATTGAAAAGAGCCTCTAAATTAGAGGCTCTTTTTTTGTAATTAATTCTATTTCAGGCGGTTGTTTTAAATTGTCTACTTTTAGTAGATAAACCAACCTCATGAAACTTTCCAAGTTATTTCTAATCTTTTTTTTAGGTGCCATCCTTCTCGTTGCTGGACAAGAAAACAAAAGATTGGATAGTCTTTTAGTCGTTTACAAATCGCAAGAACAGGATACGTTAAAAGTCAAAACCCTCGATCAACTCTTTTCTGAGTTGCGTCACGAGGATTGGGAGAAGGCCAATGCATTCAATAAGGAGTTAATTTTTCTTTCAAAAAAATTGAACTATTTAAAAGGGGAAGGAATAGGTTATTTAAATCAGGCTTATTACTATCGTTTCCTACCAAATGTTGATTCTGCAAGATTTTATTTCTCGAAATCCGTTGAATTACTTAAACGTAATGTTACCAAAAATGAGCTGTGGAAATCACTAAACGAATACGCCGTTTTTGAGACTTTACAAGGTGACTTCGACAAAGCAATTTCGTTGGCAGATGAAGGACAAGTGATTGCTGTTGAGCTAAAAAGTGGTACTAAACTCATTGATAATATACAGCGCAAATCAGCAATTTATATGGATTCAGGTGATTATGAGTTAGCGATGGAAGCGACACTGAAAGCGTCTAAAATTGCTGATACTGTGTCCCCGCACGACAGTAAAAGAAAAGCAATATGCCTAGGTGATATTGGAAGAATAGAAATGCTCAGGGGCAACTATTCAGAAGCGGTAATACCCATAAAAGAAGCTTTAAATATTTTGGAGAAGCTGGATGATGACATCTGGTTGGCAACCATGTTGATGGAACTTGGAAATGTATATTGGTATTTGGAAGACTATGATAGTGCCATCGAAAAATATAAGATATGCCTTGAAATTTGTAAAAAACGGAAACGCCAAGATTTGATAGCATTCAGCTTGGGTAATTTGGGACTTATCTCCATGAGCACCGAACGTTACGGTGAGGCCATTACATATCTCCAAGAAACTATTAAAATGAAAAAAGCTAAAGCAGCTTCCCTAAATAATCTCATTATAGACTACAATAACCTCGGGATTGCATATTTTGAGACTGGACGCTACCGCAAAGCTTTGGAAAATCATTCTATCGCTATAAAATTGGCGGACTCTATTAAGGCACTTGACCTTCTTCGTGACGGATACTCGGCAAGGTCTAAAGCATTCGAAAATATAGGAGATTTAGAAAAAGCCCTTTCAGACCAAAGAAGCTACCAGATTATCAATGACTCTGTTTTTAACACTACCAAGTCAGCGCAAATAGAAGAACTAAAAACCCAATACGATACCGAAAAAAAAGAACAACAAATCGTTCTCCAAGAAAAAGAAATAACCGTTTTAGAACAAAAAGCGGAAATCAGTACTCTTCAAAAAATACTTTTAGGCGGGGGCCTGGTTTTATCCCTAATCGGTTTTTACGGTATTCGGCAAAAGCTGAAACGCAATAAGCTCGAAAAAGAAAAAGTAGATGCCGAACTCGCTTTTAAACGGAAGGAACTCACAACGCATGCCCTTCATCTGGCCAAAAAGAACGAAGTTTTGGAAGGTTTGAAACAAAAAGCCCAAGAATTAAAAGAACATGAACAGTCAAAAACCGGATACCAACAATTGATTCGAACCATCAATTTTGATTTGCAAGACGATAACAATTGGGAAAATTTCTCGCGCTATTTCGAGGAAGTCCACAAAGATTTCAATCGCAACGTAAAAACAAAGTATCCTCAGGTAACCTCAAATGAGCTTCGTCTTTTGGCGCTATTAAAAATGAATTTGTCCTCAAAAGAAATCGCCAATATCTTGAACATTTCACCAGAGGGCATCAAAAAAGCCCGATATCGCCTTCGTAAAAAATTGGATATTACCACTGAAGATTCATTGCAAGATTTAGTCCTAAGCCTTTAAAATTTGGTGTCAGTTCGATTGTCAAGAACCCACTTCAGTACGTATTGAGAACCTAAACCAATCTCCTTTCTGTACTTCTCGATACAATTTCCTTTCGGAAATCACTCGAAGCGACTACGATTCTCATACGCTACATCCCTTTTGAAAATGAACCTTCAAGGATGGGTCAACCTATTGTCCTTCAACTAATTTAAAGGTGTCCACCTGTTGTCCACCCCTCTTTTTTCCTACCTCAATATCAGTCATTTAGGTTTGTAGTGTTATTGAAAATCAATTTTGACAATAACAACCGTTTTGTGGTCTTGCTCGGCTAAGGGCTGCAGACCGTTACCGGGCGAGTCACACAAAACAGCACCAAAAGTTCAACCACAAAACAAGACATGATGAAAACAACAACTAGATTATTCCGAATCGGTTTAACAACACTGGGGTTGGTAGTCGCTATCGCCTGTAGCAAAGATGATCCCGGCACAAGTCCAACCGACCCAACAGACCCTACAGACCCAACGAACCCTTCAGGTAGCACCATAGCAGAAGTAATTGCTTCAGGAGATGAATTTGAAACTTTCCCTGAAACTCAAATGGTCGATACCATAAGCAACGACGGAGAAACCGAACGTAATTTTGATACAATCGATGAAAACGACGATACGTTAACTGAGCGATTCGTTTGTACCAAGAGAAGAGTGAGCATTGAAGATGGCAGTGAAGATTTCTTTATGTTCAGCCCCAACGAGTCCCTTGTATATCCGGGAAACTTGATTCAAGGAAAAACAAAAGACAACGGTACCCCAGAATCTATACCCTTGGCTCGAGGTGGTGGTGTGATTTCATACAATTTATTAGATGGAAACCCGGTCACTAGTGTTCCTGTGGAGCAAATCTCCATTAGCTCCGTGCGAGATGCGCAAAACCAAATCATCGCTGGCTCTATATTGGATGGAGACCCTAGTGTACCGGCAGATTTTAGTCTTTCTATTGAATCTGTGCAATCCAAAGAAGAATTGGCCTTAAAAATGGGGGTCAAATTCAGAACCTTTAATGCAAAGGTTTCAAGTCAACTGCAAGTAAGTACCAGCGCAACCGTAAATAGCGTTTTGGTCAAACTAACCCAGCGTTTTTACACCATGGATGTTGACATCCCCACAAGTCCAGATACTTTCTTTGACGAAAGTGTAACCGCTGAGCAATTGGGTGAATACGTACAACCGGATAACCCCGCGACCTATATCCAATCCGTGACCTACGGCAGAATTTTCTACATGTTGTTTGAATCTACCGCTTCAACCTCCGATATGAAAGCAAAACTAGAGGCCGGATATCGCACGTTGGGCACTAGTACTGAAGGTGAAGTTGAATATGATTCCTTTAGAAGTTTACAAGACTTGACCCTTCAAGTGATAGCCTATGGCGGTAATGCGGAAGAAACACTGGACGCCGTGGGGAACTTTACAGATAATCAAGATATTGGAGATTTCCTGGCCAAAATTGGAAAGAGTAGCGACATCAGAACAGGCAAGCCCTTATCATATATTTTGAACAGTGTAGAGCGTCCTTCCAGAATCGTAGGAGCGAAACTAGCTACCGAATTTGATATTGAAACCTGTGAGCTACGCGGGGTATATCCCCCACCTGGTTTTCTCCCACTATTGGACTTGTTTGATGATGATGGAAATGACGGTGGTATTGGTGCTATGTTTCAAGTTAGGGATGGTGATATTATTTTATTTAACAAAGCAGGCACGCGTTATGCGTGGTATGATGGAAACGACCCCATCGTTGAAAATCGCATAAAAGGACAATGGGATATTACGGATACTGACGGCCCTATTGGCGGAACTACGTTTAATTCAATTGGCGCCTGCACCCGCTTTTCGGACACACAAATCTACATCTTCAATGAAAATGGTTTGGCTGCCGAAATCTTCAACTACAATCCCAATGCAGCACCGAACAGTGGACCAATAGGCAATTATGTTAGTTCGGGAGGAGCAAATACTATTTTCTCCGTGAATGAAATATTTGGTGATAGCGGTGGATTCCCCTACACCAACCAAGGCTTTGTTGCAGGTGCAAGATTCGACCTTAGCGGCAGAAAAATATTTTTTGGTGATGACGGTAGTACTTACGCCTTATATAATAGTACCGGCAATGGTTCTTGGGGCCCTGAAGTCCAGACTACATTATTTGGTGGTGGAAATGGCGCAACGCTGTTTGAAAAAGTTGGTGCAAGTACTTTCATTTCTTTTGGCGGAGGCAGCGGAGGATGGCTGTTCATCAATGACAAGGGTAACGAGATGATGGAATACAAAGTTGATACCGATAGCTTTAATGGCCCATGGGTAATCAATTAAGTTTAGTTTGAGTTAGTAAAAAGCAAAAGCCCCGGGAACCACTCCGGGGCTTTTTCCCTTCTAAATACTTCGCTAACAGGAAGCTTGGTTTAATTACTTACTTTTAAAAAGCCAATCAACCGCTATGAAAAGTCTCTACTTACTCCTGGTCTTACCTAGGTTTTTCCTTTTTTCGACCCAAACTATAATCGGTCAACAAAATACCAAGATTGATAGCCTATTGAAAGTGTTCAAAACCCAACCGAACGACACCAACAAGGTAAATACCCTTCAAAATCTATTTCAATCCTATTTATACAATGAACCTGAGTTGGCTTTGGATTATGCCGAAAAGGCTTTGGAACTAGCACAAAGTCTAGAGTACAAAAAAGGTGCCGCGAGAAGTTATTATGATATTGGAGTATACTACAGTAACGCATCACAAGAAGATTCTACCTTAACCAACTACAACAAAGCCGCGAAACTATTTAATGAAATGTCCTCGTTAAAAGGCCATGTTTTGGTTAAAAGTGGAATGGCCATATTTGAGTTTGATAGGGGGAATTTCGATAAAGCACTCAAAATAAATGACAGTGTAATTACTCTATTGAATACCAGGCTTAACGACTCTGTTGCCTTGGCAAGAGCCTATGGGATTCAGGGTTCGCTCCACGTACAAAAAGGCAACTATCAAATTGCCCTAAAACAAATATTGAAACAAGTCAGTTTGCTAGAAAACTTGGATGAAAAAGTCATGCTTGCAGATTCTTACAATAATCTTGCGGCTATAGAGCTAACCAATGAAAATTATGAGGAATCAATTGCCTACAATGAAAAAGCCTTGGGCATTTATAAAGAATTCAACGATGTTTTCTACCAAGCTGTAGCGAACAACGACATTGGAATGGCCCATTATAACCTACAAGATTTTGAAACTGCAGACACCTATTTACGAACTGGACTTGACCTTGCACAGAAAATTGGAAATGTAAATTTAGAAGCTACCATTCTGGCCAACTTAGGCATTACCAGTACAAAAATGGAACGCTATGACCAGGCATTGGTTTTCGGGAAGAAAAGTCTTCGCATTGTACAAGAAATCAATAGTAAAAATAAAATAGTCGAAAACCTGAATGGTTTAGGGGTGACCTACAGTGCCATGGGTGATGAAATCAACGCCATAAGCTACTTTGACCAAGTGATTCCGTTAGCCGATAGTATTGGAAACAAAGCCTTTCATAGTTTGGCATATGAGGAGCGTGCCACCTCCTACGCTCGCTTGGGCAACCATAAACACGCCTACGAAGATTTAAGGCAATATCTAAAGCTTAAAGATATCCTGTACAACGAAAGCAAGTCCCAGCAAATAGAAGAGATGCGTGCCATCTTCGATACGGAAAAAAAAGAACAACAAATAGCACAACAGGAAACCGAAATCGCCTTGTTGGAAGAAAAGGAAAAAGTAAGCTCCCTTCAAAAATGGTTGTTGGGTTCAGGCTTAGGGCTTTCCATTTTGGTTTTTGGATTTGGGTATTATGCCATTCGACAAAAAATGAAGCGGAACAAACTTCAGCGAGAAAAGGTCGCCGCGGAATTGGCTTTTCGCAAAAAAGAACTGACTACCCAGGCCCTGCATCTGGCCAAAAAGAATGAAACACTTGAAAACCTAAAACAACAAGCTTCAAGGCTTCAAAAAAAAGAAGGTGATAGCAACGCTTTTAATGAATTAATCAGTACCATTAACTTTGACCAACAAGACGATAAAGTTTGGGAAAACTTTACACGCTATTTTGAAGCGGTCCATAAAGATTTTGAAAAAGTTGTGGTGTCCAAATATCCCGATATTACCAAAAACGAACTTCGGCTAATGGCACTTTTAAAGATGAACTTATCATCCAAAGAGATTGCCAGCATCCTGAATATTTCTTCAGAAGGGGTTAAAAAAGCAAGGCAACGTTTGCGAAAAAAAATGAATTTATCCTCAAAAGATTCACTCGAAAACACCATAATGTCGATTTAAGCATATCCTAATACCCTTTGTATACTTTTGAAAATCAGAGCTTTTTAAACTTGTCCCCTTTTTGTACCCCATGTTTTAAAAACTGTCCTCTTTTCGTACCCCAACGTTTTTTCACCTCATAAAATCAGTGAACTAGGTTTGCGTTGTTGTGCAATACAACGAAAGTTTTTTGTGGTTTCCTGCTCGGCAAAGGGCTGCAGACCTTAACCGTCAGGCCACTTAAAACACATCACATTTAACCACAAAAAGTAAAAAGATGAAAACAAAGCATTACGGCTATTGGATACCTCTAATTTTAGTAGGGCTCTTAACTATAACAATTTCGTGCAGTTCTGAGGGGTCTACTGATATGCCTCCAAGTGATATGGACGGAGATGGTGTAGGCCAAATCATAGAGCCCGATGGTCATATAACAGAAGATGATTTTGAAAATTTAGCTGTCGAACTAGGAATGCTCGTCAATACAAGAAACATTGCAAAAAACTGGTAATCGC
>CALBPG010000029.1 GCA_937899065.1 uncultured Allomuricauda sp.
AAATTCACCATAGAAGAGCCTATCGCCTATAATCAGAGGGACTTAGACCAAAACAAATTTTAAGGAAACAACACCTTCACCGCTCCGGTAGTGAGACAATTTGCCCCCGAACGCCTTGGAGGGTTTGAAGCCATCGATTCCAACCTATACAATGGTTCTGGAGGAACCAACAACTACGCTTTGGCAAATTTGATTAATGACGAAACCATTGAACGAAACCTTTTGGGGAACATCAATGTCCGATATGAAATCATGGAAGGCCTTACCGCAGGCTTGAACTTTGGTGTCGATTATCGGAATACCTATGGGAACTTCTTTTCGCCCACCTTCGACCTGAGTCCAACGGACCAACAGGACAACCTTAATGAATTGAACGACCTAACCGAAGTACGTGGTGAAATTCTATCAACGAATATTGAACCGACCATTAACTATAAAAATCGTTTCGGGAAACACGATATCGATGTTTTGCTTGGGGGTGCCCGTCAACAAATCGATAACAACTCTTTGGCGATACAGGCAGAAGGACTTCCTTCTAACAACATCACCAATATTGCAGGTTTCGCCGACCAAATTGTAAACTCTGGTGGAGGTCGTTTCCTTTCCAGAATCTTCTCTCTTTTCGGAAGGGTGAACTATAAATTTGACGATAAATACCTCTTCTCAGCAATTGTAAGACGGGATGCTTCCTCGCGCTTCTCTCCTGAGGATGATTTCAACAACATCGTGTTGCCGGCCTTCTCGGCAGGTTGGGTCATTAGCAACGAATCATGGTGGCCAGAAGATTCGCTGTTCAATACCCTTAAAATTAGAGGGGGTTACGGAGAATTGGCATCTCAAAATATTGGAGATTACTTGTTTCAATCCGTGTTGAACTCTTCTTCCAATGTGAGTTTTGACAACGTAACCGCAGGTGGTTTTGCCATTACCAATTTAGTAGATGAGACCATCTCCTTCGAAACTGCTGAATCCACCAGTTTTGGTGTTGATGGTGCATTACTGAACAATAATGTGACATTTTCAGCGGATTACTTTATTCGAAATAACAATAATGTCCTAGCCGCAGTATCAGTTCCTTCCACAACAGGGTCTGCAAATCCAGTAACCCAAAACGCTGCATCCATCCGGAATACAGGTTTTGAATTCCAAGCCAATTACCGGCATGATACTGGGGGAGATTTCAAATTCAACCTTGGATTCACTTTTGCTACTATAAGCAACGAGCTTACCGAGTTGCCAAATCCATTGGTGGGACCATCCATTGATGAGGAAGGGAATACCCCCAACCGTTTTGAAGTGGGTGAGCCTGTCGGCTACTTCTTTGGTTTTAGAAATGACGGATTGTATCGCAATCAAGCTGAAATTGACAACGACCCTGGTTTGGCCAATGACCCTGAGCGTAGAGCAATTCTTCAACCTGGTGATTTTAGAAGGGTCGATGTTGATGGAAATGGCATCATCAATAATGATGACCGGGTAAACCTAGGGTCGCCTGTACCCGATTTCACCTATGGTCTGATTTTTAAAGGAACCTATAAAAAATGGGACTTTGGTCTTGCGTTCAACGGGGTTCAAGGCAATGAGATTTTCAATGCCACTCGCTTTACGGGTACATTCTTCTTGGATGGTAACAAGTTTGGCTACGTGCGCGATTCATTTGTTCCTGGTCAAAACGAAAATACCAATATTCCAAGGGCTTCTTTACCTAATGCCGCGGGTAACCAATTGCCTTCTGATTTTTATGTGGAAGACGGTTCCTACCTAAGACTGAGAACTTTGGAAATAGGATACAACCTTACCAATGTAATCAACTTGCCTTGGGTAAACGACACGCGTTTGTTCTTCAACATGCAGAATGTTTTCACCATCACAGATTATAGTGGTTACGACCCTGAAATTGGTTCTACCCAAGCAGGTACAGGTGGTGGTTTCTTCGGAAATCCCAATAACACTCCTCCCATTTTTGGTAGAGGTATTGATTTAAGAGCGCAGCCAAGACCTAGAGCCTTTATCATAGGGGTGCAAGCGTCTTTCTAACATATGGTTATGAATAAATGAAAATTATAAAAATGAAAGTCAAGACAAATAAATTTCTGATTGCAATACTTACCGTGGCTTTGTTGGCTCCTCTACAAAGTTGCGATGAAGAAAAGCTAGAAATCTCAAACCCTAACACGGTTTCACAGTTGGATTTTTTCAACAACGAGGCGGACTTTAGAGTAGCCGTAAACGGAATGATACACCCTATCACTGCTGTGTTCTTTTGGGGAAGGGTAGTACATACCGGACCGCTTTTACGTTCCGATGCGTTCAACGTGGTTCCTTTTGCGAACAATACCACTATGTCTACCCTGCAAGGGGTTCCTGGGGTAAGTCGTTGGTCAACGGATATGTTCCCGCAATTGTACCAAACCATCTTTCGCGCCAATACCATTTTGGAAGAAGCCAATGATGAAAATCTTCCGGCAGGGAGCGCACAAGATGAAATTTTGGGACAGGCGTACTTCATGCGAGCTTTCGCACACTGGTATTTAGCCGCTTTTTGGGGTAATGTACCTTTAGTGCTCAACACGCCACAGACGCAAGAGGACTTCTTTCCGATGCCATCGAACCAAGAAGCCTTATTCAACGCTGTAGTGTCCGATTTGACCGAAGCGGCCAACCGACTACCAGCAACATGGTCTACCAGCGATTTGGGCAGACCGACCAGTGGTGCAGCATTGGCCTTTCGCGGTAAGACCCATTTGTTCCTGGGCAACTATTCGCAAGCTCAACAAGATTTACAAGCTGTTGTGAACAGTGGGGTGTATGACCTCCTTCCCGCGGAACAGTACGAGGAGAACTTCACCACTGCAAACGAGAATAATATGGAATCCGTTTTCGAATTGCAATTCTCGCCTCAAGACAACTTCGTATGGGGGTCAGATGCGCCATTGACCGGTTCACAAAGTAATTTCTATATCGATTATTCGCCTCCTACGGTAAGTTTGGACAGAGGGCATTACATCAATCCACACATTCTACAAGTTTTTGAAGATAATGGAGATACGTTCCGTCGAAACGTGACCATTGCTTTTGATTATCCGGGCGCTACTGGCTATGGAGGTCGTCCATTCTTAGAAGATTTTGCACCCGATATTGAAGCCGCGGGTGTCGCGGGAGTAGATGCCTTATTCACCCGAAAGTACGCCATGCTCTTTGCTGGGAACCGAGAACAACTTCCAGGGTTTGGACAAACGGTAGGGGTAAACTGGAGATTGATTCGCTATTCGGATGTATTGTTAATGCTAGCAGAAGCAGAAAACGAATTGGGAAACACTGGTCCCGCAACGGATTTAGTCAACCAGGTACGCCAAAGAGCACAAATTGCTGATATTCCCGCTGGACTGAGTCAAGGCGAGATTTTTGATGCCATCGTGGACGAGCGTATCATGGAGTTGACCGGTGAAGGTCATCGCTTCCTTGACTTGGTGCGATGGGGACTCGCGGAAGAAGTTATGGGACAAGGATCGACCATCGCAGGTGGAAGACACCCCAAATCATTGGCAGGAGAATCCGCCTTTTTCACACCAAACAGGGATGAGTTACTTTGGATTCCAGTAACCGAACTGAATGCAAATCCCAATTTGAGACCAAACCCAGGGTATTAAGTTTGAGTTAGTTTTTCAATAGAATCAAGGCCAAGCGGTTATTTTAGCTTGGCCTTTGATGTAAACGTGTGGGGTTAATGAAAAGAATCTTTTTAGGTATTGGGATAGGTTTATCCTTTGTGGCATGCAAGGATAAGCCAACCACTATTCAACGTTTCGAGTTGGTAGCGGCCTCGCATACTGGGATTCAATTTCAAAATACCATTATCGAAAACGACAGCATCAATGTCATAGATTTCCAATACTGCTACAACGGTGGAGGGGTAGGCGTTGGTGACTTCAACAACGATGGTTTGGAGGATGTTTTTTTCACCGGGAACCAGGTTCCTTGCGAATTATACTTAAACCAAGGCGACTTGAAGTTTAAAGCCGTGGGAATTGAAGCCGGAATCACCACCAACAGCTGGGTGACCGGAGTATCCATCGTGGATATAAATGCAGATGGTTTAGACGACATCTATCTCAATGTTGGGGGCATAAACTGCTTGGATAACTGTCACAATCTCCTATACATAAACCAAGGTTTAAGAGAAGATGGAAACACGCCCAAATTTGTCGAAATGGCCAAACAATATGGACTTTCCGAACCAGGCTATGCCCAACAGACCGTGTTTTTCGATTATGACCTTGATGGGGATTTGGATGCATTTATCGCCCGAAATGGAAATGTTCGTTTCGATAAAAATTCCCCGCTTCCCAAACGCTTTTATCCGGAACACCTTACGGATGTATTGCTCGAAAATATTCAACCCGAAACACTAGACCACCCCTATTTTGAAAATGTTTCAAAGTCATCCGGAATTATCCATAAAGGCTTTGCTTTGGGATTGGGCATTTCTGACTTTAATCAAGATGGGTATCCTGATGTTTACGTGGGCAATGATTTTATAACGAATGATTTGTTATACCTCAACACTCCAAACGACAGCCTCAGCCATTTTGCAGAAGTAAGTGATGCCTATTTCAAGCATCAAACCTATAATTCCATGGGGCTTGACATTGCAGATGTCAATAATGATGGCAAACAGGATATCATGGTTTTGGACATGTTGCCGTTTCGACATGAACGACGCAAGCAAATGCAGGGGATGACCAACTACGAAAAATATGAGATGGCTGTTCAAAATGGATATCGCTCGCAATTCGTTCGCAATACCTTACAAATCCATTCGGGGAGCATCAATAGCAAAACCCTCGCCTTTCAAGAAGTAGGTTTTCAAGCTCAAGTAGCCGCTACAGATTGGAGTTGGGGACCTTTGTTTGCTGATTTTGATGGCGATGGAGACAAAGACCTTATGGTGACCAACGGGTATGGAAAGGATGTAACAGACCTTGATTTCGTGAATTTTAGTGTTCAAAACAATGTATTTGGCACAGAAGAAGCACGGGATAAACGTATCAAAGAATTGTTGCGAAATCGTCCACGGGTGATCATGCCAAACTTTTTCTATGAAAATGAGGGAGATGTAAGTTTCAAAGATGTATCTAACACCTGGGTAACGCAACCCGAATCCATATCCAATGGAGCTGCTATTGCAGATTTTGACCTAGATGGTGACTTGGACATCATTGTAAACAACATTGACCAAAAAGCATTCGTGCTAAAAAACAATGCGTCGGAGGGTCCCGAGTTCAATTATGTAAAGTTGAAGTTAGAAGGCAGCGCAAAAAACAGAAAAGGTATTGGTACTACCCTAAAAATATGGACCGATGGAAAGCATCAAATGCACTATCAATCTGTTGTTCGAGGGTACTTATCTTCAAATAGCCCAATAGCTTACTTCGGATTGGACACCCAAACCATTGATTCCATTCAAGTGTTTTGGCCTGACAGTCGGCAAAATATCTTAAAAAACATCAAGGCAAATCAAACCATAACCCTTCGCCATGCGGAAGCAACCTTGCCGGATGAAGAGTTTGATAACAAACGACAACTCCTTTTCCAAGCATCGCATCAAACCCTGCCCTATCTGCACGAAGAGAATTTTTCGAATGACTTTGTGTATCAGCATTTGCTTCCCACCCAACATTCCAAAAAAGGCCCTAGCATGGCTACCTCAGCAGATGGTTCCTTTCTTTTTATAGGCGGAAGCCATAACAAACCCGGTCAGATTTTTACATTTTCCGATAAAGGGGAACCCCAATTGACCCAGAAACTTGATTCCATTTTTGAGGATTCCGATGCGGCTTTCTTTGATTTTGACCAAGACGGAGACCAAGATTTATATGTTGCCAGCGGAGGCAGCGAATATCCAAAAAACAACGACCACTATCAGGATAGGATTTACGAAAATCGGGAAGGCCAATTCCTGCTTGCTCCGAACGCACTGCCTGACTTCAAAAACAGTACTAGTTGCGTACGTGTTCATGATTATGACAAAGACGGTGATTTGGACCTTTTTATAGGCAGTGGGATTGTTCCCAAGGAATACCCCAAATCTCCGCAAAGCCTTCTTTTGAAAAACGAGCAAGGACGTTTTACGCTAGCGCAAGATTTTAGTGATTTGGGAATGGTCAAAGATGCCCAATGGGATGATATTGACCAAGATGGTTGGGCAGACCTTGTTTTGGTCAAGGATTGGCAACCCATTGAAGTGCTCAAAAACAAAAATGGAAAACTGGTCTCCCAAAAAGCATATTTTCTTTCCGAAGAAAAGAACGAGATGGATACTTCCGGACGCTGGAACTGTTTAGTGGCAGGCGATTTTGACAGCGATGGCGACACCGACTTCCTTTTAGGAAACCAAGGCACAAACAATTTCATCCACCCAACAGAGGAACATCCAGTTTTTCTCTACAACAAAGACTTTGACAAAAATGGAAGTATAGACCCAATTATAGGGGCCTATCAAGAAACAGAAAATGGTCTTCAACTGATGCCTTTAAACTCCCGGGATGATGTCACGAAGCAAGTCGTTTCCATCAAAAATCGCTATCTCTCTTACGAATCCTTCGGAAAAGCAGATTACCAAACCTTGCTTCAAATCGACGACTTGGAAAAAAGTACGTACCACTGTAGTCTATCCCAGAGCATACTCCTTGAAAACTTGGGTAACTTCGATTTCGCCATTAAGCCGCTTCCCAAAAAATGTCAAACCGCTCCCGTGAATACCTTTTTGGTTGGGGATTTTGACAAAGATGGCCATTTGGATGCCTTGCTTGCGGGAAATGACTTTTATGCCGAATCCCAATATGGCCGGTATGATGCTCTGAATGGGCTTCTTTTAAAAGGAGATGGCTCTGGCAATTTCCAGGTACTGTCCTCTGATGAAAGTGGATTTTATGTACCAGGCCAGGCAAGCCATATTTCGAAACTTAAAACCAAAACAGACCAAACCTTAATTCTTGCTGGACAAAATAACGACAGTCTTAGAGTTTTTACCATCAATAACCGATAATGATTCCATCACAACATATCGCACAATTCCATCCCACGATAAAACAAAACACCAACTCAGCCGAAAGCAAATTGTTTCAGCTGTCTGAAGGCCAAGACCTTTCACTCTATCGTTTTGAAATAGCCCATGAAACAGAATTCATGCCGCAACCGATAGTCCTCGAATGGAAGTTCCCAGCCGTTGGGGTAGCAGGCGTATGGAAACCAACAGCGGACTTTGCCAAACGTATAGAAGCTGATTGGGAACTGGAAACCCATGAGTCTCGAATTTCAATAGACGCTCCGGTAATCGCATTGTTTCGTGCAAATGACGAAAACGCAATTTGTTTTTCGTGTTCAAACGCTATCAACAAAATAGAAATGAGCGCGAAATATCGAGAAGAAGACAATACGTTTTACTGTCAAATCGTGCTTTTTACAGAATGCAACTATCCCATTCGCGAGTTTGGGATTGATATTCGTATTGATTCACGAAAAATTCCTTTTTCCGAAGCGCTTCGTCAAACATCCACTTGGTGGGAAACCTATGAAAACCTCAAACCAGTTGGCGTACCTGAAATCGCAAAACAACCGCTCTACTCCACTTGGTATCAATTCCACCAAAATCTTGAAGAAGATTTGCTACTGCAAGAATGTGTCCTTGCAAAAAAAATGGGGTTCGAATCCATCATCATAGATGATGGCTGGCAAACCAAAGACAATAATCGAGGGTACGACTATACGGGGGACTGGGAACCAGAACGCTTTGAAGACTTCGGCGCTTTGGTCAAAAAGATACAATCCCTAGGCATGAAGGTGGGGGTTTGGTATTCGGTTCCGTTTTGTGGCATCAAATCAAAGGCCTATCAAAAATTCAAAGGTAAGTTCTTGACGGAAAAGCATCGTTGGGCTCCTGTTTTTGACCCGCGCTATCCTGAGGTAAGGGAATATTTGGTCAACACCTATATCAGCGCCGTTCGCGATTGGAATCTGGATGGATTAAAACTGGATTTCATTGATGACTTTAAAAGCTATCCCGAAACTAGCTTCGATTATGATGGAAAAGATTTGTTGAGCATCAATGGCGCGGTAGACATCCTATTGACACAGATTCGAAAAGAACTTGAAAAAATCAACCCGGATATCTTTATTGAATTCCGTCAAAAATATACGGGACCCGCTATGCGAAAGTATGGGAACATGCTGCGGGCATTCGATTGTCCAGGCGATTACACCATGAACCGGGTAAGAATCGCGGACATTAAACTATTAGCTGGAAACACGGCCGTGCATGCCGACATGGTAAAATGGAGTTTTAGCGAACCTGTGGAAGACGCTGCACTACACTACATCAACACCCTATTTGGGGTTCCTCAGATATCGGTGATGCTGACGGAAGCACCTCCAGAACAACTCCAAATGATTACCTTTTATACCCAATATTGGAAAGAAAATGCGGAGTTATTGTTGAGAGGGGAATATTATCCACAGTTGCCTTTGCAAAACTATCCTATCCAGTTCGTGCAAAACATTAATAAAGCAATTTTTGGGTTACATTCAGACCAAGTGGTTTTTCTTAACAAAAACTTGGGAAAAATAGATATATTGAATGCAAAGTCAAGCCAAAAGGTAATTGTGGACGTTGCCATCAATCTGGGTCCATATGACTTCGCAATTTTTGATTGCCAAGGGGTGCTTCAAATTGAAGGTACGCTTCAGATGGATCAAGGCTGCCAGTTGTTTCATGTACCGACCAGCGGTTTGCTCCAATTAACTCAATCTAACACATAACTTATGAATACAGGTATTGGTTCCATCGACTTGACGGTCATCGGCGTTTACTTCGTGGCGGTGCTCTTAATAGGGCTTCTTGTAGCCAGAAACACCAAAACAGGCGAGGATCTTTTCCTTGGCGGGAGAACATTTGGTTGGGGCTTGATTGGTTTGTCGTTGTTCGCTTCCAATATTTCAACATCAACAATTATTGGTCTTTCAGGAGCAGCATATAGTTCAGGAATCGTGCAATCCGTATATGAATGGATGACGGGCATACCCCTGATTATCGCCGCATTGATTTTTATTCCGCTGTATCTCAAATCCAAAATCACTACTATACCGGAATTTCTTGAATTACGCTACGACCGACGTTCGCGCAAGTTCTTTTCAATTGTGACCATCTTCACCAGTATTGTGGTAGACACAGCGGGCGGTTTATATGCTGGTGCCATAGTCTTAAAATCATTTTTTCCAGATTTGGTCATCTGGCAAACCACCTTGGTGCTCGCGCTTGTTGCTGGTATCTATACCGCCTTTGGCGGATTAAAAGCGGTTGTATACACTGACGCGATTCAAGCCATTATTCTGATTGTTGGTTGTTCCATTTTGAGTTACTTAATGTTCGAAAAACTAGATTTTTCATGGAATACGGTGGTTAGCAACGCACCAGATGATTTCTTATCCATTGTGCGTCCCTGGGATGACGAATCGCTACCTTGGCCAGGACTGATTATGGCTGTGCCAATACTTGGTTTCTGGTATTGGACCACTAACCAATACATTGTACAGCGCATTCTGGGTGCGAAAAATATAAACAATGCCCGTTGGGGTGTTATTTTGGCTAGTTTCCTCAAAATCGTACCCTTATTTATTATGGTTATTCCTGGCACGATGGCTATTGGTCTTTTTCCAGGTTTGGAGAACTCAGACCAAGTATTCCCAACTGCGGTCATTAACATTTTACCTGTTGGTTTGGTAGGTCTTGTTTTGGCTGGATTAATTTCCGCTATTATGAGTAGTGTAGATTCCACTTTAAACTCCGCTTCGACTTTGGTCGTAGTAGACTTCATCAAAACCAAAAACGATAACATCTCAGATGAAAAAATTGTAACGTATGGTCGGCTCACAACCTTAATACTAATGGTCATTGAGGCGCTTTAGGCGCCCAAGAATGAGAATTTTGGTGGTATATGATCGTATTTGCAGCAGATGATTTCCATAATTGTCCCACCAATAGCAGTGCTGTTTTTAGTCGGTGTTTTTTATAAAAAAGGAAGTAAAGATGGCGCATTTTGGACCTTGATATTGGGAACTCTTGCCGGGCTGGTGTTATTTATTATGGGTAGGTTGGACTTATGGCCCCTGCACTACACCTATAATGTTGGTATCATGACAGTGGTAAGCACTATCATTTTCATGGTGATCAGCGAAGGGTCTTCACCACCGAATGCAGAGCAAGTTGCGCGGTATACTTTTAATAAAGGACTTATCTCCGAGGAAACCCAAAACCTTCCCTGGTACCAATCATATTTGAATTGGATAGGAGTTTTGTTACTGTTGATAGGACTTTTGACCTTTATGTTCTGGTAACGGTATTAACCTTTTTCTGAATTATAAAAAGATGACGCTCCATTTGCTTTATGATTCCCAAATTAATACTGCTGTTCAAAAATGAATTTTACTCCTGAAGTTGTCATCAAATCCCCGGGTCGTATCAATCTTATCGGGGAACATCTTGACTACAATGGTGGGCATGTGCTCCCAGCCGCCATTGATTTGACCGTTACCTTGCGCTTACGAAAAAAAAATAGCCGTAGCTGCACCATCTATTCCAAAAGCATAGACGATAGTTTTCAAGTAGACCTAGATAAACTGGAAATCAGTTCGCAAGAATGGCATAACTACTTTTTAGGAGTAATCCATTTTACGGAACAAAGATACCCTGGGCATATTTCAGGATTCGATTGCATTGTGGAAAGCAATCTCCCGATTGGTTCTGGCGTGAGTTCTTCCGCTGCGCTGGAATGCGGAATTGCCGTAGCCCTTAAAAACCTTTTTGACATTCCCGTAACGGATGAAGAGATAATATATATCGCCAGAGATGCGGAGCACCATTTTGTCGGGACAAAATGTGGCATTATGGACCAGTTCGCCGTGGTTCGAGGCAAAAAGGAAAAGCTGATTCAACTGAATTGCCATGATTTATCGTTCGACTACGTCCCAGCAGAATTATCACCTTACGCCATCGTTTTATTGAACACGAATGTCTCACATAATCTTGCGACAAGTGAATACAATCTACGACGACAAGAATGCGAAGCAGCACTTGAAATTGTCCGTAAAAGATATCCAGTGTATGAAGCATTGGCCCACATCCCAAAAAAAATAGTTCAGGAGCACGAAAAAGAAATGACACCCAAAATGTTTCAAAGGGCTGAATATGTAATTGAAGAAAACCAAAGGACACTGCAAGCAAGCCTTGCACTGGCCAAGCAAAACCTCCCAGATTTTGGAGCGTTGCTTTTCGCATCCCATACAGGCTTGAGTGAAAAATATGAAGTAAGCTGTCCAGAACTTGATTTTTTGGTAAAGCAAGCCCATCACCATCCCAACGTTATCGGCGCACGCATGATGGGAGGCGGCTTTGGAGGTTGTACCATTAATCTGGTACATAAAGACCATATGGACTCCTTTATTGAACATACGGCCTTAGCGTATCAAAAAAAGTTTCAAATTGAACTGACGCCCCATACCGTTAAAATTGGTGATGGGGTGCAACTCATACTATAGCACTATGTCCAGATTTTTATCCGAAAAAGCCCATAGAAGGTTTAATATTTTGACCGGTGAATGGATTTTGGTATCGCCTCATCGTGCCAAGCGCCCCTGGCAGGGAAAAACTGAAAACCTAACCACCTTGGAAGGTGTGGAATACGACCCAAGTTGTTATCTCTGTCCTACCAATTTGCGGGCCAATGGAGAAAGGAATCCAGATTACAAAAGCACTTACGTTTTCGACAATGATTTTGGCGCCATCCTTATGGAAGAAAAAGAAGCCCCTTTCGAATCGGGGTTGTTGAAAGCTGAACCTGAAATTGGTATTTGCAGAGTGGTTTGCTTTTCTCCCAAACACAACTTAACCCTTCCCTTGATGCACTTGAATGATATTGTAAGAGTCATTCAAATCTGGAAAGAGGAGTACGAGCAATTGGGAAATTACCCAGAAATCAATCATGTTCAAATTTTTGAGAACAAAGGTGAAATCATGGGATGCAGCAACCCGCACCCACACGGACAAATTTGGGCCCAATCTTCAACTCCGGAAGAACCTAGAAAAAAAGGTATTCAACAAAAAAACTATTATCTGAAACACGGTAAAACCTTACTCCAAGCTTATCTCGAGCAAGAATTGGAAGCGCAACAACGCATTGTATCCTCTAATTCCCATTTCGTAGCGCTTGTACCCTTTTGGGCTACTTGGCCTTATGAGGTGTTAATCATCCCTAGAAAGGCGCATCAAAACATCAAATCTCTAAGCTCGGAAGAGGAACATGCCTTTGCGGAAATGATTCAACAGGTTACCGTGCGGTACGACAACCTCTTTGAGACTTCTTTCCCCTACTCCTCTGGAATACACCAATCCCCGACGGATGGCAACGACCACCCTGAATGGCATTTTCATATGGCCTTCTACCCTCCGCTGTTGCGTTCCGCAACGGTAAAGAAATTCATGGTAGGGTACGAAATGTTTGCCAATCCACAACGTG
>CALBPG010000030.1 GCA_937899065.1 uncultured Allomuricauda sp.
AATGGGGAAAGTGGTACCAAAGTATTCAACAACATTTTTGTGAAACCCAAAATGCACGGTATTTTTCTCCACCATCGCCATGAGTTTGTTGATGATACGGAAGGATATTATATCGCTAACAATACGATTATTGAACCTGAACGCGCTGGAGTTCACTATAATACTACGGTCTTGCATCCGCTTGACCCTGCGGACCTGTATCGCAACCAAAGCGAAGTACCAACCCATTTTGTAAATAATTTGATCGTGGACCCAGGTTATGACTTTGAAGGCGGTAACACTTGGAAACAAAATCAGGAAAGCTATTTTGATTTTAACGAGCGGGCTACAAGGGATAGTTTACTAACGAACATTCATCATAATATAATGACGCGCCAGATTGATACTTTGGGTCTTGAAGATGTTTTGAATAATGATTATCGCCCTGCAACAGATAGTTCTGCGGTCGTGAATGTAGGCGATAACTTGAGCAGCTGGGGTATCACGTTTGACAAGGATGATGCTGCACGGCCTTCAGGAACAACTTTTGACGTTGGAGCTTTTGAATTTCAGTTCTCCGTGCCTTTACGAGCTCAGATTCCCGAAGAAATTGAAACCTATGATGTGATTTTGGAAGAAACGCCGAAAACTATTTTTTATCCGAATCCGACTTATTCCACCTTCCGAATGGACAACAGCCAGTACGAAACAGTTCAACTTCAGTTGATTTCATTAGATGGAAAAGTGGTTTACAGTGGGGAATATCGAATGGGAACCGATTTCAATGTGGAGGAATTCACAAAAGGGATGTACTTCCTTAAAATGACGACGGCAGAGAAAACCGAAGTACATCGATTATTGATACGCTAACAACTCTCTTGAATATATTTTGGTTAAGGGGTGTTTCGAAAGCTACTACAAGGTCAAACTGAACTTGATTCAGTTTCTGAAAAACCTAGGAATAGGGTCTAAAGATTCTGAAATGAATTCAGAATGACGTTGTTAAGAATCTCAAAACACCTCTTTTATAGTCTTGGTAAATCACCCTCCCCTTTTAAGGGTAATTGCGAAACCCCCATCAAATATTTGTCCACATGATGTGCGGCTTGTCTACCTTCAGATATGGCCCAAACAATCAAAGATTGTCCGCGACGTTGATCCCCGGCGACAAAAATACCTGGTACATTGGTTTCATAATTCTGCGTGGAAGCTTTTACGTTGGTTCGCACGTCCATCTCCAAACCTAGTTGTTGTGAAATAACGGTTTCCGAACCAGTAAAACCCAATGCAAGTAATACCAAATCGCAGGGCCATTCTTTTTCTGTCCCTTCAATTTCCTTCAAGATGGGACGTTTACCTTTTTGAGGTACCCATTCCACTTCAACCGTTTGTAAAGCTTTTAAATTGCCTTCATCGTCTCCAACGAAAGCCTTTGTGGCGATACTAAATACCCTATCTGCTCCTTCTTTATGGGAAGAGCTCGTTCTTAGGCGCATGGGCCAAAACGGCCACGGTTGATTTTCTGGACGGTCGGTGGTTCCTTTGGGCATGATTTCAAAGTTGGTTACCGAAGTTGCTCCGTGCCGTATGGAAGTTCCTATACAGTCCGAACCCGTATCGCCTCCACCAATTACAATGACTTTTTTATCTTTTGCTGATAGTTCTTCTCCGGTATAAGGGACCCCGTCAACTTTTCGATTGTTTTGGGGAAGAAATTCCATGGCTTGAACCACGCCTTTTAAATCTGCTCCGGGAATAGGAAGTTGTCTTCTCACGGTGGCACCACCACACAATACCACGGCATCAAATGTGTTTTGCAATTCAGTGGCTTTTACATCTACACCAATATGAACACCAGTTTTGAATTGGATGCCTTCCGCTTCTAAAACTTCCAACCTTCTATCAATGATATTTTTTTCCATTTTGAAATCGGGGATGCCATAACGTAACAAGCCTCCGACTTTTTCATCTCTTTCAAAAACGGTAACCGCGTGTCCAGCGCGATTCAGTTGTTGCGCGGCCGCCAGTCCTGCAGGACCGGAGCCCACCACCGCAATGCTTTTATTCGTTCTTTTTGCTGGCGGATTGGCAGTAATCCAACCTTGCTCAAATGCCGTTTCAACAATATTTTTTTCTATGTTCTCAATGGAAACAGGGTCTGCATTGATACCCAAAACACAAGATTCTTCACAAGGTGCTGGGCATAACCTGCCCGTAAACTCAGGAAAGTTGTTGGTGGAATGCAAGATTTTTGCTGCCTTCTCCCACTTGCCTTGGTATACAGCATGATTGAAATCTGGAATCAAATTTCCTAAAGGACATCCACTATGACAAAAGGGAATACCGCAATCCATGCCGCGGGCGCCCTGGTTGCACATTTCCTCTTTATTTAACGGAACGGTAAACTCATAGTAATTCTGAATTCGCTCGTCGACAGGTTAGTAGGCCTCAACCTTTCTGTCAAACTCCATAAATCCTGTAATCTTTCCCATCTTTCTTAATCTTGAGGTTGAACGCTTTCTTTTTCGAGTCTAATAAGGGCTTGTCGATACTCTTCGGGGAACACTTTAATGAACTTGCTCAATTCTTGTTCCCAGTTTTCCAATATGTACTGCGCAATTGGGCTTAGGGTAGCATTGTAATGATTCTCAATAAGCTCTCTTAAGGCAGTGATGTCTTCTGAATCTTCCACGGCCAATAGATTCAATGCTTCACCATTGCATCGGCTTTTAAAGGTTTTATCCGCATCGTATACGTAAGCAATACCGCCGCTCATCCCAGCTCCGAAATTTCTACCTACACTGCCTAAAATAACAGCAATTCCTCCTGTCATATATTCACAGCCGTGGTCTCCAATACCTTCTACGACGGCTTTAGCACCGGAATTTCGAACACAGAAACGTTCTCCGGCTTTTCCATTGATATAGGCTTCCCCGGCCGTGGCTCCATATAATGTGACATTTCCGGTGATAATATTTTTCTCAGGTTGTAAAGTGGAATTGTATGGAACTTTTATAATCAGCTTCGCACCTGATAGTCCTTTTCCCAAATAATCATTGGTATTTCCGTTGACCACCATGGTTAAGCCACGTGTCGCGAAAGCGCCAAAGCTCTGTCCTGCTGAACCTGTAAAATTCAATTTCAAGGTGTTTTCAGGTAGACCTTCTTCCCCGTAGATTTTGGAAATTTCATTACTGATAATGGCCCCAACAGCACGGTCCGTATTGTGAATTGGGAAATCCAATGCGATTTTTTCTTTTCGGAATAGGGCTGGATGTGCTTTGGCAATGATTTCAAATTCCATGGAATTCGAAACAGCATGCGTTTGCTGCTCGGTATTGTATAGCGCGGTGTCCTCAGGAACATCAACTTGATACAAAATTGGGCTCAAGTCAATTCCCGATGCTTTGTAATGGTCAATGGCTTTTTTGCGGTCCAATTTATGAACCTGCCCTACCATTTCGTTTACGCTTCTGAACCCTAATTGTGCCATGATTTCGCGTAGTTCTTGTGCTACGAAATACATATAGTTCACAACGTGCTCTGGTTTTCCTTTAAACTTTTTCCGTAGTTCAGGATTTTGGGTTGCGATGCCCACAGGACAGGTGTTCAAGTGACAAACCCGCATCATGATGCAACCGGAAGCGACCAAAGGAGCCGTCGCAAAACCAAATTCCTCCGCGCCAAGTAAACAAGCGACGGCAACATCCCTTCCTGTTTTTAATTGTCCATCGCATTCCAGCACGACACGATTTCTCAAATCGTTCAGTACCAAAGTTTGCTGTGCCTCTGCAATACCCAATTCCCATGGTAAACCAGCATGTTTAAGTGAGGTTAGGGGAGAAGCCCCAGTGCCTCCGTCATATCCTGAAATAAGAATAACATCCGCTTTTGCTTTGGATACCCCAGCAGCTACTGTTCCGACACCTACTTCGGAAACCAGTTTCACATTGATTCGTGCTTCTCGGTTCGCAGACTTCAAATCGTAAATCAGCTGAGAAAGGTCTTCAATGGAATATATATCATGATGGGGCGGAGGTGAAATTAGTCCTACCCAAGGAGTTGAATTTCGGGTCTTGGCGATGGCTGGGTTAACTTTTGGGCCAGGAAGTTGTCCTCCCTCTCCCGGTTTTGCTCCCTGTGCCATTTTAATTTGGATTTCTTTGGCGTTCGTCAAATAATTGGAGGTCACCCCAAATCTGCCTGAAGCGACTTGTTTGATGGCGCTGTTTTTCCAATCTCCAGACTGGTTTTTGTAAAAACGAGCTGAATCTTCGCCACCTTCACCGGAGTTACTTTTTCCGCCGATACGGTTCATGGCAATGGCCAAATTTTCGTGCGCTTCCTTACTGATGCTTCCGTATGACATGGCCCCAGTCTTGAAACGTTTAACGATTTCGGTCCATGGCTCTACTTCTTCAATAGGAATCGGGTCAAAATTCGAAAACTCGAACAATCCTCTAATGGTCATTAGGTTTTTAGACTGCTCATTGACCAATTTGGAATATTCTTGATAGGTATCCGGTTCATTTTGACGAACAGCTTTCTGTAGCTTGGCAATACTTAACGGATTAAACATGTGTTTTTCACCGTCGCGTCTCCAGCGGTATTCTCCTCCAATTTCCAAATCAAGATTGGCAGCCAAATCTTGTTTTTGGAAGGCTTTGGTATGACGCTTTGAAATTTCTTTTTCGATTTCATACAATCCAATACCTTCGATTCGAGTAGGAGTGTTTGGAAAATAGTGCTCTACCACCTTGGTGTTGATACCAATGCATTCAAATAATTGGGAACCGCGATAGGAATTCAAAGTTGAGATTCCAATCTTGTTCATCACTTTTAGAATTCCCTTGCCAACCGCTTTGTTGTAATTTTTGATGGCTTCTTCGAAAGTGTGCTCCGGTAAGTTCTTTTCTTTGATTTGTTGCCCAATGATTTCATTAACCAAATATGGATTAATGGCACTCGCCCCAAAACCAAAGAGTAGGGCAAAATGATGCACCTCTCTAGGTTCAGCAGACTCAATGATGATGCTTAGTTTGGAACGCTTCCCTAGACGGCGAAGACCGCTGTTGACATAGGAACACGCCAAAAGGGCAGGTATTGGCGCCATCTCAGAACTGACCATCCTATCGGAGAGTATAATAATGTTCGTTCCTTCGTCAATGGCTTTGGACGCTTGGGATAATACACCGTCCAAGGCTTCTTCCAAACCGTTGTGACCTTTGGACACCTCATACAAGATGGAAATGGATACTACTTTATAATCGGGGCTTCGGTCGTAGTTTTTGATTTTGTCCAAATCCTCTTTTGAAATTACGGGATTTTGGATTTTGAGTTTGCGACAATGTTTTTCGGAGAAATCAAAAATGTTGTGGTCGCTTCACAAGCTCAAACTGATATCGGTAATCAACTCTTCCCGGATACCATCCAAAGGCGGGTTGGTAACCTGCGCGAAAAGCTGTTTAAAGTAATTGTATACCAATTGGGGTCTTTCCGAAAGCACCGCAATTGGGGTATCTGACCCCATAGAACCAATCGGTTCTTTGGCATTTTTCGCCATTGGGGTGATGATGGTATTGATATCTTCGGAAGTGTATCCAAAGGCTGCTGTTCGGGTTTCCAATGGGAACTCGCCGTAAAACACAGGACAATCATTGTAAGGAATATCGCGAAGATGCACTAAGTTTTTGTCCAACCACTTGCGATAGGGATGTTGTTTTGCAATAAATTCTTTGATTTCCTCATCATTCACGATGCGGCCTTCTTCCATGTTCACCAAGAACATTTTTCCCGGTTCCAAACGTCCGTGGAACTCAATATCTTCAGGTTGTAGGTCAACGACACCGGTTTCAGAAGACATGATGACGTACCCTTTTTTGGTAACTGAATAACGCGAAGGGCGAAGTCCGTTTCTATCCAAAACGGCACCAATATAATTGCCATCGGTAAAGGGTATGGAAGCTGGACCATCCCAAGGCTCCATTAAGCAGGAATTGTATTCATAAAATGCCCGCTTGGAATCGGACATCTCTGTATTTTTCTCCCAAGCTTCAGGTACGAGCATCATCATCACTTCAGGAAGTGAACGTCCTGTCATCAAGAGCAATTCCACTACCATGTCCATACTGGCTGAATCAGATTTTCCGGGTAAAACTATGGGTAACACTTTTTTGATATCTTCTCCAAACCAGTCACTTTCCATGAGTTCTTCTCGAGAACGCATCCGCGAAACATTACCTCTCAATGTGTTGATTTCACCATTATGGCACATGTAGCGGAAAGGCTGTGCCAAATCCCAAGTTGGGAATGTATTCGTTGAAAAACGTTGGTGTACCAAAGCCAAACGCGTTACCACGCGTGGGTCCAAAAGATCTTCGTAGTATTTGCTGATATCTTCAGGGACTAGTAGTCCTTTAAAGATGATGATTTTGGTAGATAGACTGGGCAAATAGAAGAATCGCAGTTGGGAAAGCTTACTTTCTATAATGGTATGCTCGGTTATTTTTCGGGCAATGAACAGTTTTAGATTGAATTGAAAATCATCAAGGGCATTGCCTTTACCAATAAACACTTGCTTGACGAAAGGCTCGGTTTCTTTGGCGATTCTTCCTGGTACGGAACGATTCACGGGAACATCGCGCCAACCCAAGAGTTCTAAACCTTGCGCTTCAATATTTTTTTGAAAGGTATCAATGCAAAACGTTTTCTGATTTTCTTTTTGGGGAAGAAAAACATTTCCTACGGCATAGTTCCCTGGTTCAGGAAGCGTGAAATGGCAAACATCCGTAAAGAAGTCATGTGGAATATCAATAAGAATTCCCGCACCGTCACCCGTTTTGCCATCGGCGCTTACCGCACCTCGATGTTCCAGTTTATCGAGAATCTCGAGAGCCTTATGAATAATGTCATTTGACCTTCTTCCCTTTAGGCTACAAATAAAACCTGCTCCGCAATTATCATGCTCAAATTCGGGTAAATACAATCCCTGACGCTCCAAACCCATAATTATGATATTTACTCAAAAATATCATTTGAACTGAGATTATTTCAACAATTGAAAATAAACTGTGTAAAATCATCAGCATTTGAATTAAGGGTGTGAAAAACCTGCAAAATCTAAAAAATTGCAATGTTAAATTAAGATTATGCAAAAATCGGGAAGTCTTAGGTATTCTACCTGTCTTCAGAAGGGGCTTTTTCTTCAAACTATTATATATCCCCGCTCTCTCCCATATGCTTTCAGGGGAGATGCTTTGAAATATATATTTTGCCGAAGGTCTACCCCCTAGAATTGAAGGGGTGTTATGGAAACGGATTTACTACCCTTTCAGTACACTGCGCGAAATCACTATTTTTTGGATTTCAGAGGTGCCTTCATAAATCTGGGTGATTTTGGCGTCACGCATCAAACGCTCCACGTGATAGTCTTTTACGAAACCGTTACCACCATGCACCTGAACAGCTTCCACCGCAGTTTCCATAGCCACTTCAGAAGCGTATAATTTCGCCATAGCACCAGACAGGTCATAATTCAATCCTTTATCCTTATCCCATGCCGCTTTGTACACCAAATGACGTGCTGCTTCTATTTTCGTATGCATATCTGCCAACTTGAAAGCAATGGCCTGATGATTGGAGATTTCAGTACCAAATGCTTTTCGCTCCTTGGAATACTTTTTGGCAAACCCATAGGCTCCAGCTGCAATTCCAAGGGCTTGAGCTGCAATTCCAATCCTACCACCTGCCAAGGTTTTCATGGCGAACTTGAATCCAAAACCATCTTCACCCACGCGGTTTTCCTTTGGAACTTTCACATCGTTGAAAATGAGGGAATGCGTATCACTTCCTCTAATTCCCAATTTGTTTTCTTTGGGTCCGATTTCAAAACCAGGCATGCCTTTTTCAACAATAAAAGCGTTGATGCATTTATGCCCTTTTTCTATGTCGGTTTGTGCAATAACCATAGAGACAGAGGCAGATCTGCCGTTTGTATACCAGTTTTTTGTGCCATTAAAAATTTAGTGGTCTCCCTTAGCTTACGCTGTGGGTTTTTGAGAGGTTGCATCACTACCTGCCTCAGGTTCTGATAAACAAAAGGCTCCAATAATCTCCCCGGAAGTCAATCCTGGTAGGTATTTTTGTTTTTGTTCTTCGGTACCATAGGTTTCCAGTCCCCAGCAGACCAAGGAGTTGTTTACCGAAACAATTACGGAAGCCGAAGCATCAATTTTTGATAATTCTTCCATCACCAATACATAGGATAAGGTATCCATACCACTGCCACCATATTTTGGGTCCACCATCATACCCATAAAACCCAATGCGCCCATTTTTTTGACTTCTTCGGCCGGAAAGCGCTGAGCGTCATCACGTTCGATTACTTCGGGAAGCAATTCGGTCTCTGCAAAATCCTTTGCAGCTTGCTGAATCATCAAATGCTCTTCTGACAATGAAAAATCCATAGTATTGTGAATAATTTAAAAATGCTTTGCAAAGATAAGTTCTAGCGAGATAATTTTTAGTGAAAACGAGGTTTTATTGATAAAAGGGCAATCCGATAGGGTAAAGGTCTTTAAAAGGTCATTTTTGGTTTTTTTGAATAAGGATTATGAGGGAAAATGCTTTTTGAATATCTTTAAACCGAAAGGCTAGTTCTTTCACTTTACAACTAAATAAACCAACGAACTCTATGGAAACCCTGTTGATTGTCATCTTCGTGCTCGGCTATCTGGCCATAACCTTAGAACATACTCTTAAAATCGATAAGCTAATTCCCGCACTGGCCATGATGGCCATTTTGTGGGCGATGATGGCTTTTGGTGTTGACGGGTTTACCACTTGGTTCGATTCTGCGAAGCATTCCTTGATGGACAACTTTGGTTTGTTGGAGCATGAAGAGAAGATGCATTTGTTGGAAGAAACCTTGCTTCACCACTTGGGCAAGACTTCTGAAATTTTGGTATTCCTCTTGGGTGCTATGACCATCGTTGAAATTATAGATTATTTTGACGGTTTTGCTACCATCAAAACGTTTGTGAAAACCCGTAGTAAGAAAAAAATCTTATGGATTTTTGCGTTTTTGGCTTTCATCCTTTCCGCAATTATCGATAACCTCACCGCTACGATTGTATTGATATCCATTTTACAGAAAATTGTTTACGACCGTGACTCGAGGCTTTGGTATGCCGGTTTGATTGTGATAGCAGCCAACGCAGGTGGTGCTTGGTCCCCGATTGGTGATGTAACCACTACAATGTTGTGGATTGGCAACAAGGTGTCTACAGGAAAACTGATAAGTTATTTGCTGTTGCCTTCTTTGGTTTGCATGCTGGTACCTACATTCATCGGCTCTTTCTTGACTCCATTCAAAGGATCTATTGAGGCGGAGGATGATACACCTCCAAAATCCAAATATGGACCAAGGATGTTATATCTTGGGTTAAGCGCTATTGTTTTTGTTCCTATCTTCAAGACGGTTACTCATTTACCTCCATATGTAGGTATGATGCTATCCCTCGCGATTGTAGCGACTTTTGCTGAAATCTACAGTAACAAGAAAATAGCTATTTCGTCGGTAGACCCAGACAGTGATGCACATTCACACCATAGTCCCGTACATAGTGCATTGACCAAGATTGAGCTCCCAAGTATTCTATTTTTCTTGGGAATTTTGATGGCGGTTGCTGCCTTAGAGTCTTTGGGACTATTGTTCAACTTTGCTGAAGGGTTAAAGCAAGGCACACCGCTGTTAGGTACTGAAACCGCTGGAACGCAAATTTCGGACTTGGTTGTTATTCTTCTAGGTGTTGGGTCCGCCGTAATTGATAATGTACCCTTGGTAGCGGCAAGTTTAGGAATGTTTTCTGAGCCGTTGGATAATCCGTTATGGCACTTTATTGCCTACTCTGCTGGAACAGGGGGTAGTATGTTGATTATCGGTTCTGCTGCTGGTGTTGTGGCTATGGGTATGGAAAAAATTGACTTTTTCTGGTACCTTAAAAAGATTGCTAGGTTTGCAGCACTAGGATTCATTGCGGGTGCCATTTGTTTCATTGGAATACGAATATTCTTTTAACAAAATACTTTAGCAGTAAAATCTCCGTTATTATTGCAACTTAAATTGGGGATTTTATATGAACTTTTATCAAGAACTCGAACCTGCAGTGGATGCCACTGCTGCGATGTCTGAAGAGAAAACACTTTCTGTAATCGATTTGATTGTAAACGGAGGTACGGGAAGTATCGTCATTATTGCGGTACTCTTTGTGCTCTTGTTTGTAGCCTTGTACATTTATTTCGAACGAATATTTGCCATAAAAGCCGCGTCCAAAATCGATAAGAATTTCATGAACCAAATTCGCGACCACGTTACCAATGGTAAGTTGGAGGCTGCAAAATTACTTTGCGCCCAAACGGATTCACCTGTCGCACGCTTAACCGAAAAAGGAGTAGCACGTATTGGAAAACCTTTGGATGACATCAATACGGCCATTGAAAACGCAGGCACCCTTGAGGTGTACAAGTTGGAGAAAAACGTCAGTGTATTGGCAACGGTCGCCGGTGCCGCGCCCATGATTGGTTTCTTGGGAACGGTAATTGGTATGATTTTAGCATTCCATGAAATGGCTTCCAGCGGAGGTCAAGCTGAAATGGGTTCTTTGGCATCTGGTATTTATACGGCAATGACCACAACTGTAGCGGGTCTTGTTGTTGGGATTATCGCTTACATTGGATATAACCACTTGGTCAACCGAACGGATAAAGTAGTGCACAAGATGGAAGCTAATGCGGTTGAGTTCTTGGACTTATTGAACGAACCAATCTAATCCTGAACCATGAAGTTAAAGGGTAGAAATAAGGTTAGTCCGGAATTTAGCATGTCGTCCATGACGGATATCGTGTTTTTGTTGTTGGTATTTTTCATGCTGACTTCAAACGCGCCCAACGCTTTGGATTTGCTGCTTCCCAAAGCAAAAGGGAAATCGACAAATACGCAGAATGTTTCGGTGACTATCAACAAGAACTTGGAATATTTTGTGAACAATGAGCAGATAAACGAGGAATACATTGAAATTGAATTAAAAAAAGCACTGGAAGGCCAAGAAAAGCCTACCATCATCCTAAGGGCCGAAGAAACCGTTGCCATCAAAGAGGCTGTCAACGTAATGGATATCGCCAATAGGAACAGTTACAAGGTTATTTTGGCAGTGCGACCCAAGTAATGCCTTTATTAGACACGAGACACAAGAAAAAATCATTTACGCTTACGACCATTCTTTTAAGCGCTTTGTTGCTTATACTCTTCTACATTGGTCTAACGTATATGGACCCACCCATTGAAAATGGGATTGCCATAAATTTTGGTACGATGGATTTTGGTTCTGGGAAAGAAGCCCCAAGACCGAAACAAACTTCGCAACCAATCAAACAGCAGGAACCTGTTCCTGTTTCTGAACCAAGTCAACCGGTTTCGGATGCACCTACGGAAAAGGTAATTACCCAAGAGACAGAAGAATCCATCCGTATTAATCAAGAGCGTGAACGCAAGCGAAAGGTGGATGAAGCGGCTCGAAAAGCAAAGGCTGAAGCACAGCGCAAGGCGGATGCTAAGCGACGCGCCGAGGAAGAAAAACGCAAAGCCCAAGAAGCCAAAAAGAAAAGCGTAGACGCGTTAATTGGAGGAATCGGAAAAGCGGAAGGGAAAAGTAATACTGGTGAAGGCGATGATTCAAAATCCGGCGATAAGGGGAGTCCTGATGGTAACCCCTATGCAACAAGTTATTATGGTGCCCCCGGTAGCGGAAACGGGACAGGAGGTTATGGTCTCAATGGCCGCTCTTTGTTAAAGAAGAACGCTTTTCGTCAGGAATGCAATGAGGAAGGAAAGGTTGTCGTAGAGATTAAAGTGGATCGCAATGGTAGGGTGATACAAGCGAAACCAGGCGTGCGCGGAAGCGATAATTTGGCGCCTTGCCTTTTGGAGCCCGCCCGAAGAACCGCATTATCGTATAAATGGAATCTGGACTCTAAAGCACCTTCGATACAAACAGGTTTTATAGTAGTTAATTTTAAGCTAGGCCAGTAGTCCAATGACCTATCAAGAAACCTTGGACTGGATGTTTTCCAGACTCCCCATGTATCAACAAAAGGGCCCCGATGCCCTTAACCACAAATTAGATAACATTCAGGACTTCTCGACATACCTGGGAAATCCCCACCAAGACTTTAAAAGTATTCACGTAGCTGGAACCAATGGCAAAGGGTCCAGCAGTCATATGATTGCTTCAGTGCTGCAGGAAGCAGGCTATACAGTGGGGTTATATACTTCTCCCCATTTGAAGGACTTCAGAGAGCGCATCAAAGTAAATGGGGAAATGTTGTCTGAAGATGATGTGATGGCATTTGTCAAAACCCATAAACCTTTTTTGGAAGCGAATGATTTGTCGTTTTTCGAAATGACGGTTGGAATGGCCTTTCGATATTTCTCTGAACAAAAAGTAGACGTAGCCGTTATTGAGGTAGGTCTGGGGGGACGTTTGGATTCTACCAACATCATTCAGCCTGAAATCTGCCTCATCACAAACATCGGTTGGGACCATCAAAGTATTTTGGGCGATACGCTGGAAAAAATTGCCATGGAAAAAGCAGGTATCATCAAGAGGGAGGTGCCTGTAATCATTAGCGAAACCCAAAAAGAAACCCAAGGTATCTTTAAATTGATTGCAGCTCAAAAGCGAAGTCCTATTTTTTTCGCAGAAGATGCAGCTCCCATGGAATACGAAACCGATTTAAAGGGTGGCTATCAGCATAAAAACATGCTAGGTGTGGTAACCTTGTTTCAAAAGTTGGAAGCATTTGAAATTACTACAGAAGCAATCAAAAAAGGACTGTCCCATGTGGTTGACAACACAGGACTTTTAGGAAGATGGCAGGTGCTTGGTTCCAAACCGAAAATCATTTGTGATACGGCCCACAACGAGCAAGGCTTGAAAGATGTGCTTAAACAACTGAAAAAGGAGAAGGGTGAAACCTTGCATCTTGTGCTGGGTTTTGTAAACGATAAAGATGTGGAAGGGCTACTAAAGTTATTTCCCAAAAAGGCGCAATACTATTTTGTTTCACCCAACGTGCCTAGAGGATTGGAAAGCAAAAAGCTAAAGAAAATTGGGAAAAGCATGGGATTAAAAGGGAAGGCGTATGAAAGTGTCAACAAAGGATTGAAAGCAGCCCAAAAAGCTTCTGAAAAAGAAGATGTAATCTTTATTGCTGGAAGTACGTTTACCGTTGCTGAAGTTGTCTAGATATTTTAGACATTTTTCTTTTGGTAAAACAAAAAGGATACTATATTTGCACTCCCATTTGCGAAAGCACGGGCGCGTAGCTCAGTTGGTTCAGAGCACCTGGTTTACACCCAGGGGGTCAGGGGTTCGAATCCCTTCGCGCCCACAGAAAAAGCCTCAAGATTCCTTGAGGCTTTTTTAATGGTTACTGCATCGTACTTCTAGTTAACTTCCCCTAAGTTTTGCCGTGCTAATCCGTCAAAAGATAAAAGCGATGACATCCAGTTTCCATTTTCCATCAATTTTTTCCAAAATCCGTATTTCTTCACCAATGGTAGTTTCTCCAGCGACTATTGCTTTTTCGCGAAAGGTGGCCCAAGCTTGGTTACCATTGATTTTGATGTTCCAATCACTACGTTCTAAAAACTGATACGTATCCTCTTCTCCATTCATCCATTCCTGGACTAAAGTTTTGATATTGTTATAGCCGATTACATGTCCACGGTTTCCGTCCGCAAGACCATATATAAAGGCCATTTCAGAAGATTTCGTGACCGTGTCTTCCCATGCCTCCAAGCTTTCTTGTTCGTAAGCCGTGGTTTCTGCCAATATGACTTTTTTGATTTTTGCTTCCTCAATTGAAGCAGCATTTTGAGCTACAGCTACGGTGCAGAATAGCACAGCTGATAAAAAAGATAGTTTCATAAGGTTTTTTTAGTTTAGGAAGGATTCGCTTCTGCTTGCTGCGGAATAACGCCAAGTTGCTCCATTAAAATCATTTGGTCAGCCAACAACCAATGATCTGTGATTTTGTTGTTGGTTATCGTGTAGCGAATGATAAATGGAAGGTCCATTTTTTTACCTGTTGGCGGTATGCCATTAAGTTCTCCGGAATGTATTCCGGT
>CALBPG010000031.1 GCA_937899065.1 uncultured Allomuricauda sp.
TACCAAAATTGAGCAAACAAATGGATTGGAGCTAAGATTTGAATAACCTGAGTTGGCACCCCTATTAAAGCGGCCGGGAACAACATCAAAGAAAAATAACCCACCAGATTTGAAATCGACTGACGAAGACCACAAGCCAAATTGAATTCTTCACTACTATGATGGATAACATGCTGGTTCCAAAAAAGATTGACATGATGGTTTAAGCGATGGTTCCAATAACCCGCAAAATCCAACACAACGAAACCAATCAACCAAACCGCCCATGTTGCCTCAATTTCCATCAAGGCCAAATGCTCCACCAAAAAGGGATAACTCACTAAAACAACAGCAAGGCCCAACGAATCTTTCACCACATTGGTCAAACCGGAACTTATGCTGCTTACCGTGTCCATCACATTGTACATTTGGTTTTTCACAAAATGACCGTAAGCGATTTCAAAAAGCACTAGACCGACAAAAAAAGGAATGGCATATAACAATGCCATGGCATAGGTTTCCATATACCTAAATGTAAAAAAAAGAATGAAAATCAGCCTTTTGAATATACGGTTAGCCTATTTCGATTGATTAATGGATAAACAAACTCAAGATGGGCTACACTAATTTTTCTTTAAAGAAATCCATAGTGCGCTTCCAAGCCAATTCAGCCGCGGGTTCATCATATCGCGGTGTGCTGGTATTGTGAAAACCATGGTTCACATCAGGGTATTCGTAGGCCACATAATCCTTACCGTGCTCTTTTAACGCGGCTTCATAGGCGGGCCATCCGGCATTTACCCTCGTATCCAAACCGGCAAATTGCAGCATCAAAGGTGCTTGAATTTTGTCAATATCTTCTTTAGGTTGTCCACCGTAAAACGGAACCGATGCGGCTAACTCTGGTAAACGAACGGCCATCATATTCGAAATCCATCCGCCAAAACAAAAACCAACAACACCTACTTTTCCATTACAGGCTTTGTGGTCATTTAAAAAACGATAAGCCGCGATAAAATCTTCCAACATTTCTTGTCGGTCCCGCTGGCGTTGCATAGTTCTACCTTCATCATCGTTTCCGGGATACCCTCCCAATGGGGTTAACGCATCCGGGGCCAAGGTAATAAAGCCATCTAGAGCAGCACGTCTGGCGGTATCTTCAATGTAGGGATTCAGTCCTCTGTTTTCGTGCACCACAACGATACCGCCCATAGCAGTTTTGGGGTTTGTTGGCATCGACAGCAGTCCTTTAATGTTACCTCCACCTTTAGGCGAATCATATTCGATATAATTGGAATTCAACTTGGTATCCTGTGGGTTGACCAACCAAGTATCCGTGTAATTCGGCATCAAAAAACTCATCAAGGCCGGAACAGTAATGCCCCCAACGGCAAATAAGGAAAGCTTTTCCATGAATTCGCGACGCTGTAGCTTGTTGTGGGCATAGGCGTCGTAGAGGTCAAAAACTTCTTGTTTGATGTCTTTTTTGGTGAGTTTTTTCATTGCGTTGGATTTAAGAACACCATACGTAGTGTTCGTTTCAAATTACGCAAATATTGAGTATTACCCTAAACTCGCCAGGCTCTTCTCCAAGGTTTCAATTTTGGCTTCGGCGTCAGCAGCCTTCTTTCGCTCGATAGCGACTACTTTCTCGGGCGCATTGTTCACAAAGCGTTCGTTGCCCAACTTCTTTTGAACGGATTGTAGAAACCCTTTGGTATAGTTGAGTTCTTCGGTGATTTTTTCGATTTCAGCTTCGATATCTATCGCTCCACCGATGGGAATAAAGTACTCGTTGCTCTTTACCCGAAAACTCAAGGCTCCATCCATAGAATCCTCGATGGTTTCCAATGCGCTGATATTCCCCAACTTCGTTATGATGGCGTCCATTCGGTTGCTAGCACCTTCATTATTTTGAACGAAACAGTCTAATTCATCTTTCTGAGCAATATTTTTCTCTTTTCGAATCGTACGAATTCCAGAAATCACATCACTTGCAAAATCAAATTCCGTTATCAGTTCCAAATTGGCCTCCTCTACTTTGGGCCATTCCGAGACGACCAAAGCTTGTTCAGGAGTTCTTTTGGAAATATGCTGCCATACTTCTTCGGTTAAGAAGGGCATAAACGGATGTAACAGTTTCAAATTTTCCTCAAACCAATACATCACCTTCGCTCGTGTGCTTTGGTCTATGGGATGTTGGTATGCAGGTTTCGCAATTTCCAAAAGCCAAGAACAAAAATCATCCCATACCAATTTATAGATTGCCATTAAGGCATCGGAAATACGGTATTTGGAAAAATGATCATTTACCTCTGCAAGCGTCTGATTGAACTTCGCTTCGTACCAATCCAAACCAATTCGTGCGGCTTCGGGTTGCGGTAAATCTGCTATCTCCCAACCCATTACTAAACGAAAAGCATTCCAAATCTTATTGGCAAAGTTTTTCCCTTGCTGACACAGGGCTTCATCGAACAACAAGTCATTTCCGGCAGGAGAACTTAGCAATAGACCCACTCGAACTCCATCGGCTCCAAAATCTTCCATCAACTTTAATGCATCAGGAGAATTTCCGAGGGATTTGGACATTTTACGCCGTTGCTTATCCCGTACCAGACCGGTGAGATATACATTTTCGAACGGACGCTCCCCTCGATATTCATATCCAGAGACAATCATACGCGCTACCCAGAAAAACAGAATGTCTGGGCCCGTAATCAAATCACTGGTGGGGTAATAATAATTGACTTCTGGATTGTCAGGTTCCAAAATTCCACCAAATACGCTTATTGGCCAAAGCCAAGCTGAAAACCAAGTATCGACTACATCGGGGTCTTGTCTCAATTCTTCTTCCTTGAGACCAGGCTTTATAGCCTTCGCTTTTTCAAAGGCCAAATCACGAGACTCAGCCACAACAAAGTCTTCTTTGCCATCCCCGTAATAGTATGCGGGAATTTGTTGTCCCCACCACAGCTGACGAGATATATTCCAATCGCGGATATTTTCCATCCAGTGACGATAGGTATTTTCGAACTTTTTGGGGTGCAACTTCACATCTCCCGAATCCAGCACCGCTTCCAATGCAGGCTTTGCCAAACCTTCCATTTTCAAAAACCATTGGTCTGAAAGGCGTGGTTCGATAACGGCTTTGGTTCGTTCTGAAGTACCAACCTTGTTAATGTGTTGCTCAGTTTTAACCAAAAAACCGGTTTCTTCGAGTTCTTTGGCAATTTCCTTTCGAACTACAAAACGGTCCTTGCCTTCATAATGTAAACCATAGGAATTTAAGCTAGCATCTTCGTGAAAGATGTCAATTACTTCCAAATTATGTTTGTCCCCTAAATTTTTATCGTTTTCATCATGTGCGGGAGTAACCTTTAAACATCCGGTTCCAAACTCCATGTCTACATATTCATCTTCGATAATGGGGATTTCACGATTGGCAATGGGCACAATCGCTTTTTTTCCTTTAAGGTGGCGATAGCGTTCATCATTTGGATTGATACAAATGGCGGTATCACCCAAAATAGTTTCGGGACGTGTGGTAGCTATGGTTACTTTTTCATCAGAATCTTTGATGGAATACGACAAATAATAGAGTAGTCCCTGTCTTTCTTCATAGATGACTTCTTCATCAGAAAGTGTAGTTTTAGCTTGTGGGTCCCAATTTACCATGCGAAATCCGCGGTAAATCAGTCCTTTTTCATACAAATCCACGAAAACTTTCGTCACAGAGGCTGACATATCGTCATCCATGGTGAATTTCTTCCGTTCCCAGTCTAACGAACAGCCCAATTTTTTGAGTTGTTCAAAAATGACGCCGCCATATTCATGCGTCCAAGCCCAAACATGTTCCAAAAACTGTTCGCGGGTCAGATTGGACTTTTCGATGCCTTCTTCCTTGAGTTTTGCAACTACTTTGGCTTCCGTGGCAATCGCAGCATGGTCGGCACCTGGGACCCAACAAGCGTTTTTACCCATCAATCGGGCCCGGCGAATCAAAACATCTTGAATCGTGTTGTTCAGCATATGTCCCATATGCAAAACCCCGGTAACGTTGGGTGGCGGAATTACTATAGTATACGGTTCTCTTTCGTCAGGTTTTGAGCTAAAAAAATCATGCCTCAACCAATAGGCATACCACTGTTCTTCAACAGTTTTAGGGTCATATTTGGAGGGAAAATCCATTTTTCGGTATAGTTTTTGTCCTTCAATGGTCGAATTGGTCAAACGTAAGCTTTTGAGTTTTAAATTTGCGTAAAACCTTTGGTGAAAGCCAATTCTGAAATACGAAACAAAAATAAGTAACGTTATAAGATAACAAAAGAATTCTTGGATGCATCCGTAGCTTAGGTTACATTTGGAATTCACCCAAAACTAGTAAATGATGAAAAAAACTGTACTCATGTTATTTGTTGGCTTGTTGTCCGCTGGTCTTTATGCCCAGGATACAGCTGCCAAAATCGAGTTTAAGAGCGAGACCATTGACTATGGTGAAATTGAGAAGGGCAGTGATGGTATACGAGTATTTGAGTTTACCAACACTGGTACAGCACCTTTGGTAATTAGTGATGTTAAATCAAGCTGTGGTTGCACTATTCCAAAGAAACCTGAAGGACCTATCATGCCCGGTGCTACTGGACAGATTCAAGTAAAATACGATACAAAGCGCGTAGGGCCGATTCGTAAGGCCATTACCGTTACTTCCAATGCGGATACCCCTACTAAGATTTTGAAAATCAAAGGAACCGTAAAAGCGGAAGGTGCTAAGTAAAGTGCTTTGAAAATAGAAAGAAGAACCCTCCTTTGTGAGGGTTTTTTTATTTAGAACAATTCCTTCAGCACAAAAGAAAACAGCAGGTCGCGGTTATAGCGCTCAATCAATAACTTGACGCGTTTTCCCTTCTTCGCATTAATCATTTTGATGATTTCCTGCAGCTTATACTGGTGTACTTGTTTTCCATTGACTTCCAAAATCACATCTCCTTTACGAAGTCCTACCTCTTCGGCTGGGCTACCAGCCCGTATGGCCGAAATCACTATTTCGGGTACAACACTAATTTTTGTTCGGGTTGGGGATACCATTTGAGCAGAACCAATAGCTGTATTTCCCCGCTCCTTGTTGCCTATGGGAACACTGATGATATTGGCGATGCGCTCGGAAATGTAACGAATACCGTTATGCTGAAGGTCTATTCCGGATAAATTGTATTCAAATGGCGTATTGAAGTTCCCGTTTTTACGCAAAGTCATCGTATGGTTACCGTAATCAAAAACCACGTTGAAACGCTTCAGCAATTCCCCGCCAATACTTCCATTTCGGCTGCCATAATTCTTTAAAAACGTTAGGGATTCCCGATGGGGGAATGCAACCTTTGCATCAAGCATCTCAAACCTAGCGATTTTAACACCGTTTATCTTGGTACGTTTCCCAAATACATCACCACTGAGACCCCTTCCCAAAAAATCTTCATAGTTCTTATCTGGAACAAGCAGGCCTTTTTCTGGCTGGTTGAAAAGCCATAAGGCGTCGCTACTACCCGTGTCAATAAGCAACTTTACAGGAACATTCTTTCCTTCTTCCAACAATACTTCAGCATTCAGAAAAGCTTTTGTATTCTTTATATCCAATACTAAAGAAACATCCTTCTTTTTTCGCTTTGGCTTGTAGAACTTTGGGTTGTGGAGTTTTAAATATTTGTTGCTGTAATTGATTTCAACCACAAAATCACGAAAAAGGTCATATCCGATAATCCCGTGAACAGGAACTCCTAAGGCCGGTGAAAAATTCAACGCCTCATCCATGACCACAAAAAGCTCTTGATTAAAGTTTGTTGCTTCTCCAATTCGAAAGCCATTTCCAAGGGATTTCAGCGCAGTGATAGCTTCGCCATCTCCCAAACCTTTGATTTGAACTTCCGAAACGTTTCGAACTTCAATGGAGTCCTTTCCCATCATATTAAATAACAAAGGCTTTCCTACTCCAGAATCCAAAACAAAGGTCAATTCCGTTCCATTCACCTCAACGGGAATGAGAATCAAATTGTTCAAAAATTCAAAAGAAATACGTTCGGATTTAACTTGTTCGGGAAGGAAGAAACGCTGCGCGGATAGGAATCCCAAACCAAGAATCCAACAAAGAAAGAAACCTATAAGCGACTTTAATTTCAAAATACTGCTTTGGATTTCTCCTTAATTTAAGGAAAAACGTCCAAAATCCAGATATCTTTAACGTTTTCGAAAGAGGTAAAATATTTGATTTAAAGTTGTTTGGGAAAGCGGCTTTTATGATTTTTGCTCAAAATCTTTGCGATGCCTGAAATTTCGACCAAGGGCTTGAAAATGCCCGAATCGCCTATCCGAAAACTGGTACCTTATGCCGAGGACGCCAAAAAAAGAGGGATTGATGTCATTCACCTTAATATTGGCCAACCCGACATTAAAACCCCACAGGTAGCGCTTGACGCAGTGCGGAACCATTCCATAGATGTGCTCGCCTACAGTCGAACCGAGGGCTCGGAAACTTATCGTGAAAAAATAGCAGGCTATTACGCCAAACATCATATTTCTGTAGGCGCGAAGGATATCATCGTTACCACAGGGGGGTCAGAAGCCCTATCCTTTGTTATGGGCACTATTGCCGATGCAGAGAATGAAGTTATCATCCCAGAACCCTTTTATGCCAATTATAATGGGTTTGCCACGGCTTCGGGGGTAAAAGTCGTTCCTATTGTCTCGGATATCGACAAAAACTTTGCGCTTCCGCCTATCGCCGCTTTTGAAGAAAAAATAACCCCACAAACCAAAGCCATTCTTATCTGCAATCCAGGAAATCCCACAGGATATCTGTACGAGAAAGAAGAATTGGAGCAATTGGCCGCTTTGGTTAAAAAACACAACCTTTTCTTGGTTGCTGACGAGGTTTATCGCGAGTTCAGCTACGATGGAAGTGTTCACCACTCTATTTTGACTTTTCCAGGTCTGGAAGAACACGCTATTATTGTGGATTCAGTCTCAAAACGCTACAGCATGTGTGGCGCACGAATTGGATGTTTGGTATCACGAAACAAAAACGTAATAGCCACAGCCCTTAAATTTGCGCAAGCCCGTTTGTCCCCTCCCACTTTTGCCCAAATGGCGAGCGAGGCAGCATTGGACACTCCAGAATCCTATTTCAGGGAAGTAAAGGAAGAGTATGTGGAGCGCCGCAATCTTCTGGTTGAAGCGCTTGAAAAAATTTCGGGAGTTAAAGTAGCGAGACCCAAAGGAGCCTTTTACTGCGTAGCGGAACTGCCTATTGAAGATGCGGATGCTTTTGCCCAGTGGTTGTTGGAAACTTTTGATCTCAATGGCATAACAGTGAAGGTGGCCCCAGCAGCGGGATTTTATGCTACACCGGGATTGGGAAAAAACCAAATCCGGATTGCATATGTTTTGGAAAAAGAACAACTTCTTCAGGCCGTTGAAATCTTAAAAAGCGGATTAGAAATTTTTGCAGCAAAGTGAACATTCAAGAAAACATTTCACTAAAACCGTATAACACCTTTGGCATTGATGTCAAGGCGCGGTTTTTTGTTGAAGTGCAATCGCTTTTACAACTCCAAAAAGTATTGGAGCTAACCGCCTACCCCAATCGGTTCTTTTTGGGAGGCGGAAGCAACATGCTTTTGACACAAGATATAGACGCTCTCGTCATTTTGCTCAACCTGAAAGGAATTGCAGTAGTTGAAGAAAAGGAAGACCACGTTTGGGTTGAAGCCAAAGCGGGCGAAAATTGGCACGATTTTGTACGTTGGTGCTTGGAACGTGATTATGGCGGACTCGAAAACCTTTCCTTGATTCCCGGCAATGTAGGAACAGCGCCCATACAGAACATTGGTGCTTACGGGGTGGAGTTAAAAGATGTATTCGCGCATTGCAACGCCATGGAAATTGCCACCACTGAAATGTTTGAATTTGATAAGGAGTTTTGCCAATTCGGCTATCGTGATTCCATATTCAAAACCAAGGCCAAGGGCAAATATGTAATTACCTCAGTGGTATTCAAGTTGACCGCAAAAAACCATTCGGTAAATACAGGATACGGTGCCATAGAAAAAAAATTGATTGAAGACGGTATTGTGCACCCTACAATTCAAGATGTTTCACGGGCAGTAATCGCCATCCGCGAAAGCAAATTACCCAATCCAAAAGTGATTGGCAATAGCGGGAGTTTTTTCAAAAATCCCATAGTGACTCTTAAATTGTTCAACAAACAGCTCAATCGTTTTGGTGAAGTTTGGAGATGCGAAGGGCTCTGAAATATGGGAATTGGCCCAAGAAATACAGGCTGAAGTGAAAAAGACCTTTGGAATTGTGTTGGAACCCGAAGTTAATGTGCTTTAAATAAAATAACCCCCGCCTTCAAGAGAATGACGAGGGTTATACCAAACCAAACTAACCAAACTTTATATACTTTCTATGTCGATTCCTTCAAAGCTTTCAGAAAAGCAATCAAAGGCATTTTATTTCATTTGTTTGATATATATACGGCATAAGCACTAATTTAGATTTTTGAATATTCAAAAATTTGGATAATCAACCGAAATACTATGGCCTCACTCATTGAAAAACATATTGTATCGCTATTGGCCGAAAAAGATGATAAGGCCATTGCGTTACTGTATGAACACTATGGGGCTACGCTCTATGGGGTCGCCTACAAGGTGGTGAAAGATGAAGATTTGGCGCAAGACATTCTACAAGAGAGCTTCGTGAAAATTTGGAAAAAAGCCGATTCTTACGATGCCACTAAGGCCAAACTGTTTACCTGGTTATTCCGAATTACCCGTAACACCGCCATAGACAAACTGCGAAGCATTACCAACAAATCCGATAAAGAAGTCCAAATCGACGTTTCAGACGTATATAACGTAGGTGTCGCAGGACTTAATCCCGATTTTCTTGATGTAAAAGAAAATCTTGGGAAAATAGAACTGAAATACCAAATCGTTTTAGAAGCCCTGTTTTTTCAGGGTATGACACAGCAAGAAGCAAGCGAAGAACTTGATATTCCGCTAGGTACGATTAAATCAAGATTGAAAATCGGACTAAGGGAATTGGGAAAGATTTACGGTACCGTAACGTTGCTTCTGCTTTTGATAAAAGTTATTCTATGAAAGAAAAAATACAACGTTTCCTAGAAACCGATACCCTTGAAAAGTATCTTTTGGACGATACTACCCGCGAGGAGTCTTTAAAGGCCGAGCGATACATCGCCATGTATCCTGAAGTGCGCAAGGTATACAACGAGCTTCAAGACAATCTTGAGATTTTCGCGAAACAATATGCGAAAAAGACCCCTGAAGGACTCAAAGAAATCATATTACACAATGTTGGGCGCAACAGAAAGGCTACAAAACGCTTGTATCGCTATGCCGTAGCAGCAAGTGTTGCCATAATGATGCTAGCTGGTTCAGCGGTGTTCTTCTGGAATCAAAACCAAAGTCTGCAACAAGAAAATACTTTGGTCACCAACAAAATGAAGAATTTGGAGATGGATATGAAAACCCAATTGGAAGACGTCCGAAACCAATTCATCGTACTGAACAATCCCGATACCCGAAAGTATGCAGTTCGCGGTAAAAAAGAAGGAAAAGAACTCAAGGCCATAGCTTATATCAATCCTGTGAAGAAACTATCCTACATCAATGTGAGCAATGTACCGGAATTACCTGAGGACAAATGTTTCCAGATGTGGGCCGAGGTAAATGGTGAGTTGGTCAATATGGGTGTTATCAAGCAGTTTGATGACAAAGACAAGCTGTTCGCCCTTCCCTATGCGGATGATGGGATAGGTTACATTACCGTGGAGCCTAAAGGAGGGAATGTATCCCCGACGGTACAGAACATTGTTGCCAATATCGCCTATCAATAGGTTTTCCTTAAAGTTCACACAAAGGATAATCACCATCGCTTCGTATTTTGTATTTTTGCTTAAAATTCGAATATGAAATTGGCGTTATTGACTATTGGTCTTTTGTTGTTGGCTTTTGCTGGAATCGCCATCAAAATCTGGTCAAAAAAAGACGGTAAGTTTGCTGGAACTTGTGCAAGCCAAAATCCGTACCTCAACCAAAATGGCGAGGCCTGTGGTTTTTGTGGAAAATTACCCGATGAACAAGACTGCAAAAAAGATTCGATAACCGAACTTTCTTCATAATCAGGAATCTCTCGCAACCCAAGTCTTTGAGTACTTCAGACCTTATCGCGGAGCATATTAAAAAGGCCAAAGAGGGGCGACAAATCGCTTTTAGTTTTTTACTCGACCACTTTTGGAACGACGTATACGGTTTTCAATTGCTGCGTACCCAAAATGAGAATGACGCTGAGGACATCACCTTGCGTTCGTTTTCCAAAGCCTTTGATAAGATTGATACCTACAAAGAAAAACATTCCTTTTCCACATGGCTTATTGCCATATCCAAAAATCTTCATGTTGATTTGATTCGGAAGCGAAATCGACAACGCGCAGATGAAATGGAAGCGGATGCCGAAATGGTCAAAAAAGTAGTCGACGATGCTCCTACTGTGGAAGACCAACTTATCAACGAGCAGAACCTGGCCCATCTGCTACGGGACATCAAAAAACTAAAACCACACTACCAAAAAGTCATCAATCTGCGGTATTTTAATGAAATGAGTTTGGCCGAAATTGCTACAGAATTAGATGAACCCATCAACAACATCAAGGTAAAACTGCTTAGGGCACGTAAACTCTTGGCTGAAATCATAAAGGAGCGGTAGTTTAGGTCATCCGAATGGTTACTCCTTTGTTTCTTATCTTTGTACTTCAAAAAAATTGTAATGAGCGTTACCCCCGCAAATAGTGTAGCACCACCGCCAAAAGGAAAACCCAAATGGTTACGGGTAAAACTTCCCACAGGTAAAAAATATACGCAACTTAGAGGTTTGGTCGACAAGTACGATCTGCATACCATTTGTACCTCTGGTAGCTGCCCTAATATGGGCGAATGTTGGGGTGAGGGTACGGCTACCTTTATGATTTTGGGTAATGTTTGTACCCGTTCCTGTGGATTCTGCGGTGTGAAAACCGGTAGACCGGAAAGCGTTGACTGGGCTGAACCGGAAAAAGTTGCGCGTTCCATTAAAATCATGAATATCAAACATGCAGTGGTCACCTCTGTAGACCGCGATGATTTGAAGGATATGGGGTCCATCATTTGGGCTGAAACCGTAAAAGCCATCCGAAGAATGAATCCAGAAACTACCCTGGAGACTCTGATTCCAGACTTCCAAGGTATCGAAAGTCATTTGGATAGAATTCTAGAGGTAGCACCGGAAGTGATATCCCACAACATGGAAACGGTACGAAGACTTACTAGAGAAGTGCGCATACAAGCCAAATACGACAGAAGTCTTGGTGTTTTGGAATACCTCAAGAAAAATGGTGCCCATCGAACCAAATCCGGAATCATGCTGGGACTTGGCGAATTTGAAGAAGAGGTTATCGAAACCATGCAAGATTTACGCAATGTAGGGGTTGATGTGGTTACGATTGGACAATACCTACAACCTTCAAAGAAACACTTGCCCGTACATGAGTTCATCACACCCGAACAGTTTGAAAAATACCAAGAAATTGGGCTAAAAATGGGCTTTAGACATGTGGAAAGTGGTGCATTGGTACGCTCATCGTACAAAGCGCACAAACACATTCAATAAGCCCCAAACTACCATTATGCAAAAAATCAGAGTGGGCATCAACGGTGTCGGTCGTATAGGTCGCACCCTGATTCGGCTTTTGAGCTTTAATAAAAACATTGAGGTGGTGGCGGTAAACGACTTAGCAGACGCCGAAACACTCGCTCATCTACTAAAATACGATAGCATACATGGGCATTCCAATGCGAAGTTTGGTTTTGAAGGGAACTTGATTTTTTGTGAGGAAAAACCCATTAAGGTGTTCAATCATGACCACCCGAAAGACATTCCTTGGTCAGAGATTGGAGTAGACATCGTGGTTGAAGCCACGGGAAAATATAAATCCAAGGAAGCCTTACAGTATCATCTTAAAAATGGTGCAAAAAAGGTAATTCTCTCAGTTCCTCCGGTTGATGATACCATTCCAATGCTAGTTATGGGCGTAAACGAAACAGTATTGGAGAAAAGTGACCATATCGTGTCCAATGCTTCCTGTACAACCAATAATGCAGCCCCCATGATTCAAATCATAGATGAACTCTGTGGCATTGAGCAAGCGTATATTACCACAGTGCATAGCTACACCTCAGACCAAAGTCTTCATGACCGACCTCATAGGGATTTGAGACGTTCTCGAGCTGCAGGGCAATCCATTATTCCAACGACCACTGGGGCCGCTAAAGCACTGACCAAGGTGTTTCCGCATTTAGCAGAAGTAATCGGAGGTTGCGGTATACGAGTTCCCGTTCCAAATGGCAGTCTTACTGACATTACCTTTAACGTAAAGAAAGAAACATCGATTGCTGCGATAAATCAAGCTTTCAAAACCAAGGCAGAAAACGAGTTTAAAGGCATTTTAAAATACACTGAAGACCCTATTGTTTCTATAGATGTGAACAATAGTTACTATTCTTGTACGTTTGATTCTTTAATGACCTCTGTGATAGGCAAAATGGTCAAAATCATAGGGTGGTACGATAATGAAACGGGCTATTGCTCCAGACTTATCGATTTAATAGATTTGTTTATAACGAAGAAATACGTTTGAAATTTAGTTTTTCCCATACACTTCATCGGGTAGTGATGATAGTTTTGGTATGCTTTTCAGTATGCCACACATCAGTTATGGCCCAAGATGACGTAAGCTCTACAGGAAAAGTGCAACAAATTTTTGACGATTTTCTTCAGTATCGCCATCAAAACAAAATCAACAAAGCGCTAGAAGTTTTGAGCGAGGCCGCAAAAATTGCGGAGAACAACGAAGATGCTAAGCTGCTGCTGGACACCTACCATCAATACGCCCGATTGTTTTTGGAAGAAGGGGACCGGGAAACTGCTATTTTCTATTTAGACCGGGCCAGTATCCTACTGAGGGACCTATCCTATCCTTTTGGAGAGGCATTCCATAAATACTTGGAAGCTGCGGTTCGGTTCGATGAAGGCAACAACTTTCAATCGCTTAAACTATTGGAAGAAGCCCGTACCCTCAGCAACAACCGGAATCTGGGGAATAACATTCTGCTTTTGGAAGGCTACATCTTCACAAATATTGAAAAGTTCGACGACGCCAATACCAATTTGAATGCGCTCATCGTCAATTCAGATGATAAAGAAAGACCTTACCTAGCCACTAAGGCGAACATACAGCTTGCACTGATTAGTAGAGAAAAGGAAGACTTTGAAGACGCGGTGATTCACTCCAAAGCTGCTCTGGAATTATCCCAAAAACACAAATACTTCAAAGAAATTCGGGTTTCAAACGAATTACTTTCTTCCATCTATGAAAGTTTGGGCCGCTTTGACCAATCCCTGTTTTACAAGAAGAGCTTGGGGAACATTAAGGATTCGATTTTCAATATCGAAAAAGTAAAACTTGAAGCGAAAATCGCCGACCGCATTCGTTTTGAGCATCAAATGAACGAAATCAACAAGCTGACAGCCAAAAATGAGGAGTTGAGCGAGTCAAAAAACCGTTCGGAAATCACTGCAATTTTAACTTCGGCTTTTTTGACCATTATCTCGCTGTTGGCGGTATCCCTTTTCCGAAACAATCAAATCAAGTTAAAGACCAACGACCTGCTTTATACCAAAAACAAAGAGTTGGAGTTGGCCCGTGATGCGGCGGTATCGGCCATGGAAGCAAAAACCAATTTCCTTTCAACCGTTACACATGAGTTGAGAACACCGCTATACGCGGTTACCGGACTCACACACTTGCTCTTGGACGAGAATCCATCCGAACATCAAAAGGAGCATTTGAAATCGTTGAAATTCTCGGGAGATTATTTGTTGAATTTCATCAATGATATTCTCCAAATCAATAAAATTGACGCAGATAAACTCGAACCCTTGGAGATTGAGTTCAAATTGCACAAGGTTTTGGCTGATGTGGTGGATTCACTGCAACAAAATGCTAGTGAAAACGAAACCAAACTGATGGAAGAATTAAAGCTTTTAAAAAAGAACTTTCAAAGACTAGAATCAATGTATCATGATGCACTAGAGGAACCAAGAACTGTGAAATCAGAGTACGAAGTC
>CALBPG010000032.1 GCA_937899065.1 uncultured Allomuricauda sp.
AAACGGAGGGATTACAAGCGGATATTCTTTCCGCAGGGGCTTCAAATGTAGGTTCCAACAATCCTGTATTTCCGCCTCCGTTTCGGTACCACGATAGCGTTTGACACATTCCTCGAAGCCTTCATACGCTTCTTGAACAACAGCCATGACAGCCTGCATATCATCTTGCTCATCAAAGCGTTGCGTATTTGTACTTGTATTGAGTTCCGTAAGAACTGTGTAATCCCTCAAATCCATTTGTCGATACCTAGCCAATCGTTCAATCTGCCGCAGTTTGATGTGCAGTTCATCTGCTCGATATTCGACCACAAGATAGTTTTGCTGCCCGATCGGGTCTTTTAATATGCCCACAAGACTTCTAAAATCTGAAGCTTTAGCGGTCATCAAGGTAGGTTTCATGGCCAAGAATACTTCAACCGTTTCCCCATCAGAAGTCACTTCCATACTGTACCAAGGAAACGCTTCACCGTTAAAGTTGGTTGACTCTCCAGTTTTTTTAAGACGGCCAATCATACAGTCTACTGCTGGTGTTGAAGGAGCAACAACCGACATTCCCACCAAAGGAGGTGCGCCTTCAAACATGTCCTTAGCTTCACCGTAATATCCAACTTTGGATAGCCCACCTTGGTTTGTACCCAGCACTACATAATGCATTTTTAGGTCTTCATCGCCCGCAATATCACCCAAAGCCGAAGTGATATTTTCAATTTGCTCTTCAAAAATCCCTACCGAACCATCAGCACTGTTGACAAAACATTCCACAGTCAAAGCGGAAGGGGAAATAATTCTGGCATCTAAACGGTAATCAAATTGTAGGGGCCTATCCTTATGTCGCATCGGATTGGCTGAAATGCCAGTGCTCGTTTTATAAGCTTCTTGATATTCCTCCTCCCCTTCTGGCAAACCGCCTACTTCTTCACATTCCCATTCGGGTTCTAGCGCTCGGTAGCCTGCGTTTTCCATTTGACTTCGAGAGGCAATCCGGCTGTCATAAAAACCGGCAAGTTCGGTTTCTATCCCTTGCCGCAGCCTACGAAGGTTATACTCAATCATATAACTGCCATCAAAAATAATATCATCAGTGTTGGCAGAAGTTAGGCCACTCCCGTATCGAATGATTCCCGGAATTTTATCATCTGCAGAATTCTGTAAATCCGATAAACTGGGCACATGGTTCACAAATTTAGTGGCGTTTTCAGGCCCTGGGTGCGTGTGGAAGGCTGCTACTATCCGTAGATTATCTCCGTTCGGGCGTTGGCTTGCGATAATTTCATCGGTATCTCCGGGAGGCCAGCGATAAATTCGCGTGCGGTATTCTTGGCAGGGGTCGGAAGAACCTTCAATGCGTTCATGCACAATCCACCCGCCTTCTTCATGTTCATTGGGCGTACCCTCTTGGCTATCGCGCCATGCCTCGTCTAATGCGTTTTGTACGACTGGGTCATTCAAAATTTCAAAAATGTCCAATGATGGGCAGGAAGTAGTTTGTCCCCACATCTGGGATGCAGCCAAGAAAACAAAAAGCAATGTGTTTGATACTACCGATTTCATACCTAGCGGGTAAAAAAGGTTTCTATTACTTCTCCTGTTTTTTGGTCTATAAATACGTGCGGTTCTCCACCTCGTTTATTGGTCTCTGGTTTTAACGGAAACGATACATGCCAAACCCCTTCTTCGTTGACAATGTGCTCAGTACGTTCCTCAAAATTGATGGACAACACACTGTCTTGTGCCATATAGGATTTTGCAATATCTAAGGCTGACTGTTTTGAAACTTTTGGCCCACAGCTTATGAAAAGCAACAGAAAAACTATTGTGAGAAGGTTGATAATCGTTCGAAAAAAGGAATTGGGTCGGGGTGAGATATACTTTTTCAAAAGAGTAAAGATTGTATTTTCAAGTAATTAACCTTCTTAAAGATATTGAAAATACATACATCGCTTTACCGAATTTAGATGAAATACACTCTGATTATCTTGTATTTAAACTATTTTGGAGAGCATAATCCATTTGATAAAACTTCCTTGCGATGAAACAAAAGCCAACATTTCATTTACTGATTCTGATTTTGGTAGTTGTAGGATGTCAACCAAAGAAAACACAGGAAGTCTCTGAGACTGAACAAGTGGGCAAGGACACTTTAATCACATCATCTCCATTATCAGTTGATGAGGAACCTATCCTGGAGGAGGAAATGATGGAAGACATAGAATTCATGCCGCCGATAGAATCCAAAAGTTACTTCGGAATCACAGTAGGGGATTCAACCATGACTCATGCGAAAGTTTTGCGTTCTGGGAGTTTGAAAAACGGTGAAGGGGCCTTTCCGGTTCACTATATCCTTTGGAAAAAGGACACCTTAGGATATACCTATGGAGAAAACGTCATTGAATCCATTCATATTTGGGATAGTCGGGGTACAACTCTCGAAGGGGTACGCGTGGGAGGCACCTTCGCCGAAATCAAGCAATTTTTAAAGAACCCGGTGGTGCACGGCTCAGAAATGGAATCAAGGGTACACGTGTTTCATGAAAAGCATCTCTATCGTTTGGATTATTACAATGCTAATTATGAAATTGATATTTCGCAGATTCCGGATAGTGTTGTGGTAAAGGAAATAATTCTAACCCGATAGCTCTCTTCCAAAAAAGATTCTTTTATCAAGAATACTACAAGCCGTTCAATTCAGCTAACTTATCAATAAGAAGCAAGCGATAGCTTTCAAAATAAGTAGGGACATCCGCCGTAAAGGAACGCCAAGTGCGTCGGGTACCATCAGCAGTCAATAGCTCGATATAAAATCCGCCATCTTCATTGGTACATTCAGAACATGCAATGTAGCCGTCTGGCACGTTAAACAACTCCGAAGGCAATTCTGATATCAAAATTTCAAAATCTTCATATCTCGCCTGTGGAAACTCCTGAAAATTTCCAACAAAAACGTTTCCAGATGGTCTTTCAGGGTCAAAAGCCGTAAATACCTTACCATCTTCCAGTTTGTACATCGTCGTACAATCGCCAACACAAATGGGTCCAGCATACCAGCCAAAAGTCAAGGTTTGGTTTTCAGTATCCGTATCATCATCTCCACATGAAATAAGAAGTAAAACGAATAAAAAAACCATTTTGTAAATCCGCAGGTAACGTCTCATAACACCTTTATAGAATGGATTGTTCTTTACCCTAAGTTAGGCAAATACCCCGTTATGGAACGTCTTTTAAGAGATGATTTATTTACCAACAGCGTGATTTCGCCTCTTGAATTCAAAGTATAAACTCAATTTCACAAACCGTAAACCCAAAAGCCCAAACCGTTAATTGGGGGCTATTTTTCTAGAAAAATGCCAATACCTTCCATCACATGTATCGGTATTTACCTCTATCCGTTATACACATCATCCTCTTGTTTTGCTGCTCAACCTCAGCTCAGGATTTAAGCCGCATCGGAGATTCTACTGGTGTAAAATTAACCGGTGGTGCAGGCCTTCGCACCATTTTCTATTCCGCCAATGGCGCTGATGACAGAAGAAAACCTTTCACCTATGTGCTTTCTGGGAATGCTGCATTAAACATTTATGAACTGAACATTCCTTTTAGTTTTACCTTCTCGAACCAGCAATTCGGGTTTAGTCAACCTTTTAATGAATTTGGTGCCAGCCCACCATACAAATGGGCAACAGTTCATTTGGGTTTTCGAAATATCAATCTCTCTCAATTTACGCTAGCCGCGCATCAAATGTTAGGTGGAGGTATAGAGTTAAACCCCGGTAAATTCAGGTTCACCGCCATGTACGGGCGATTGCAAAAAGCTGTCGCAGAAGATACCACCCTAATCTCCTTGCGGCGACCTGCATTTGAGCGAAAAGGATTCGGTATTAAAGTTGGCTACGGTACGCCCACAAATTTTGTCGATTTTATCCTTTTTAAAGCTGCTGATGACGAGAACTCGTTGAATGAGGAAGAAACTCCAGAAACTGTAACACCAGGCGAAAACGTGGTTTTTGGGCTAAACACCCAACAAGGGTTCTTTAAAAACAAACTCTCTTTCTTCTTGGATGCTGCGGTCAGCACCTGGGTACTGGATAAAAACTTGGATGGTGATGTCTTGGAATTACCCAATACACTCAATTGGTTGGACGGACTGATTTCACTCAATGAATCAACTCAATATTATACCGCTCTTAAGGGAGGTATGAACTTACGTCTGAAAAACTTTGGACTTCAAGGCACCTTTCAGCGAATTGATTCGGATTACCGGTCTATGGGCATTTACTTTATCAATAATGATGTGCTCTCGTATACTTTTGCGCCATCCATTTCCTTTCTAAAGGGAAACTTGCGACTCAATGGCGGGCTGACGCTCCAACGCGACAATCTTAATGATAAAAAGCCCTTTACGAGCAAAAGAACCATCCCGAGGGCAACACTATTTGTACGACCGACCCCAAAGTTGAATTTTATTGCAACCTATACCAATGTGAACACTCTCATGGAAGAAGGGGCCATCCCTCTGGACAACGAATTCAAACAGGACCAAAACAATCCTATTTATTCCTTTACGGGTACTTACGCAACCAGCAGTACTTCCACCGCACATCAAGTCTCTTTCTTTGCGAATAGAAGCCAGTTGATTGATAAAAATCTCTTGACCAGTCAATTCTCCGAGTATGTGGGCAATACTTTGAACCTTAGTTATAATTTCAACCAACTGATAAACCGTTACGGCTTTTTCGCTTCCCTGAATTACAACAACCTGGAAACCTTTACGGGAAAACTACCTGGGAAAGGAGCCTCTGCTGGAATTAACAAAGCCTGGTTGGAAGGAAAACTGAACTTCAATCTTTCTGGAAGCTTCGCAGACCAAAATGGCAATACTAGCCAAAGCATCAACTTCGGCAGTGCCTATCAACTAAAGAAACAACAATTCACCATAAACCTCACCTATTTGAACACCCAGCTGAATTCTGGACGTTTTAATGAGTTCACTGGTTTTTTCAACTACGGAATTCGCTTTTAAACAAATTGCCATGAAAAAATCCATCATTCTTCTAAGTCTTTTTTTAGTGGTTTTGGGCAACTATGGGGTAAGGGGGCAAAACGATGTCATGGTCATTACCCAAGTACTCCCACCCTATTCACCTTACTTTTCAGATTATACGTCCTACGACAACCGGGTGGTCATTACATTGAACAATCTTGACGCCTCGGGAGCAACCCAAAACGTTCGCTTGACTGCCAGTGTCACGGGTAATAACGGCGTAAATCTAGCCTTATCCACCAGCTTTATTCCGCCGCAGCCTATCACTTTGCTCCCGGGTACTTCAGTACGTCTGACCGGAAGCCAACTCATGGATTATTTTGATATCAATGCTTGGGACGTAAGTGGAATATCCGCAGCCGAAATTCTTAGGGGGAATGGCTTGCCCCAAGGCGATTACGAACTCTGTATTCAAGCCCTTGATTTTGATACTGGAGTTGCCTTGTCTATGCCTGCACCCTCTGGATGTGGTTTTTTCAATATCAGTTCGGTTGAACCCCCTATTCTGATACAACCGATGTGCGGTGAAGAAATCACCACATCGAACCCACAAAACATGCTCTTTTCTTGGGCTGTACCTGCGGGGGCAAATCCGCAACAAGTAGAATATGAACTGGTCATACAGGAAGTATTCAACAATATGGACCCCAACCAGTTATTCTTAGCATTGCCCACCACGCCCTTTTTCCAAAAAATAGTGCCGAACAATGTATACTTATATAATTTGGCAGACCCCCCGCTTGAACCCGGTAGAACCTATGCTTTTCGGGTTACGGCCATTAACAAAGAAGGATTTGTAGACGCCAATGGCAATAGTCGGCCCTTGAATTTTCGAAACGGAGGCAGCAGTGAAGTCTGCACTTTCATTTATGGGAAACAACCAGAGGATAATGAACTCGATGATTTCGCGGACAATGGTCCAAAACAGGAACCGGTTGAAATCGTTTTGTTGAACATTCCGAAGGACCAAGTAAAGGTGAACAACCAAGGGCAAAACGCGCCACCTGACCCAGACGATGCGCTCGATTGCATTGCGCAATGTGAGGTGCCGCTACCTGGAAATCAGAATTTGGTCTCTAACCTTTCCCCGGGTGAAAAAGTAATCATCGGTAAATTCAAAATGGAAATCCTCCAAGCCAATTTCATTGGGAGCGGATTTTCTGGAGAAGGCAGCATAATGCTGAACTTCTTGGATATTCCCATTAGAGTGACTTTTGATAATTTGAAAGTAAATACCGATAACACTGTTTTTCAAGGGCAAGCCATCGCTATTGCGGATGGTGGATTACCCCAAAACGCCGATTTTTTAACCACTGAGGTTATTACGCCTAACATTTCCCAAGCCGTATTTCAAAATGCCAAAGACTTCATTGAGGCGAATGACCGAAAAATACATCTTTTGGAAAATACCCAACAAGCCATTGGTATGCCTTTGTCATGGGAAATCGAGAATGCCAGCATTACCCTTTTAGGGATGATTTTTTCAGCTACTGGAGCACACCTGAACATGGCCGCTGGGCTATCAATTCCAGAGGCGTTGCAGGATAACATCCATTTACTGCTTACCGGCAGCAACTGCATACGTCCCAATGGGTTTGGTAATCAAGGACAGATGAGTTTATCTGAAGAAGTAGTGATTCCCATTGCTCCGGCCATGCAACATATTTTTAAAGAAGGAACAGCCGTTTCTTATAACTGTGATGGCATTCAGTTCATAAACTTAGCAGGCGCTATAGAATTTGGAAGGGAGTTACTCCTCCCCCTAAATGAAGAAGGAAGTGTAATCGAGGGTAAAGTGCGCGCCGATTATGAAACCGAGGTGGTCGAGTTACAGGATTGGACCTTGGAAATTGAAAGTTTGAACCATCCGTTTACCATTCCCGGATTGGTTGGTTTTTCCATGGATGCCCAAAACCTGATTTTAGACCAGTCTACCACCAACACCCCACAACAGGCAGAAAAACCAGCGTTATGGACGGGCATTTATTTAGGAAACCTTGCCATTACTTTCCCTGATTTCTTTCAAAAAAATGGGAATCCTGTGGTCAAGAACATTGAAAACTTCACGTTAGATAAAAATGGGGTTTCAGGTACCATTGGTCCTTTTGAAAACCTGATAGCATCCAATGAAAACGATGTCAGTGGCTGGCCCATTTCGGTGGACAACTTTTCCATCACCTTAGAAAACAACAATTTAGATGGAGTATCCGTTACGGGCAGCTTGCAACTTCCCATTGCCGAAACGGATTTGGGATATACCGCCAGTATTGCGCAAGCTGAAAATCCAGAAGACCCATTGGAAATGCAATTCAACGTGAGCACTGAAGAAGACCTCGAGGTCCCAATGTGGTTTGCCCAGCTCAATCTGGAAGAAGGGTCAACCGTTACACTAGAAAAGTCGGATAACAACTGGATTCCTGCCGCCAACCTTAACGGAAGTATTCATGTGGGTTGGGAAGATGGAAATGGTCCGAATGTAGATAATCTGGTTTCTGCGTTCGACTTGCCCGAAGTCACCTTTGACCAGTTAAGTATTACACCAGGTGAAAACAATATCCCAAACATCAACTTCGAAAACTTCGGAGTAATCAACGGGCAAGCAAGCATCGCCAATTTCAGTTTTGGCCTTAACGAACCGGATGGCATAACCGTTCAGAACAAGGACAACGGTGACCTAGGGCTCACATTCAATTTATATGCCCATCTGGGGCAAGAAAACTTCGAATTTGGAGGAAGTACCAAATTCACCATCTGGGGAAAATTAGAAGGCAATACATACACATACAAACGTACTAAGCTGCAGGCTATCGGAATATCTGCCGACCTTAATGTCGCGACGATAGATGGTAATCTTGAAATTTTTAGTAGCGATCCTGTCTATGGAACTGGTTTTAAAGGGGCGGTTGATGTGGAACTCAATCAAATGGATTTAGGATTTGGGGCATTGTTTCAGGTAGGAGCCGTTAAGGATGATAATGATGAAACCTATCCCTATTTCTACTCAGATTCCTACGCCAAAATTGAGGGTAGTGGTATCCCTATTCCTCCAACACCTTTTGCGATTTACGGGGGTAGTGGAGGGTTTTGGCTCAACATGCAAAAAGAAAATGACGACAACGCTCCTGAAAAAACCATCAATGATTTAAAACTGGAACAAGAGCTAACACAAGAAGAAGCCGTTGCGATGAAACCCGGCACTACCCGTTTTGATGACGACAAAAAAGTCCCTTTTAAAGGAGGTATAGGGTTTGACAACAGTGTAGTCGTGGGCATCACCACCGCAGAAACGCTTTTCAATGCCGACTTGGGCTTTGGGATCAAAGTGGATTTGGACGGCAGCTATGGTTCTATTTGGATGGATGGGCAAGGCTACGTAGTACAAGAAATGGAAAATCGTGGAGAAGCTTTCATTCAAGGGGATGTAGCATTGGAAATTGGATTCTTGAACGACAACAACGATAGCAAGGACAATATCTTTTTTGACAATGTTTCCACTGTTAACATTGATATTTTGGATGGATTGGTCACGGGTGAGGGTACTTTGCATCTCTATGCCGACAAACATACATGGTTTCATAAACTAGGGTATTGGGAAAACGCTGCGGAGCCTTGGTTGGATAATCCTCCAAGAGTAGGATTGACCTTAGGGGAGTTTGAAGGTTTGGATACGGAACTGAACGATAACTCATTCAACGCGTATTTGCACAGTTATTTTATGTTTGGCCCAGACATTCCTGGTTTGCCCCAAATGCCTGATTTGGTGCAGAGCAACAATGGCTTCAATTATCAAATGCCTAATGAGCGGAGTCAGGTATTTTCTAAAGCAGGAGATAGTCCTGGTCTTGCACTAGGAAGTGGATTATTCATCGATACCGACCTCGAATTCCTGATTTTTTATCTCAAGGCCAAACATGCCGCTGGGTTCGATTTTACCTTACGTCAAGAAGATGGGCTGTGTGCTGGAAATTTTGGACTCAACAATTGGTATGCCCGTGG
>CALBPG010000033.1 GCA_937899065.1 uncultured Allomuricauda sp.
ACTCTTTGGCGACCCTTTCAAGCTCTTGTTTTTTTAGACGTTGCCCATCGTTGATTGTCGGACTGAGCACATAAGATAGCGTGTTGCGTTCACAGTTATGGTTCAATTTCTGAATGCGCTGAAATTCCTCGGTAATCTCTTTGGGGTTTTCCCCGACCAAGTGCTGTCTGAGTACCACTTCGGCATTCTTTTCCTGGTTCCAACCATAACCCATGGAGGCACGGGTATGTGAAATGGATTTTCCCTTGCCAATCATTTGCTGAATCTTTTAAGGTGTTCTTTGATTTGCTTAGCAGTTTCGTAGACCATTTCGGTCAGCTTTGGACTTTTCTTCCGGAACATATTGCCAATTGATTTGAAGTTGTTGTGGTATTTGGCCAACATTTGATAGATTTCGATTTCCTCATCAGACAACCGTTCAATTGTAGCTTGTTCCATGGCCGCCCTGCGAAGGAATTCACTTAACGACAGCCCGCAAAGCTTGGCCTTGGCCAATAGCAACTTTTTTTCATACGTGGTACAACGGAATTTCACCAACTGAGTTTTCCCCTTAAACGACTCTTTTTTTTCCCTGCGACCATCGGGAGCAGGCGAGATTGTGTCCACAGACACACATCTCGAATTCTTAACAGAATTACGTTTCAGGTTACGCGCCTCATCAGTCAACTCTGATAATGTCACAGTAGGTTCAGTTTCTTCTTGGGTAATTGGCACGTTATTTTTTTTCGCCCAACCATGTATTGCAGCTTCAAGTGCATCAAATTCTTTTTCCAAATTACTCCTGCCCATGATGCATCAATTTTTCATTTACATCCTTGAATCCAGCGTAGCAATTTCTTCGGTCTTCGGCTATTGGATATAATCCGATTAAATATTGGGTTGCTTTATCTCCTGCACAATCATTATCCAATGCCAGATTGAGGCCGGAATATTTTTCTAGGATGGAATTGACTTTTTTAGCAAAGGCCAGCGAGTTCAGAACAAGCACATCCGATTCAGCGAACCATTTGGGTTGAATGACCAAAAGCGACAAAAAATCGAACATTCCCTCAACTACGGTAAGGCTTGGATTATTATTTTCTATTATGGTGATGGCCTTAGGAGATGCACAATATTTTTGAAAACAATTGCGTAGTTCCCAACCTCCATTTTTGTTTTGCAACCCCAGAGCAAAAAAGGATTTTTTACCTATTCCAAAGTGTATTTGTTTGATATATCCATAGGCCAGGGTCAAGGGGATTTGACGCTTTTGTAGGTAATCAATCAATGCCACATGACTAATTGGCCTTATATCATTAATACTGATTCTCTTCTCTGTCACAACTGTTGGGGGCTGATGAAAAGAAAAAGAACCTGTTTGGCCTTGGAGCCATGTCAAGGTTTCGCCGACACCAAAGCTTTTCAATCGGCAAATAAGGTCGATTATATTTCCTCCAAGGCCTTCACCATGGTCGTACCATCTATTCAGGGTTTTGGAGACCTTAAAAGAGGCTTGGGTTTCTGACCGGAACGGACTCAGAAACCAAGCTTCTTTTTCCGTTTCTCTCACTGGAAAGTGCCCTAGCTTTGCCATCGTGTCAACGATGCTAACGGTACGGGCTCTTTCGCAGTTAAATCTTTTTTCTTTCATAGCTCTTAACGCATTTAAATTTTGATGATTTGATGAAGAATCATTCAAAAGGGTTATTCCTGTTGGTCTTACTGGCTTCATCATTTTTTCATCGTTTCATCGTTTCCTCTTTTCTTGGTTTTGGCTTTGTCATCATTCTTTGTTTTGATGACGGGATGATGACAAAGTGATGACGGATTTAAATCCCATAAACAAAGGGATGGTCCTAGGATGTCATCATTTCATCAAAATTTTTCAGTAGAAAATGCCTGGATATGGAAAAGTACCTGCCTTTTGCATCCTCTAGATTGATTTCACCATTGTTCCAAATGGTTACCCGCTGGTAGCTGTTTGAGTTTTTCTGGTTTTCCAATTTCCAATCCTTCTTTAACAGTCTACGCAATTGGGTCAGGTCAGTCTTCACCCTGGTCTTGTTGAGCATGTGGAGGGCATCCATGGGACATAGTTGGATTTCATTCAATTCAAACTTGTCCATGGCACTAAGTAATAGACTGGCCAATTCTTTTTCTACTCTGTTTCGATTGTTGTTCACCAGCTTTTTAAGCGCTGGTGTAAATAGTTGATTAGGTGAAAACCACATTCGAGTGGATTGAATCGTGCTAACTTTACGATTGCCCAGATAAGATAGAAATGCTGGGATTTCAGCTATGAGCTTTTCCAAAAAGTCCGTTTCCTCATTTTTGATGGGAGGAATTTTACGAACCCAGAAACGGGTCTCATTTCCATCAATTTTGATGAAGTTATCCTCATTGTTGCTGCAGAGGATAAACTTTCCGAAGAACTCGACTTCGCGTTTGTCTTTCCCTTTGGCCTCCAATTTATTTCTATTAGTGGTACTCAGGTATTTTATGCGCTCGGTCAGTTCCTCTTTATTGAACAATACTTCATCTATGCATATCAAAAGCTTATTGGCCCAATCTGCATTGAACTGACTACCAAAACTGTCATTGGTTAGATAGGTAAGGTTGTTTTCAAAGATTTCCTTTAGCCATTTTAAGAAGGAACTTTTTCCTGTGCTGCGTTCCGAAGAGACCAGACACAAAATGGGCAAAATCTGGATGGGCTTTACATATAATAACTGCAGATAATCCAATCCCAATTCCCTCTGGCACCCAAAGATGTGCTCCAAAAATTGTAAGGTCTTATCAATGGTGCCTTCCTTTGGAGCAAAGCTTAAGGGAGAGTAGATATTATAGAAGCCATGGTGTTCTTTTTTGAAATCTATGTGGTTGGGAATACAGGTGAAACCATCATATTTTGGAACCTTGCTCAAAAAATCCTTACCATGATCTTGCTTAATGGTATGTTCACTCCAATAGACCAATTGTTCGTTAAAATGGCCTGAAATTGTGGGCGATTTTACTATTTTATAATACGTAGTACCCACCCTTACATAGGGGATTGTTTCCATAATTAGACTTTCAGATTCTTGAGCTAAACTCTTTTTCTTTTCAACAGCTGCTCATTGAACTTTTGTTCCAAAAATTCATCTGATAAATCTGGTTTGCCCAAGAGCCAGGCGTCAATGGCCTCCTTATCAAAAAATTTCTGTCGTACATGGGCGTTTTTGCCCATGGGAATCAAACGGAGTGAAGTGAGTTTGTAGATTTTACTTTTTGACAAGCCCGTATAGGCGACCAAATCATCTACATTCATTACCCGTTTGTTTTGGGAAAGCAGGGTTTTAATTTCGGTTAATAGTCCTACGACTTTCTTTTCCTCAGTCATTAGATTTTAGATTTAAATGAATGATTGAGTAAAGGCCTTTACTGTGAATGCGCAAGGCAAACATAGGAAAGCTAATCACGTTAACTGGAACAATAAGAGGGGCTTGTCAAAGAATTGTGATAAGTTTATTGTTCTCCGAACACTTCAATGATCTTTTCATGCTCAAGAACCACGAGTTGCTTATCCTTCATTGAAATATTCCATCGACTGAAACTTGATTCCAGGGTGTTAGGATTTACAGGATTCCCGTTCATCGAGAACGATTCTCTGATTATTTCGAAGAGTATTTTCCGACGAGCTGTTTCGATGTCAATTATTCCATCCCTGACAAAACGGTGCATTAAAGAAAACACAAAGAAATAATTGGCCGAGCTACCATTTTTTATGAGGTTACGATTGTTTATTTTGATTTGGGGAATGTATCCCATCAATAACAAATGAAAATTATCCAAATCTTCATCCGTCAACAATAATTTTGGGAAGTCTTTTCCATAAAGATTGATCTTGATCATTTCCAATCCATGTTTGTCCCGATGGAATCTTTTTAGCCCGGACTGATAGCCAGCGGAAAGAATAATGGTCAGAAAGGCCATGCACAAATACCCTGTGAAAATCAAAAGCTGTGTCTTGAAGGAATCGGAAAACGTGAAGGCCGCAATGACAGCCACAGGTGTCATACAGGTCAAAAGAAAAAGGATTTTCTTCCCTTCACTTTTATCCAAGGAATGATAAAAGCTTTCCTTTTTCTTAAGAAACTTGTAAAAGAACTTTCCTATGGCCTCAATAACTCCCTTCATTCTAATGAAAATCACAAGATTAACCTAAATGTAAACAAAAGAAATTACCTTTGGCAGGTGTTGTACCTATGTTGTACATAAGGGAAAGAAAAAAGGCTCCCGATTTCTCGGAAGCCTTGTGTATACTGGTGCGGTCTGGACGGGACTCGAACCCGCGGCCACCTGCGTGACAGGGGCAAATTTAACTTCCAAATGTTAAAATTTTTTTTATATTTAATTGAATATCAAATACTTAATAAATTTTGGTTTCATATGAAATCATCTGATATGTCAAATAAGTGTGCAGAAAGTGTGCAGTTTTTCTTGTAACTTTTGATTGAAAATCGATAAGATATGGCTCGCGTAAAACTTGTTTTGGATACCAGAAAGAGCTCTCGAAGAGTGGACGATACTTTTCCAATCTCGTTGCGAATTTTCCATTTCAAAGCTCGTTTCTTAAAAACTGGATACTACTCTTCATTTTTAGGATGGGATGAAAAAAATACATCCCTGAAGAAATCGATAACCATCCATAAAAAAATCGATTTCTATGATGTCAATTCAGATTTAGA
>CALBPG010000034.1 GCA_937899065.1 uncultured Allomuricauda sp.
AACGCTGCTTATGATCTCTGTTTATTTTAGTGAAATGTCCTTGACGTCTGTTTTTGTATTACGAGAACAAAATTCAGAAGCAGTGGCTCGAAAGACTTATTCGAAAAGAAGAATGATTTGTTCGAAAAGTGAAACTACTTGACCTGACTGGGCCGGTAGCCGAATTTTTTGGCAAAAGCGTTGGAGAACGAACTCAAACTATCATAGCCTACCTGCCAAGCGGCTTCTTGTACGGTCGCTTTTTTGGAATGGATTAGGCCGTGGGCTGTATCCAACCGTTCGTTTTGCAGGTACTTAAAAACGGGCACCCCAAAAACAGCTTTGAACTCCTTTTTTAGGGCTGTGGTGTTTAGGCCAATGTGTTTGGAAAGTTCAGAAAGGGAAGGAGGCGCATCAAGATTATCCAAGAGAAGCTGTTTGACCTCTTGTAGTTTTTCCCTTCTTTGGTTTCCGGTATCTGCAGTTTGTTGTTGGGCTAGTTGTCCAAAAAAGTGGGAAAGCAATACCGTGATTTGGCTGCGGAAGAACATCATTTTGGTTTTTCCGCTATAGGTGTTGGTAAAAACCGAATCCACAATACGCTGCATTTCAGGCGTCATGAAAAATCGGGGACCTTCTACATAATGGTCTCTGGGATTCACCAATTCCGCCATTAATTCAGAAAAGAGGTCTCCCTCTGCATTGGGTAAATGCTCGAGATTTCGCATAGCGGTGGCTACCACAATACATTGCAAATTACGGTCTGGAGAGACCGTGTGTTCAAATTCTACTTTTTCGTCAGCATAAAAGGCCAAGGTTAGGCCTTTGGTATTTTGGTATACTTCAGACTTGCCGTCATATCGCATGGCCAATTGCACATTACCTGAACCATAGAACGCGACCGCAATAATGGGTTCATCAAAAAAACAAGAATCTACTTCTACCACCTCGGATTCAGCCTCTTCGACCAAAACCACAAAGTCATTGATATGGATAAAATCACGTGTCATTCTGTCCTTTGAAAGTACAAAATCATGGTCTTTTCAAAGAAATTTGGACGTGAAGTATTTGATTTAGGGTTTTTTTTCTTGTTTTAGGCCTTTCAGCTTTCTTTTGAAGTGCATGATGTATGCCACATTAAACCCAAAATTCAAATTAGGATTTCTGAAGTTGAAGTTGTTTCGGGTTTGTGCAATAAAGGCAGGTTCGGCCATACCCAACGCATTGGTCAATTGGAATTGCATCATCAAATCCCCAATTTCCCAGTTGACGCCAACCGCAAATGGGGAGTAGGTGTTGAAACTTTCAATAGGGTTGGCTACTGCATAATATTCGCTCACGAAAGACATGTGGTTTCCAATTTTATAGCGTCCGCCGATACCTACGGCAAAGTGGTTTTGAGGGTCTTCTTCAGAGAATTCCAGTCCGCGATGAATAAAAGTAGGAGTGACTTGAAGCGAAAATTTACGAGAAAACTTTCGGGCAATCAGCAGTTGCGAAGCATATGACATGCGGTTGCCGAAATCATCTGCTATGGCATCATTCGCGATGCCCTCACTAAAATAGGTAGCATTCTGAAACAAGGTAATGCTCACAGGAGAACCTTTTCCTTCCAAACCTTGCTGTACCAGTTTGTATTTTGCGTAGCCATCGAAAAGTCCATCCCAGGTAGTTCCTCCAAATCCCATGGAAAACCTATCGGTAAATCCATATTCTAGGGCAATCCTAGTGCTCATCCTATCGGACAAAAAGCTTTGGGTTCGTTCTTCTGGGGTATTCCAAAAACGATTGGATACAAATAACTCCAACACGCCTTTTTTTCGGGTTTCAATGGAGTGTCCAAAAGTGATGCGTGTGGTTTTAAAGGTGGCCTCGGTGAATTGGGGCACCTTGTCTTGTTCTTCGTCCAGTATCTCCAACAGGTTTTGGGAAAAGCCAAAGCTTCCCGTCAAAACCAACATACCAATACAAAAAGCGCCTTTAACTGTCATAGGGGTCGTATTCAAATCTGAAATCTACGGAAATGGTCTTGGCAATGTTCCCCGCCAACAAAGGCGGTATTTTGATGTCATAGTCCTTGACTACGGCTTCAAAGGTTCCGGTAAGGATGTACTTACCGTCAATTTTTTCAATTTTGGTCTTGATGTCCAAAGTTTTGGTTACGCCATGCATCGTAAAAGTTCCTTTTACGATTCGGGTATGGGGCTCAGATTGTGAGCTGTCAAAATCTGAGATTGTTCCTTCAAAGGTGGCCTTCGGATAAATATCTGATTCGATATAGCTCTCGTTGAAATGTTCACGCATGAGCGCTTTTTCAAAAACGAAGGCATTCATCAAGATATTCACGGCAATTTCGCCGTTCGATAGGTCGATTATGCTAAGCACTTGATTGTTCTGTGCCTTTATGTTTTCTACCGAGGTATAAGAGAAAAATGCAACGTTCCCTTGACGGGCTATGATTTTCTCTGTGTTTTGGGCATGGACACAAAAACTTACCAAAAAAAGTATGGGAATAAGTTTGTTCATGGTTGGTGGGTGCGCGTCAGAACGCAATTTAAGAAAATGGCATCCTTTAAAAAACCTTTATAGATGCCTTTCAGCGTTATGGAATCTTTTTCGTGCAATTGCTTTAGGGTTTCGGTTTGTCCCGCCTTCATATCGCAAATGATATAGGACTTGACATCAGTTCCACCTTGTAAAATAAGGGTTTCTCTGCCGTTTAAGGTGTTGATTTCTTTGATAACACCATGGATTTCAACAACTTCTTCTGCATTCAAAACCGCTAATTGTGCAGTGGTGTCCTTTAACTGAGCGAGAAGGTTTTTAGCACTAATACTCATTTCAGGAGTCGCTTTGGACACATCCAAGGGTTTTTGAACATACCAAAACGCTATTGCAGAAAGCAGTAGCACAAGGGCAATGCCAAAGATATATGTACTGGGTCTGGATGGTTTTTTCACGATTCGCTGAGCGGATGAGTTGATGTTTTTAAACTAGAAATGCACCTAGGACCGTTTTTTGGCCCCAGGTACAAAACTAACTAAACTAATCTCCTTTTTCAATCAACTATGCTTAGGGTTCCAGTCATTGAGCCATGGAACTCACAATTGTAAAATAAAGTATCCGGAGCATCATTTGGTACGGTAAAGGTGATGGTTCCATCAGCAATACCATTGTCGGTCACGCCATCGTTGAAAGCGTTTCCGGTACCAGTTCCTTGAATAGATTTAATGATGAACGGATGACCTGGAGCATCTACGTTGAATTCGTAGGTTTCCCCACGGGTCAAGGTAATGTCTGGATTAACCGCATCGGTCAAACCATTACCGTTGAAAATGTAGGCAGATGCCCCTTGATTAGTTACGTTGAACACTATTGCGTCTTCGTCAGCAGTCGGAGCTACCTCAGTTTCTGTATTTAGGATTGGCCAAACACCGGCTTGTGGGAAACCAACACCAAAGTTGTCTCCACGTTGTTGGTCTTGTCCAAAGAAGTACAACGGCCATCCTTTGTAAGTGATTTGTTCTCTGTCAAAAACATCGATTACGGCAAAGTCATCAGGATTCAAGATGCTGGGCACGTTTTCCAAAACGGTTTGGAAGATGGGCCATACCCCATTGTTTCCAAAATCTTGAGCTGTGAAATTGTTGATGCCGTTGGTATCGTTGTCAAAACGATAAAGGGTGTTGCCAGCGGCATCGGTCAAATAGAATGTTTGTTCATCTCCAGGAACATATGTGTCGGTAAGATTGGTCTCCACGCCATTGCTATCTCTACCCACCAATTGCGCTTGTGTTATCATAATGGTGTAATCTGGTTTGGCCACAAACCATACCCCTCCGGCACCATCTCCATTAATATCATTGGCGTTTGCATCATTTGCGAAGAGGTATAGTGGCCATCCTTTGTAGGTGGTTTGCAAGCTTCCATCGTCTCTGGTCGTTTCGCCAAAATCTGATGCGGCCAATCCTGCATCCAAAGTCAACTGGGCTTCGTGGAAGGCGGGCCATGTGGCAATACAACCATCTATACAGTTCGAATCACCTTTGCTATCTGGCGCGAAGAAATACAAAGTGAATCCTTCAGAATTGGTCAAAACACTACCGAAATCGGCATCGTTTCGTAAACGAACGGCATTCTCCACTACAGGATTTGGGTCGTCGTTAACAGGGTCATCATTGCCCGCAGGTACTTCGGGGTCGTCACTGCTACACGCAAAAAGCGTTAAGATTGCTGAGGTAAGTAAAAAGAACTTTTTCATTTTTTTAGATTTTTTAGATGTGATCAAAAGAATTATTATTTAAAGTGTAATGCATTATAAAGGTGTGCGAGGGGGAAAAATGCCCTGTAAAAGGGAATAATCCAGCTTCGAATTTTTGCTCGAAATCCCCTCACGCGATGTTTTTGTAATTGATTGGAATGGTAGTTTCCAAGTAGGGGCATAGCGATTCCGTTTTCAACTGACCTTGTTTTGAACAGTTGCACATCGGTTTTACTTGATGCTCCTTTTTAATCCTGTCCCCTAAAGGAGGATATCCTAAATCCATCAGCATATTCAATGCTGAGGCGAGTTCATTGGCGCGAATGAAGTTGAATGTGACCAAGGTTTCATCCGGATAAGCCACCACATTCGAGATGTCTGGAATATGAGATAAGGCTTTCTTAATTTTCTGGGCACATGTACTACAAAAAGCGTTCTGTACCAAAAAGTTTGCAAATCCTGTTTTCATGGTTAAGGTTTTTAGAATACACGTGATAAATTGAATCCGAAGAAAATGTCACCTTCACCCCAATCACCCGTAGCCTGCCCCAAAAAGAAATTGGTGTTCATGGGTTGAGCATTGGTAAAGTGCAATTGGAATACGTGTCCTCCGGTTTCCAAATCAAATCCGATAGATAATGGATTCACGAACGGGGATTCCGCTGCTCGGTTCAGGTGTAAACCATAGTCCACGTTAAGGGACCATCTTTTGGTAAGCTTGCATCGCCCACCGAAGCCGACAGCATATTGTGAGTTCTCTTGGGTGTCAAGCGCAACCAAGTTGTCATGAAAAAAGGTTGGTGCTACTTGAAAGGACAAATTTTTGTTCAATTTGGTAGAGACCAAAGCTTGGGTGGAATAGCTCAATCGATTTTCAAAGGACAAACCGGGTAAGGTCTGCTCATCCAAAGCGGTATTGAGCATCGCGCTGTTGAACAATACCAAAGTAAAGGGCAGCCCATTGCGCTTTTGTCTCAGCAAACGAAGTTTTAAGGATGTCTCGTAGATTTTTTGGAAAGAACTTCTGGAGACTCCGATGTTGATACCATCTGAAATTCCGTAAATGAAATTCAAACGCGTGACCGCTTGGTCCAATCCAAAAAAGTCTTCAATTCCTGGTTTGATGGAACCAAACCGGTGTGACACTACAAAGTAGAGTTCTTGCTTCGAGACCATTTTGGTGGACTCAAAGTTTACGATTTTAAGTCCTTTGAATGCTGCTGTTTCAAACGACTCATCGGTAGTCTCGGCATCCAGCTCGTCTAAAAGATCTTCTTGTGCACCTAACAGTAGGGGCAAAAACAATAGAATTGTGAGTATTCTCATGGTTGTGTTGTTTTTTAGTATAAAATGATGGTGGCTTGGTCTACTTTCACGAGTTCCAAAAGCTCGTCGTATCCTACACACCTCCCTTTAATAGTGATTTCCATATCCTTACTTAAAGGAGCGTCAATATTTGAGGGTAGTAGATTTGCTTGAATGTGATTGTCCAAGACTATCCAACCGGAATCAAACTCGGTTACTTTTCCGGTGGTTTGCACGACTTGGTCGATGTAATCCAAACCTTGAGTATCCGCTTGAAAGGCTTCATTAAGACTTTCCGGTGGTAGCGTGAACGCTACTTCTTCTTCTAGAATATTTCGCTGCTCAGGAAACATATACTGATACCCGAAGTAGGCTAAAGCTCCAGCGATTATGGTCGTTGTTACAATGATGTAGGTGAATCTTGTTTTCATCGTTTTTGAAATTTAAAGTGAAGGGCAACCTGTACTTGTTTGGCAATTTTGTTGGCAACGATTTTGGGTATTTCGATATCAAAGTCCTCAGGAGCTACCACGAAGTTTCCGGGCATTTCGATGATATCGCCAACTCGTTTAACGTCTAGTTCCGTGTTGACTTGTTTGCCTTTGCCATGGAGTTCTAAGGTTCCTGCAACAGGAACTTTAGTGGTTTCCTCGCTAAGACTTGAGACATCCAAGTCTTTTAGGTTTCCTTTAAAAGTTGCTTTGGGATAGGTTTCTGATTCAATGTAGTTTTCATTGAAATGTTCTTCCATTAATGAGTTTTTGAATGTAAAACCTTTAACAAGAGCCAATGAGGCAATTTCAAGAGTACCACTATCAAAAATGGCCGTCACTGAGGAGTTGGTCGCCTTAACCTCTTCGAAGAGTTTTTCCGAAGCTTCAAAGGTTACCTGGCCGTTCTTATCAACATACTTGTCTTGTGCGCTCACGAAACTCTGTGCGAGCATTAGGGCCAATACGAAAAAAGTGTTCTGGATTTTCATGTTTATTTTGGATTAAGATTATTCTTCTAGAGCGCCTTCATCAATCCACTGGTCGATGAGGTCAATGGTATTTTGTGGCATACGTCCGCTCGGAGGCATGGCACTTGATTCTCCGGTAAGTTTGACTATCGCTTCTAACAGTGAACCGTTATCAACGCGAACCCTCACTTGGTCATAATTTGCTAAAGGAAACGGGGCGCCGTTGCGTGGCGGGTCAGCATGGCATCCTACGCATTGACCATCAATAATAGCTTTGATACGCCCATTATAAGTAAGGGTAAAAGGTTCTGGGTCGGGGTCTGGATTAGCGATTTCAACGAGGTCGCTTTCACTGTCATTTGTGCATCCGGTTAAAACGGCGAGCAACATTAGAATTAAAAACCAAGGCTTGTTTGTCATTTTGTTTCGTTTTGAGTCAGGCTGTCCTGAGTTTTGTTGATTTTATTTGATGACAAAGCAAGGGCAGGATGGAGGGGTAGAACGACAAAACCTGGGTGAAGGGGAAGAATTGGCCTTAACAGGGAAAAATCCGGCTTGAACGGAACGCCAAAAACCTAAAAGTGAAAAATCAGCCTTGAACGGACACTACGCTGTCGGGCCAGATAACTGGGCAAATGATTATATTCGGGAAAAATTGCGTCAACCTTCCATGCGAAAGGATAAACTATACTTTCTCACCTTTTTGTCTATTACCGTTATCTACGTGATTATAGCGGGAATCGCTTTACATTTCATGGTCAAGTCGAATACCCGTGCGTTGCTGGAAACGCATTTGGAATTCAGTAAAAAGGAAGCGAAGACCTTGGGCGCCATGATAGGGAACCAGCTTCGGATGGATGTGCCTCGAGACACCGTGGTCGCACAATTACAAAATTGTATTGACGGGACCGTTTTGGAAAAGGGTTTTTTGAGCATTTTTGATTGGTCGGGTCGCATCGTGTGCCATCCTGATATTAAAATGGTAGGTCAACCCGCAGGTTCGGACAAGTCATTTGTTTCTTCGGTTTCGGATGATTTGAATGCCAATACGTTTTTGAGCTTGTTGCAAGAATATCCATCCCAAAACGAAAATGAGGAAGCTTTTGTTTCAGAAGTGATTCATCTATATCCGGTTCAGAATTCGGATTGGATTGTAGCGGCGAATGTGAATATCATCAGTTTAAATGCACAATTGGATGCTACGCGAAGGAATTTTAGGACCATTTTTTTAGTCATGGGCCTTGTGGTGATTCTGGCCTACGTACTTATTGTTCGCCTGTTGGGTAGTGCCTACGAAAAGCGTTTGGAAATGAAAAACCAGAAGCTGGAAGACGAGGTCATCAACCTTTCGAAACTGAATCGTGCCGTTGGGGATTATCAACAAAAGGTAGAAGAGCAACCTACCCAAGAGACTAAAAAGCGAATTCTGACCTATGTCCGAAATGAATTGTTATCCATTCCCATAACCGAGATAGCTCATGTGTATACTGAAAACACCATCACCTAAGTAATTAGGTTTGATGGGCTGCGTTCCACCACAAACTTGAGTTTGGATGAACTTTTCTCCCAATTGGATGACAGTCAGTTTTTTCGAGCGAACCGACAGTTCATCATTGCCATCTCCAGCATTGATAAAATCGTGAAATACGGAAATAACCAACTCAAGATTCTGGTCACACCGGAATCGGAGAACCACATCATCATCAGTAAAAACCGCGCTTCAGAGTTCAAACAGTGGTTGAATCAATAATGTTATTGCAAAACCATGGAACTCGCGTTGGATTTTATCTTGATAGGCGGTATCGTAGTCAACTTGTTGATTTTGGGCTTACTTTTTAAAATCAAAGACAAGCAACTACCGCACCGAATCTTGTTCGTTTTTTTCACCTTATTATTTACAGTCTCTCTATTTGGCTACGCGCAGACGCATCAAGTGGATTGGCTCATTGTCATTTGTTGGGTTCCCGAAGAAATTGCACCTTGGTGTATCGCGCCTTTATTGCTCATCTATGTCCGGTCTATCTTTTTAAACGCTCATGGATTACTTAAAAGACATTGGTTTCATTTTATTCCAGCACTTTTATATCTACTTTTCATTGCGATTCCTTTTCTCATTTCTTGGCTACAACAAGATTTTTTGTTTGAATACTTACGATGGTTGACCGAATACGCCACCGAGGGCGTTATCATAATTCGATGTTTATATCATATTGGGTATGCCTCTTTTGCGTTGCTGCTTTTTTTTAGATACAAGCGGTTGATGAAATCCAATTTTTCGAGCCTTTCGGAGAAAGAATTTCTTTGGATTCAATACTTGTTAATTGGAACCTTGTTTGTAGTTGGTGTGGATTTGGTTACCGAAGTGCTTCACGTTAGTTTTGATATCAAATTTTTTGGTTCGGAACCATCAGGGGGTACACTGGTACTGGTGGTTATCATCTTTTTGATTCTTTACCTTGGGTATTACGGGGTGAATCAATCCCGGATATTGCTACCACAATTTCTTCTGGTTGAGATGGCAGGAAAAAGTCCTGAAATCAAAATACCAAGCTATACGTTCACGACATCTGAAATTCAAGAATTGGAAGAAGGCCTTCAAAATCTTTTTTTACATCAGAAACCCTATCTAGATGAAGATTTGACCTTGCACAAACTGGCAACCCTTTTAGGGACAGGGGACAAGAAACTTTCCACTTTTTTGAACCAGCATCTACAAACCACTTTTTTCGATTTAGTGAACAAAGCTCGAGTCGCTTCGGTAAAAGAAAAAATGGCTTCAGACGAATACGACCGTTACACCTTATTAGGTATCGCATATGAAAGTGGTTTCAAATCCAAGACTAGTTTCAATCGTATTTTCAAAAAAGAAACTGGTTTATCGCCATCTGCTTTTCGAAAGCGTCAAAAATAAGCGGCAATAGGTGCCAATGGAAGCATTGGAACGTTTGGCGCATGCGGCTGCCCTTCTTTTGGGGAAACCCAGGTTATGAAGTATGCCTTTTCTTTCTTTTTGTTGCTGGCCTTAGGTACCGGACATCCCAAATCAATCGACCCGATAAACAATTCCGATGCGTACACAAGTAAATTGAAGGTAGCGGTAAAAGGGAGTAATGCGGATGGTTCCATTTCAAAAGGAGGGTATGTTGTTTTGGAAATAGACGGCGAAGACGCAAAGGGAATTGCTTCATTTCGAATCCGTATTCCATCCTTTTATATTCATCAAGAAATCAAAAGTGTCGGTAAGAAAAAGCGTTGGAAAATTCACCAAACGTTTACCGTTGACGCCATTGATGGGGAAGCTACGCCAGAAATCTACCTCACTTTAAAAAACACTGATGGTAACGTGCTTACTAAAATCTATCCGCTGACCATCCAAGAATGACTGAAGCTGGTCCCCATACGCTATGAATCAACTATTTGTGACTTCATCAGACCCAAATAAATAGGTGATACGGTAAAATGTAGTTTTCCAACGCTCTTCATAAATCAAAAAACGAAACAGTAACCATAATAAGAATGAAGCATAAAAACTATTTGAACAAAATCTCTGTCATTTTCTGTTTAGGGTTGACCTTGAATATTTTGCCTTTGGGCGCACAAGTCAACTCAGGTGATTTACAAGTAGGTAAAACGCTCCCTAGGGTTTTGGGCTTGAAAGATATACATCGCTATAACCTGGTGCTTGAAAAAGGTCAGTTCGCACTGTTGGATATAAAACAGAACGGAATTGATGTTATCGTACATACGTTTTCGCCCGAGGGAAAAGAAATAGAATCTTTTGATTCGCCTAATGGAAATGACGGTCACGAGATGGTTTTGGTTGATGCAGCTGAAGAAGGGACCTACCAAATTGAGGTGAGGGCTTTGGGGGAGGATAAAAAACGTAAAAGAGGGAAGTACCAAATTCAATTGGTCAGTGTGCAAAACAACATCTCAGAACATTTGAATATTACCTTGTCGACATTATACGGTCGTGGGTTTATTACGGGTTTCGGGGTTACCATCTTAAACGAAAGAAGTTTGCTTTACCAAAGAACTCAAGGTTATGCGAATTTGGAAAAGCAGCAACCTTACACTACAAAAACGGTCCAGAACAACGCTTCTATCTCCAAAACCATTATTGGAATATCCTTAATGCAATTAGATGCGCAGGGGAAATTCACCATGGACACACCCATCAACCAACTATTACCCTTTCCCGTAAATAACCCCCATTTTCCCAACCAACCCATTACCGTTGGTCATCTGGCCACCCATACGTCAACTATTAAGGAAGATGATTTTTATGAAGCCGCTTATTTGGTAGATGAGAATGCCTCAATCGACCAATATGTTTATCACAAAGCTTTTGCAAAAGCGTTTCGAAAAGCCCAAAAGAATGAGGCAATGCCCCTTGGAGATTTCTTGAAAGCACATTTGTCCGAAGAGGGTAAGGCCTATAAAAGAGCGAACTTTTTCAAAGAAATTCCAGGAAACAATTGGTACTACTCCAATGTAGGGGCTGCCTTGGCCGCTTATATTGTTGAAACGGTGAGTGGCATGTCGTATGCAACATATGTAACAGAAAATATCCTTCACCCTTTGGAATTGGAAAGTGCCGGTTGGTACGGACAAGGACGTAACGATTTTGAAGTTACCCAACAGTATGATGTCAAAGGCAATCCACTTCCCAAAAAGACAATTATTACCTACCCCGATGGTGAGATATACATGAATATTTTGGACTTGAGTAAATACCTGATGACCTTTATGAACGCTAGCAAGGGATTAGATACAGGGGTCTTGAGTAGTGATGTGCTTCAGAAAATGATGGAGGTACAACACCAACAGGTGGGTGGCCGCTTTGATGGCCGTAAAGATGGCTTTTTTTGGGAATTCCGAAGTGGGGAGGTCATGGGGCATAGCGGTGGAGATTATGGCGTGAGTGCGCTCATGTACTTTCATCCAAAATCAGGTTTAGGATTTACCTATCTCTGTAACATGATGCCCTTGGAATCTGATTATAGCAATGCGATGTCAAGAAGTATATGGGCTGCTGTAAAACGCTATGCGCCTTATTTTGTAGCGCCATAGCGTTAATGTCTTTTGCTCCAAAACGGATTGAAATACTTTGGGTTTTAGAGCTTTTACTCGCTAAATGCAGTCGCTTTATATTAAGAAGAAATTAATCCAGCACTAAAATCAAATACGGTTTCATTGTGATAGGTTTCTCCTGGATGCAACACGCTGCTGGGGAAGTTCGAGTGGTTGGGAGCATCAGGGAAATTCTGCGTTTCAAAACAGATGGCGGGAAAAAGGGAATATGTGGCGTTTTGATAAAAGTCAATATCCGGAAAATGCAAAGGAGTGAACACAACCATGGACGGTTGTTTCGTGAGAACCTTCATACAGATGCCACTTTTTTTCGAAATGAGTGATGCGGAAAAAGGTTTTTGGGATAAAACATACACATCATCCAAACCTTTGGAAGGAACATGCTTTACGGGAGATTTTTGTTGAAAGTCATAATGGGTCTGCGAGCAGGGGAGAATTCTTCCCGTGGGACACTTTTTGCTATCCAATTCCAAAATCTTGTTGCTATTGATTTGCAAGAGTTGTTCGGAAACACTGCCTTCGCCGTCCAGGTTGAAGTAAGCGTGATTGGTAAGATTGAGCACCGTAGGCCGGTCCGTGGTTGCGGAATACACAATGCGCAATGCGTTGGACTCTAATAACTCATATTGGACAGTGACCGTTACGTTTCCGGGATAACCACCTTCCATATGGCCGCTTTGTAATTGCATTTTAATACTTGGACTGCGACCTTGTTTGGTTTCTATGATGTCCCAATACTTTTTGTCAAATCCTGAACTACCGCCATGTAAATGCACTTCGGATTTCGTTTCTAATTGGTATTGTTTTCCTTTCAAAGAAAAACAACCCTTGGCAATGCGACCGGCATAGCGACCGATACTACTACCCAAATAAAAGTTGTGTTTTTGATATTCTGGATTGGCATATTCCTCGGCTGTAGGTAAACCAACAATCACGTTTATCAATTGCTCGTTTTTGTTCGGAATTTTCAATGCCATTAGGGTAGCACCATAATTGCAAACCTCTAATTCCATTCCTTTGGAATTGACCAGTTTCACGGTTTGCATTAGCTTGCTTTCAGTTCCCACAATATTGTTCATTCTAAAAAGCTATCCTGTAAAATACGTCAAAATCCCAATTACTATGACCACCAACAATATCGAAAGTACTACATCTATAGTATCATAACTTTCCTTGGCCAATTGTTTGTCATCTGCACTCAAGGTTCCAAAAGACAGGCCTTTGATAGTGGCATAGTTCGGTGGACTGGTCGCTAGGGATACCCCAATACAAAGGGCTAGGGAGAAGATGAACATAAAAATGGCCATATGAGCAAAGTTTATCGTGGCGAACGTGTAGGCAAAGCCCGAGGCGAGTTGTTCGCCTGTCTGCCTGAAATGCTCTATGTCCGGTTGATAATAAATCTCACTACCCAATCGGGCGATAAGTAGCACCAAGCCTGTCATTAGGGTGGTAATGGCTGCTGTGGAGTTGACTCTTTTCCAAACAATTCCTAGTAAAAAAACGGTAGTTACTGGAGGTGCAATATAAGATTGCACGTTTTGCAGGTATTGGTACATTACCCCACCACCAATTTTTTCCATGATGGGAATCCAAAAAATACCAAGAACCACAATTACCGCTGTAGCCATTTTGCCAATGCGAAGGAGTTGTTTCTCCTCTTTCTGTGGCATAATTTTTTTGTAGATATCAATCGTGAAAATGGTGGAGCAGGAGTTGAACACCGAAGCTAAGGAACTCATCAAGGCGGCAATCAAACCTCCAGCCACAAGTCCTTTTAAACCAACTGGAAGTAGTGTTTTGACCAACATGGGAAAAGCACGGTCCGCTTTTTCAACACTGAACATTTCAGGATTCTGAATCGTCAAGGCAAAAGCAATAATACCTGGAATCAGGAATATGAAAATGGGCAACAATTTTAAGTAGGCTCCAAAAATGGCACCTCTTCGTCCAATTTTGATATTATTGGCAGCAAGGGTTCGTTGCACGATGTATTGGTCCGTGCACCAATACCAAATCCCCACAATGGTTCCCCCAATCAATAATCCAGTCCAAGGAAAATCAGGATCACTCATGGGTCGCCACATATTAAAATGTTGCGGACTCACTTCTTTGACAGTTTCTGTCATGACGGACCATCCCCCGATTTCTTGAAGCCCTAGATATGTAATAATCAAAGACCCTAAAATCAAAATGACGGTTTGTAAGGTTTCCGTGTAGATAACAGCCTTCATTCCACCAATAATGGTGTAGACACCTGTGAATAACACAATTCCGATAGCGCCACCCCAGAAGGATACGCCAAGCAATTCGGAAACTACGATTCCACCAGCGTAAATCGTTACAGAGACCTTGGTGATAATGTATCCGACTAGCGAAAAAATGGACAAAAACCATCGGGAACGACTATCGAATCGCTTTTCAAGGAATTCGGGCATGGTAAACGCACCACTGCGGATGTAAAATGGAAGGAACAGCCATCCTAATAGCAACACAATCCAAGCGTGCAATTCATAGTGGGCCATAGGGGTTCCTGACTCGAATCCCGTACCGGCCAATCCTACAACATGCTCCGAGCCAATATTGGAGGCAAAAATGGATGCCCCAATTACAAACCAGCCTACGTTTCTCCCAGCTAAGAAGTAATCTTCGGTATCCTTGTTTTTTTGGAGAATTACCCAAACTGCGACACCGATTAAAGCGAGGAAATAGATGCCCAGAACAATCCAATCCCCAAATTCCAAAACTGACTCCATAGACTAAATGTATTGGTTGATGATGTTCTCGAACAACTCTTGCTTTCCACTGACCAAAGGCAATTCACCATTCTCCTTTGCAAGTGTATAGAGTTGCTCAAATCCGAGCTTGCCTTCTTCAAAGGATTTTCCGGAACCGGAATCAAAAGAAGCATAGCGTTTCTCGCGTAATACATTGTACGCTGACGAATTCAAGATTTTATCCGCTGTAAGCAATGCTCTGGCGAAAACGTCAGCTCCACCGATATGGGCCAAAAAGATATCTTCTGTGTCTGTGGAGTTTCTTCGGATTTTAGCATCAAAGTTGATTCCACCGCCTTGAAGTCCACCGGCTTTCAAAAATACCAGCATCGCTTCTGTAGCTTCATAAATATTGTTAGGGAATTGGTCGGTATCCCAACCGTTTTGATAATCCCCTCGGTTGGCATCGATACTACCCAACATGCCTGTATCAGCTGCTACCTGTAACTCATGTTGGAAGGTATGCTGCGCCAAGGTGGCATGATTAACTTCGATGTTGATTTTGAAGTCTTCATCCAGTCCATATTGCCGTAAAAAAGCAATGGAGGTAGCCGTATCAAAGTCATATTGATGCTTCATGGGTTCCATGGGCTTGGGCTCAATAAAGAAGGTGCCTTTGAAGCCTTGAGCCCTAGCATAATCTCTTGCTTTGGCCAAAAACTGGCCCATGTGGTCCTTCTCCCGCTTCATATCGGTATTGAGCAGGCTCATATATCCTTCTCTACCACCCCAGAACACGTAGTTTTCGCCATCTAAGGCAATGGTGGCATCCAAGGCTAGTTTTACTTGTCCTGCCGCTCTTGCCAACACATTGAATTCTGGATTCGTTGCGGCACCATTCATATAGCGTGGGTTCGAAAAACAGTTGGAGGTGCCCCAAAGCAATTTGATACCGGTTTCTGCTTGTTTTTGCTTCAAGTAGGAAACAATAGTTTGCAAACGCTCCTCGGATTCTGAAAAGGTAGCTCCTTCACGGATTAAGTCGTAATCATGAAAACAGTAATAACCAAATCCCAATTTTGAAATGAATTCGAAAGCAGCATCTGCCTTCATTTTGGCGGCTTCAACAGCATCTTCGGGAGCATCCCATGCGTATTGTTGTGTGCCGGGCCCAAAAGGGTCGGCCCCAGTACCGCAAAAGGAATGCCAATACGCCACGGCAAATTTAAAATGCTCGGCCATGGTTTTACCCGCCACAATTTGTTCTGGATTATAGTATTTATAAGCAAGGGGATTGTCGGAAGCTTTCCCTTCGAACTGGATTTTTCCTATGGATTTGAAATATTCGGTTGTTGCTGTCATTTGCTTTGTTATTGAATTATGGTGTTCAAGGCGTTTTGCCATCGTAAGAAGGCTTCTTGATAGTTTTCTTTTTTCGAAAGCGGTTCAAAAGTCTCTAGATAATCATTTTGTGAAGCCACTGTGCTTATATCAAAAGCATCATCCACTGCTCCTGCCGCCCTTGCCGCGCCAATGGCACCAGTGGTATTGTAGATTTCGATTTCTTGGTCGATTAAAGTCGCAATGGTTTCTGAGAATATTTTGGATTGGAACAGGTTGTCGTTTCCTGCGCGGATTACTTGAATCGGTGTATTGTCGTTCTTTAAGATTTCCATGCCATATACAAAGGCAAAGGCTATCCCCTCCAAAGCGGCTCGGAGAATATCTCCTTGACTATGTTGATTAAAGTTGAGGTTGCACATATGGCTTCCAATGGTTCGGTTATCAAACATTCGTTCGGCACCATTGCCAAAGGGAATGATTTGCAAATCATTGGAACCTACTGGTACCTCGGAAGCCAGCACATTCATTTGAGCATAGGCATTTGCTCCGGGATTCAAAAGGTCCTTTAGCCAACGGTACTGAATTCCTGCCCCGTTAATGCACAGCAGTTTTCCGATTCTTGGGTTCTCTTTGCTATGGTTGACATGAGCAAAATTGTTGAGTTTAATTCCCTCGGTAGCCTTTAAACTTTCGGTAACCGCATATAAAACCCCTGAGGTACCTCCCGTGGTGGCTACTTCTCCGGGTTCGAATACATTTAAGGATAAAGCGTTGTTCGGTTGGTCACCTGCACGATAGAGAATAGGGGTGCCTTCCAAAAGACCACTTTCTTTTGCTCCCTTGGTGGATACTTTGGCTTGAATGCCAAAAGTTTCTACGATATTGGGGAACAAGTCGTTGTCAATTTGATAGTAATCCATCACCATTTTCGCTGGTGTGGAATGCTTAAAGTCCCATAGAATTCCTTCAGACAAGCCAGAAATTGTAGTGGTATACTCATTAGAGAATTTAAATGCGATAAAGTCTCCGGGAAGCATAAACTTATGAACCTTCTCGTAGTTTTTGGGTTCGTTTTGTTTCACCCAAGCCAGTTTGGAGGCCGTAAAATTTGCCGGGGAATTGAGCAGATGTTCCATACAAGCCGTTTCACCAAGTTGTTGAAAAGCAGAATCGCCCAATTTAACTGCACGGCTGTCGCACCAAATAATGGAATCTCGTATGACTTCACCTTTATCATCTACCAAAACCAAACCATGCATTTGATACGCAATACCGATGCCCAATATCGCATCCGCATTGAGAGTGTTTTCTGTCACTAATCTTTTGGATGCATAGCAGACATGGGTCCACCACAGCCCTGCGCCCTGCTCGGCCCAATGGTTCCTTGGACTTTGTATGGCCATCTCTTGAGCGGGTTCCTGCACGGTGGATACCGCTTTTCCTGTTTTGGCATTCACCAAAGACGCTTTTATGGAAGAGCTACCAACATCGAAACCGATATAGAACATGGCGTTGTTTTTTTATTGGGTTGTTCAAAAGATAAGAGTATTCCTCAAATTTTTATGGTTGTACCAGAGACATTTACTTTTTTTAGAATAACAGAACCATTTGAAACACTTTCATCGGAAGGTTGTCTTCCACCAACCGAAATTTCATAAGTACCTGGTACGATTACTTTCTCCCCCTGTTCATTGACCATGCTCAATTGTTCCTTATTGATTTTAAATACCAAGGATTTCTTTTCCCCGGCTTCAAAAGCAACTCGGTCAAATGCTGCTAAGGTTTTATGTGGATTTTTATCATCGGCATTTGGGTTTTGCACATATACTTGAATGACTTCTTCTCCCTTGAGGGAACTCGTGTTCTCCACTTCTACGGTTAAGATAAGTTCTTCCCCAGCAGCGATACTTTGGGGTAACTCAACATTGCGGTATGTAAAATTTGCATAGCTCAAGCCGTATCCAAATTCATACAATGGGTCGCCCTTGAAATAGCGATAGGTTTTGCCCTTCATATCATATTCACTAAAAGGAGGGATGTCGTTGATGTCTTTGTAAAAGGTTACGGGTAGCCTTCCGGCAGGATTGTAATCCCCGAAAATAACATCGGCTATTGCGGTACCGCCTGCTTGTCCCGGATACCAGGCTTCAATGATGGCAGGAAGGTTCTCATCTTCCCAATTGACGGATAGGGCACTACCATTGAGCAATACCAATACCGTAGGTTTGCCGAGCACTTGTATTTTACGAATAAGGTCTGACTGGGTTTTGGGCAGTTTGGTATGCACCCGGTCTCCGCCGGAGAAACCATCCACTTTCACCTTCATTTCTTCACCCTCCAACAGAGGGCTGATACCCATGCACAAAACCACTGCATCCGCATCTTGGGCGATGGCCAGGGCTTCTTGCTCTAGATTTTCTTTAGGAGATTCCCACAGTAACCGCATAATAGAGTGGTCGGTATTGTTTTGAACACATTCAAAGCGCAGTTCATATTGTTCGCCAGCTTTAAGGGTGACATATTCATAAATTTTCTTAGGATGGTGCACATCTTGTCGTTCCATCAAAAGACTGTCATCCAAATACAATTTCATGGAAGAAAAAGCTTCTCCGCCCAAGGCGTAGGTGCCGGATTTATCTACTGAGAGGATTCCGGTCCAACGAACGGAATAGGTATCTGGATTCATATCCTCAAAAGGCGGAGTTGTTCTCCAAGTGAAATCCACCGTTTGGTCTACGCGAGTATGTTTCGGTTGCCCTTCAAAGTTGAGATTGTCGAAGTACTCTCCTTTCAACCCTTTTGTTTTTAAGGAACCATCTGTAAACATGACCGAAGAGGGAATCGCTTCAAAGACGGGTAGTCCTTCGGCTAATTTGCAACCTACAGCATATGATACTTCTGCATTGGGAAGTTTGTTTTGGATGCCTTGCAATGGAGTAATAGGTTCTGTTGGATAGCCATTGTAATTGCCTAGGAGTACTTCCAAATCATCTGCATTGGAACCGATAACCGCTATTTTTTGAATCTTGTTTTTATCTAAAGGCAAGGTGTTGTTGTCATTCTTCAGAAGCACCATGGATTTTCTAGCGGTTTCCAAAGCGGCCAAACGATGCTTTTCAGAATCGACCACATCGTAAGGGATGTTTTCGTAAGGCACGGCACCTTCCGGAGCAAAAAGACCTAACTTCAGTCGAGCGACCATCAATCGCTCCAAGGATACATCCAATTCCGCTTCCGTGATAAGACCATCTTTCACAGCTTGCACTAAAGCAGGATAGGAGTCACCACAATTCAAATCAGTACCCGCCTTAACCGCCACGGCGGAAGCTTCCTTAGCATCGGCACTAATTTCATGGGCGCCTTCATCAAAAAAATCCTTTATAGCCCAACAATCTGATACAATATAACCATCAAAACCCCAATCTTCGCGAAGCAACTCGCTCAATTCAACATTTCCACAACACGGTTGGCCATTGTAACTATTATAAGCGCACATGACGGAATACACACCCGCTTCTTTCACTACTTTTTCAAAGTGTGGGCTATACGTGTTCAAAAAATCTTGAGGACTTGGTACTGCATTGAAACTGTGACGGTCCGCTTCTGGACCACTGTGTACTGCAAAATGTTTCGCTGTGGCAACCAACTTTAAATAGTTGGGGTCAGCGCCCTGAAGGCCTTTAATAAAACGTACGGCTAACTCACCTGCCAAATAGGGGTCTTCTCCATAGGTTTCCATGCCGCGGCCCCATCGAGGGTCTCGGAAGATATTAATGTTTGGTGTCCAATAGGTCAGTCCTTGGTAAATACCTCGTTTCCCGCGAGAAGCAAACTCATGGTGTTTGGCTCTAGCTTCATTGGAAATGATGTTCGAAATTTTAGACATTTGGTCCTTATCGAAAGTTGCAGCTAACCCAATGGCTTGCGGGAATACTGTAGCTCTACCGGCTCTTCCTACACCATGTAGACATTCATTCCACCAATTGTATTCGGGAATACCTAGCCGTTCAATGGCTGGGGATTCATAATTCATTTGGGAAACTTTTTCTTCCAAAGTCATTTGCGCTACCATCGCTTTTGCCTTTTCTTCAAAATCGAAAGGAGTAGTTATTTCCAACCCGTCTTTTGTTTTTTTTGAAATTACCCATGAACACCCGGCCAATAGGAATAGACCAACACATAGTCCCAAGATGGTTTTTTTAAATGTCATTTTCGATTCGATTTAATCTTTAATTGGTTCTGTTTTTATTTTAAAGCATCAAGAAAACCGTAATAGGCCTCTTTTTTACGGAATTTTTCATCAAAGAGTAGTGGCCAATCTTCATGGCCAAAACGAGGGGTAATCCAAGAATCGTCATCTTTCAAACCCCAAACGGTTAGTGCATACTGGCATTTTTTAGGAAGGTCGGCATACACCTCCACAACCTCTCGAACTTTTGCTTTTTGACCTTCCTCTCTAGTTTGGGAGAAGAATTCGATGTCTTTATTGGCATTGACCTGAACATCCAACTCGGAGAAATGTACCAAAAGTTTCCTTTTGGTTGCATAGTAAACCGCTTTATGGATAAGGGATTTGCTCGGAAAATCAAAGTTGATGTGCATTTGATAACCAACACCATCGATGAGGTTTTCGGCCATCAATTCATCCACAAGCTCAAAAACAGCTTTTCTTTTTTTCTTTTTGGTTACTAGATTGAAGTCGTTATAAAACAGTATTACCTCTTTATCGGCGGCTCTAGCATGTTCAAAACATTTTTTTACATAGTCTTTGCCCATACGTTGGTAAAATATGGAGTTTCGAAATGATTCAGATTCATCATCTATGGCCTCATTTACCACATCCCAAGAATCTACTTTTCCCTTATACCGTGTTACCACATCCGTAATATAGGTCTCTATGATTTGCGAAAAAGACTCATCACTTCCTTCAAAGTTTTCCAATACCTCTGGAATACTTTCATGCCAAATCAAGGTATGTCCGTGTAGATTGAGTTGATGCGCTTCAGCAAAGTTTACAATGGCGTCAGAATGGGTCCAGTCGTAAATGGGTTGGTTGTTTGCATCCAGACCCACCAAGATTTTATGCATCTTCATCGCATTTTCTGCAGTGATGCTATTGAATTCTCTTTTGTAGACAGACATATAGGTTTGGTCTGCAACCCGCTCTGGATTTACTGCGACCCCAATAAAAAATGCATCGGTAGCATCTTTTAGGCCTTCATTCAAAAGGGTTGATGGGACCAAAGGGCTATCTGTACGCAATGTTTTACTGTGAAAGCTTGTTGAACTAATAAACAAAGCGAGATAGCATGGCCAAAAACAAATCAATATGATGGTTAGGGTTCTTTTCATTTTCAAATCCTAATTGGACTTTACGGATGCAGTTCAAAAGTATTTTCATGATGTTGCATTGCAAAGACTATTTGAAGCAATAACTATTACAATTGATGCATCACCGATTGTTAAGGGTTTGGCTTTTTGAGTGGTATGGCCGAAACAGCTTAGATGTTGCGCCTCTCATTCTATTTTACAGGGTATGCGTTAAAATAAAAGCGCTCTATCCAATAGGTGACGGAGCGCTTTGTTAAACATAGTTTTTGCTATGGCTGTGTTCAATAGAAACTAACTATTTCTTAAGGGCAAACGCCTACATTGTCTAAATAAAAAGTGCCTGCAACATCATCTCCAGGGCTTATAAACATTTGGAATCGGATATATGCTCCGGTCGGGACAAAACTGGCACCATCCATAATGCCCAAAGCACCGTTGGGGTCACCTGTAAAGCCAGCAGTGGCAGTAGTGAAATTAAACCGAAGTTCTTCCCAACCTGTACCAGTATGTATCAGGTTCACTTCTGCTTCCCGTTCGGTTTCGTTATTTGGGTCTTGTTGCACGGTCAATCGAACAGGCAATTCCACATCAGACCAAAAAAGCAGGCGCACTACTTTGTCTTCTGCGCTGAAATCGGTTGGTCCGGTCATTTGTACCCCAAACCCGTCAAAGTTTCCGCCCCCATCCTGTGTGATGGCCAAAACATTTGAAGCTTCTGGATTATCTCCCGAAGGGTCTGGATTGGTCACAACTTCCAATTCCACCCCATTAAAACCAAAAGAGAATGCAGGGTCATTTCCGTCATCCCAGGTAACCGGCGCACTAAATATTGGGGTACAAGGGTCTGCAGGCGGAATCACTTCAAACTGTTGCTCCGTCACTTTATCGTTGGCGGCAATAGCTCTTACTGTGATGAAAAAGTTCTCTTCTGCTTCTGGATAGCTGAAGGTTAGGGATTGTTGAATACCTATTAAAGTGGAGGTTTCTCCCGATAATCCGGATGATACTTCAAAAGCCGTGGCACCCATGGCCGTAGGGCTAGTGGTTACTGAAAAAGGAGCTTCCTCATTGTTGAATACAATATTTGCTTGAACTTCAGTTGGGGCAGGACCTTCGCCCAAAACAGCGTCAAAATTAACATCCCTATCACAAGCACTCAAAAGGAACAGTCCTAAGACGGACAAGAATAGTTTCGGAAAAAAAAGTCGCATAGTTTGGTTATTTAAATTTCGTAAGGGTAATATACTTTATTACTTTATTGGGTAAGGGAAAGGATATTTTTGAAAAAGCCATATGCAACATTTGAGACTTAAAATGCTACAAATTTTATTTTTATAGGCATCAAAATGCGCTTTCTTCGGTATTCAATACAACTTTTGATGGTATCGTGCACTAGACATTGTTCCAAGCCATTCTGGCTTTTGTTTCTTTTGATTTTCCACACGGGGTTTCAAACGAGCAAGGCGCAGGTGGATTTTAAAGCGTTGGAGTTCAATTCCGTTACCGAAAACATCTTCCAACGTCCTATTACGGCCATGGTGGTGGATGAGTTTGGGTTTATCTGGATTGGAACTGATGGAGCGGGTCTTTACAAATTCAATGGTTTTTCATACACCTACTATGTGCATGACCTAACTGATGAAACCAGTATCAGTAGTAATTCCATAAGCTCACTTTATGTTGATACCTCTGGTCTTTTGTGGATTGGCACCGATGCTGGTCTTTGTGCCTATGACCCGAAGTTGAACTCCTTTGAGCGGTTTCAAAACGGACCTAATATGCAATCCGGTACTGGATTTACCAGTATTTTATGTTTTGCCGAGCATGAGAATCGCCTATTGGTGGGCACCTATGACGGCGTAAAAGAGGTGGATAGGAAACAAAGATGGCTCAGCCATCATGCGTTATCCGGGGCTTCGGTGTTGGACTTGCAGTTTTCTACTAAAGGAGAGCTCTACATCGGAACAAACGATGGACTAAAAGTAAAACAATACCTAGGTGGAGGCGAAATCGTGAATTTGCCCTTGACCGCAAATGAATCCGAACGGCAAATTACCAAACTACATTTAGACAAAAGGGAAAATCTATGGGTGGGTACTTTGCGAAGTGGTGTTTTTAAGGGGGATTTAAAAAAAGCCCGAACCTCATTTGAACATCTCGCAATTGTAGAAAGCGCCATCATGACCATTACGAGTGGTATGGACCACGTTTTCGTAGCAGTTGAAAACGAAGGTTTGATCGTTCTTGATATGAATGGGGGTGTTGTAAAGCACTATCGATACAATGCAAATGATGATTATAGTATTTCATCAGATTCTGTATGGGCGATTTTATTGGATGCCGAGAATCGTGTTTGGCTAGGCTATTACGAAGATGGTCTTGGTTTTTTTGACGAGTACCACAACAAATTCAAATCCCTCCAACAGAGTGATAAAGGGAGTACCATCCAAACCAATGACGTAAGGGCACTTGCCAAAACACAAGATGGCCAAATATGGATAGCCCAAATCAATGGAATTGATATCCTGGATACCCAGACCGGGTCCGTCACCAACATTCATGGAGGTGATACTTCTCCTTATAAAGGATTAAAGCCAAATCTCTATATCGAGGATATTTTTGTGGACAGTCGAGGGAGTATCTGGCTCGCTACCTGGGGAAATGGCTTGTTTTACAAGGAGAAAGGTTCCAAAACCTTTGTGAATTACACCATGGCGTCCTCTGTGCTGCGCACGGATAAGCTACGTTGCTTTACAGAAGATAGTACTGGAAGGGTTTGGATTGGTTCTTTTTTGGAAGGGGTGTACTATTTCGACCCTAAAACAAAACAAATAAAGGCCCCGAAGGGAAGAGCCTATGAAAATTCACAGATTCCTATAAAAGATGTCAAAGTGCTTTTTCATGATAGTTATGGCATTATTTGGATAGGTACTTCCTCCGGTTTGTATCATATTAAAAACAAGAAATATGGCGATTTTGAAGTGATTTACCACGGGAATTCCATTGCCTCAGAGTTTGGAGGGCATCCTAGTTCAAATCGTATTTTGGACATTTTCGAAACCCAAGATGGAAAAGTATGGTTTGGCACTAATGGTGCCGGACTGTTCTCTTATAATAGGGAAGAAAGCAGCTTTGAGCGTTTGCAACTTAAAAACTTCAATCTTACTTATGTAAATGCCATATTCGAACCCATTAAAAATGAACTTTGGCTGAGTAGCAAACAGGGGCTTCTAAAAATCAAAAGGGACACTGGAGAATACATCAAATTTACCACCTATGACGGCTTGTTGGAAAACTTTTTGATTGATCGTGCTATTGTCATGGATGACAACAACCGAATGTATTTGGGAACCTAAAAGGTATTGAACATCGTTGATCCTCAGAATATTGTCTACAACCCTTATTTGACCAAGCCCTACCTGAAGGATATCAAATTGTTCAATAAGAAAATTGACAACGGCTACCAGCAGGGTACCTCCGAAAGTGATTTGGAATCACGGGCTATAACCCTAAGGCATGACCAGAACGTACTGACCATTGATTATGAGGCCATAAGTTATACACGTCCTCAAAAGAACCAATTTGCCTACTACCTCGAAGGCTTTGAGAAAACCTGGAATTATGTGGATTCCAAAACAAGTGCAACCTATACCAATTTGGCCCCTGGGGACTATACCTTTAAACTGAAAGCTTCGAACAATGACAATCAATGGAACGAGGCGTCAGTAATTCTTCAAGTGAAGGTGCTCCCACCTTGGTGGAAAACCCTATGGGCATACATGCTTTATGTGCTATTCGCCGCTATGTTGTTATTCACCGGAATGTGGTTGTATAAAAAACGTATCAACGAGAGAAATACCTTCCGTTTGGAGCGGGAACGAAGAAAACAAAAAGTGGAGCTCCAACAGCAAAAGCTTCAATTTTTCACCAACATTTCCCATGAATTCCGCACCCCTTTAACTCTGATTATAAATCCTATTCAGGAGTTACTAAAGTTGAACGAAGGTGATTTTCCAAAAGCCGTGCGACACAAGCATAGGATAATCCACAAGAACGCCGAACGCTTATCAAGATTGATAAACGAATTGATGGATTTTCGGAAGTTGCAATCCAATAAACTGCGTTTACGGATTAGTCAATTCAACCTTATTGAGCACACCAAGAATATCATCAGCTTCTTCAATGAAGAATCGAAAAGAAGGGCGATACGGCTGGATATCAAATATGAAACCAAGAATCTAGATGTCTGGGCGGACCGCGGAATGCTGGAGAAAATCCTATTTAATTTGCTTTCCAATGCCTTTAAAGTAACCCCTAATGAAGGGCGTATTAAACTGACCATTGCTTCCGGAAAGGAAAAAATATTACCGTTGGTCAGCAAGGATACCCCAATTCCCTTTGTTGAAATCAGTATTAAGGATAATGGCCCAGGTATTGACCAAAAAGACTATAAGAAGATTTTCAAACGCTTTTATCAAATCAGTGAATTGAACAAATCCTATTATGGGAGTACCGGGGTGGGCTTGGAAATGGTCAAAAGTTTTGTGGAGCTTCATAAAGGAATGGTTATGGTAGAAAGTGAATTGGGCAAAGGGTCCATATTCAAAATCATAATTCCTTTTGGAAAAGAGTTTTTTAACGGGACGGATGGGGTAATACCTTTGCAAGAAACACCTGCTTTACCCATAAATGCTTCCATCAAATCGAAACCAGAAGTGTACAAGATTGAGGAAATCTTGTCTAAAAAAGAGCTCAAAAAGAAATTGCTCATCGCAGAAGACAATGTAGACCTTCAGGATTATCTCATTTCCATCTTGGAGCAAGAATACGAACTGATTGTTGCCTCTGATGGGCAGGAAGGCTGGCTGAAAACCATGGAGCACCATCCTGATATCATTATTACTGATGTTATCATGCCGCTTATGGATGGCATCGAGTTCAGTCAAAAAGTAAAGAACGACCCAAATCTCAATCAAACCCCTATTGTGATGCTCACGGCAAAAGAGCTTACAAAAGATAGGATAAAGGGTATGGAAGCAGGTGCTGAAGCGTATTTGGTTAAACCGTTTGATACTATGGAACTCAAAGTGGTACTGGAACAGCTTCTCCTAAAGAAAGAGCGTTTGTTGGAGCAATATGCCAACGTTCCGGTCGCTGAAAAGGTTCAAAAAGAAACCGATGTAGACAACGACTTTATTCAACGTGTGGTGGAATACGTGCAAAAAAACATTGAAAACCCTTCACTTAATGTAGAGAAGCTTTCGTCACATCTCTGTCTAAGCCGTAGCCAAGTTTATCGCAAAATCAAAAGTCTCACAGGATTATCTCCCATAGAATTCATCCGTAGAATTCGTTTGGAGCGTTCACGAACCTTGTTCCAAAATGACAGAAACCTCAATGTGAGCGAGGTCGCCCATAAAGTCGGATTTCTCTCTGCATCCTATTTTACCGTGTGCTATAAAAAGCAGTTCGGCGAACTTCCCAAAAAAGGGAAATAAGGTCTGCATCACCCTACTTTTAAACTGCTTTCTTGTTGCATATGTTCCCTCGAAAAGCGCCATATGACTAGTGAAGATGCGCAATGCAACATTTGACATACTTATTGCATCAAATCAGGTGTGGGTTGCATAATAGGTAAATATAAATTGCAACAACACAAATCTTCTGTGGTGTTCCAAATCCTTCTGGACACAAGCACGATTTGAATTTGAGATTAAATCTAAACCAAACAAATGAAGCTAAAAAACGTATGTATTGTCCTCTTTTTGGTCTTGACAAGTCAAGCGATAGGACAAGTGATTACTGGAACCATTTCTTCGAGCGATGGGCCTTTGCCAGGGGCGACGGTGGTTATCAAGGGAACCCAAATTGGTATCTCTGCCGATTTTGATGGGCGCTACACCCTGGATAAGGTAGAAAATGGAGATGTATTGGTGTTTTCCTACGTCGGTTACAAAACCCGAGAGATTACCTATACGGGACAGGGGGAAATCAATGTGGAACTTTTTGAAGATCTCGTCAGCTTGGATGAGGTGGTTATCGTAAACTACGGAACACAGCGAAACACTCCGGTTTCGGTAGTGGACGCAGACGAATTGAGTGAATTTCCCAATACCGATATTGGTCAAGCGCTACAAGGTAGGGCCGCAGGGGTTACTATTACCAATGGGGGCTCTCCAGGTTCACAAACCTTGGTGCAAATTCGAGGAGTGAATACTTTTGGCGATGGCACACCACTTTTCGTAGTGGATGGGGTATTTACCAATAGTATCAATAGCTTGGATTTGGCCAGTGTCGAAAAAATAGATGTTCTTAAAGATGCAGCCTCTCTCGCTGTGTATGGTTCTAGAGGGACAAATGGGGTTATTCTAATTACGACAAAAAAGGGAAAGGTCGGAAAGGCTTCATTATCCCTCAATGTATCCTCAGGAATTCAAGAATTCAATCGACGGTATGATTTGCTGAATACCCAACAATACATCCAGTTTTTAAGGGAAATCAACGCGTTGGCCGGACAACCTGGCGGACCTGATTTTCCAGTCGGTCGGATAAACCTGGACCCAAACTTCAACGGCGATGGAATTGATACCGATTGGCAAGACGCCTATTTTCAACAAGCACCCATTTACAATATTAGTGCTAGTGTGAATGGGGGTAGTGAAAAAGCCAAATTCAACGTTGGCTTTTCTCGATTGGATCAAGAAGGTGTCTTTATCGATACCGGATTTACAAGAACTACTTTAAATGTAAATACAGATGACAAAGTGGGCGACTGGATGGAAGTAGGTCAAACGCTTTCAATTGCTTACAACGAAACGGTGTCTCCTGAACAAGATGGTGGTAGGGACCCCTTACAGAATATTATTGGGCAGGCCCCTTATGTTCCCGTGGTGGCGGAGAGTGGCTTATTTGGAGGGACCAATTCCCAAGATTTGAATGACTCGAGAAATCAAATCCGGGTGCAAAATTCTCAAGATAACCTTACGCGTTTTTCGTCTGCCATTGGTAGTTTGTACGCGACCTTCAATATTGCCAAGGGACTTACTTATCGCTCGCAATTTGGCTTAAACGCCAACCTTCTACTTCAGGATAGGGAGAGAAGAGCTTTTGCAGAAGACGGAGGTCGTTTTGTGAATCCCATCAACTTTATTGATAAAATACGACAAACTTTTTCCCAAACGGTTTTCACCAACACTTTAGCGTTTAATCGCGATTTCGAAAAGCATTCGGTGAACGCTTCTGCCGTGTTGGAGCAAACGCGGATACGTTTTGAATCCACGTCAATTTCTGACAATAATGAAGTATCATCAGTAATCCCTGAAGCTTTTTCGCCAAATGCTAGGGCTACCTCGTTCTCTGTTCCAGAAAACTTGAATTCCATCCTGTTTTTAGGTGGCTACGAATATGACAATCGCTATTCTATTAGTGGTTCAGGTCGTCGGGATACTTCTTCACGTTTTTCTCCCGAAAATGCATCCCAATGGTTTTTCTCGGGGGCCTTGGGTTGGGATATTTCCAACGAACCTTGGTTTGATGTTGAGGCAGTGAACAGTCTGAAACTGAGAGCCAGCTATGGGGAAACCGGAAACAACCGAACTGGAAATGCGGTAAATCAGTTTTTGCCCACCTTGGGACTAAACCTTCCCACTGCTCTTAACGATGAGACTTCGGCAGGGATTAGCCCTAACAATGCGGCCAACCCAGATTTGCGGTGGGAAACCCAAATCAAACAAAACTACGGATTCAGCTCTGCTTTTCTATATGACCAGATTCAATTCAGCGTCGATTACTTTAAAAACCGAAGTGAAGACTTGTTGATTCCAGTGGAACTGCCCTCTTCTGCGGGAATCCCAGGGAACTCGCAAACCGGTTCCACAGTGATTCGAAATGTCGGTATTGTAGATGTAAAAGGAGTTGAATTAACTTTAGGTTACAACGACTACAAAGGCAAGTTCAAATGGAACTTCTGGGCCAACGTCACCCGAGCAGAAAGTATCGTGGAAAGTCTAGGAGCTTCTGGAGAACCTATTGAAAGAGCACGCTTGAATCCACCTTTCGCTTCTGCCTTGAATCGTTTGGCTGAAGGTGAAGCGCCATTCCACAATTTTGGATTGGTAGCAGATGGTGTGTTTTCCACCCAAGAAGAAATAGATGCGGCGTTACCTAACAATTCATCAGCTGCGGTACCGGTCCAACCTGGTGATGTTCGTTTTCAAGATGTGAACGGAGATGGATTCATTAGCTTGGACGACCGTGCTGTTATCGGAAACCCAAACCCCGATTTCACTTATGCTATCAATCTACGAGCAGAATATGACGGATGGGACTTCGATGTACTTTTTAATGGGGTGCAAGGGGTAGACGCTTTCAATAGTAACATTTTCTACCTCGAAGGATTAGACAATGGACTGAATTACGGCACACGCGTATTGCGTAGATGGCAAAATCCTGGTGATATCACTGATATCCCTAGATTCCGATTTGGTTCGAACATCAATAATGAGATTTCCACGCGATATATTGAAGACGCATCCTATTTGCGACTTCGAAATGTAACGGTTGGTTATACGTTTCCCAATACTTTGGTTAACCGTTCTGGAAATGGGATTATCAAAAAACTACGCTTTTACGTGCAAGGTCAAAACCTGTTGACTTTTACAAACTATTCCGGATTGGACCCCGAAATAGCACCTTTTTATAATGCTGCCGGTCTAGTGGATGGTTTGGGAATTGACCGAAGTGCCCAGCCCAGGCCTTTGACCGTGCTAACCGGAATCCAACTGGAATTTTAAATGAATAATTGTGAGAAAAATGAAAAGAATGAAAACGTATCTTAAAGGAATAGCATCGCTGTTAACCTTGTTTTTCGTGGCATGAGATGAAGATGTGCCAGTAGAAAATACCAATGCATTGAACCCCGAGATATTCTTCGAATCCTTGAGTCAGGTAGAAGCGGCGGTAAATGCCAGTTACAATCAATTCCAAATTGTATATCAACGTAACGGTTATATTTTTCCCGATGCGATGTCGGATGAAGTGGTTTCCAGTGGAGACCCCAACTTTGCGCCGTTCAACCGCTTTGAATTCAATGCTACATTGGAAAATATCGCACAATATTGGACCGCATGCTTTAATGGGGTAGGTGCTTGTAATTTCGTTATCGGGAACGAAGAACGGATGCGAACGAATGCCGAAACCAGTGATTTTTCGGATACTGATGTGGATGATGCCTTAGGGCAAGCCTATTTTTTGCGAGCCTTGTACTACTACCATTTGGTGAAACGCTTTGGGGGGGTGCCTTTAAAATTGGATGTGGCGACAGCCCTTGAGGACGAACCTAGAGCTACTGCAGATGCGGTTTATGAGCAAATGATAGATGATTTACGCTTGTCGACCCAGCTCACCTTTCCGAAAGGAACAACCGAAACTGGTAGGGTAACTCGTGAAGCGGCTTATGCACTTTTGGGTAAAATCTTACTACATCGCGAACGCTACGTCGAGGCACAAGAAGCCTTCAGTAACGTAACGAATCATAGCTTGCTGCCAATGGATAATTACCGTGATAACTTTAGTGAGTCTGGTGAGCATAATGATGAATCCATGTTCGAGGTCGGGTACAACGGAGAAGTAGGAACCGAACAAGAACGCTGGGCGCAAACCGGTATAGGAACCTCTGAAGTTACTTTTCACTCCCAAGATTATACAGGTTGGGCCAATGCTAGGCCATCTTCAAAAGTCATTGCAGAGTTTGAGGCGGATGACCCAAGATTGAATCTTGCTATCTTGGTTGATGGTAACAATACGTACGGTCCAGGAGATGTATTCCAATTTCCTTGCCCTGGCTGCGTAGGGGGTCCTGTATGGTATAAGTTCTCACAATTGTATGACAATCAAGATGTTTCTGAAAACAGTGGTGTTAATGTTCGCATCATGCGCTATTCCGATGTGGTATTGATGAGGGCTGAAGTTGAACTTAATTTGGGAAATACTACCCTAGCGGTGGATTTACTGAATCAAATCCGTGAGCGCGTGGGTATGCCTTTATATGGTTCCGCAACCATGGATGCCAGAGGGTTTCCGGTAAATACCCCAGACCAGATTTTCAATGCGTTGGTGCATGAACGCTTTATTGAATTATGTGGAGAACAGCAACGCTTCGATGATTTGGTGCGATGGAATTTGGACGACCAAGAACTTTCCATCTTCCCGGATGCCAATTTCAATAATCCAGATGCATCATTGCGGGTGGTGCGAAATTATGACCCAAGCGTGCATCGTGTGATGCCTATACCCCAAAATGAAATAGATAGTAATACAGCAATCGGACCGGGAGACCAGAACCCCGGATATTAATCTTTGAGTTAGTTGATTTTAGTTAGGATGAGCGGGAATTTTCATTTTCGCTCATTTCCTTTTTAGTATTTTACAGTAATGGAAGTAGGGATGAAGTGTCAGATAGTAAAAACGTGGAGCCTGGCAATGCTGGGGTTTTTAGCAGTCTTGAGCTGCAAAGAAAAAACCAGTGAGATTCAAAAGGATGAGAAGCCTCAGCAAGTGATTTTCGAAAAACTGTCCAAAGATGCTACAGGAATTACGTTTACCAATCAACTAGTTGAAAACGATACCTTGAATTACTTTACCTACCCCTACATTTATATGGGGGGAGGTGTTTCCGCTGGTGATATCAACAATGATGGTCTAACGGATTTGTTCTTTACCGGAAACATGGTAGACAATACCTTGTACTTGAATCAGGGCGATTTGAAGTTTCAGGACATCAGCTTGGACGCAGGCCTAAAAGGAGATAAGCGCTGGTATACCGGAACGACCATGGCCGATGTGAATGGAGATGGCCTTTTGGATATCTATTGCTTGGTAGCTGGACAATCCGGAAATAAAGAAAACCAGCTTTTTATCAATCAGGGAGACAATACCTTTAAGGAGCAAGCCGAACTATTTGGTCTGAATGATGCAGGAAATAGTGTGGACGCCACGTTTTTTGATTTTGACCAAGACGGAGACCTCGACGTATACGTGGCCAATTATCCCATAACTCCTTTTGAATACAATTGCTATCACTACAAAATGCGCATGGACCGTGTTACCGATTTGGAAACAGATAATCTGTACCGTAATGATGGAGGTCATTTTACCAAGATTACAGAGAGTTCTGGAGTCAAGTTGTACAGTTTATCACTCAGCGTGACCGCAGCTGATGTAAACGAAGACGGCTGGACGGATTTGTACGTGTCCAACGACTTTGGGACGCCCGATTGCCTCTATATTAACCAAAAGGATGGCACCTTTTCGAATGAGATAAAGACTGCTACGGCGCACACCTCTTTCTATGGTATGGGGGTGGATATTGCCGATTTCAACAATGATGGGATGCTCGATATCATACAAATGGATATGGATGCCGCCTCCAACCGCAGGTCAAAAGCCAATATGGCTAGTATGAATCCAGAATTGTTCGCGAATATCGAACGGGTAGGGTTCCAATACCAATACATGCAAAATACTCTGCAAATCAATACAGGATTTCAGCAAAACGGCATCCCAAAGTTTAAAGATATTTCTCGTTTGGCGGGAATTTCATCCACCGATTGGAGTTGGGCCCCTTTATTGGCTGATTTTGATAATGATGGCTTTAAGGATTTGTTCGTATCCAATGGAACCCGAAGAGAAATCAACAACAAAGATTACTTTGAAAGCCTTCGCGGAGAGAAAAAGAACAAAGACAGCTTGTTGGTCAAAAGCCTTCGTATTCCATCGGAACCGATTAACAACTTCATTTTCAAAAACAACGGCGACCTTACCTTTTCTAAAAACAATACGGCTTGGGGATTGGAAGATAAGGGCTTTAGCAATGGTGCGGTTTATGTCGATTTGGATAATGATGGGGATTTAGAGTTGGTCACCAATAATATTGACAGCCCGGTTTCTGTATTTAACAATCGCAGTTCGGAAACCAACAATCATTTTACCCTCACCTTAAAGGGAGACAGTGATAATCCTTTTGGTATGGGCGCGAAGGTGCACCTGTTCCATAATGAAAAACAACAAGTACAAGAAGTTACGCTTAGTCGTGGATTTCAATCTTCTGTGGCCCCGAAACTACATTTAGGATTGGGTCATGATGTGGTGATAGACAGCCTAATTGTTATTTGGCCCAACAAAAAGCGTCAAAAAATTGAAGCCTTGACGGTCAATGCCAACCTCGTGCTCGATATCGCTGAAGCGGTTCAAAGTGAAAAGCAACAAGCTGTTGTGCAACACGTATTCGATAGCAATACAGATACGCTTGCCCTTTACAAACACAAGGAAAACACTTTTGATGATTTCAAAAATGAGATTCTTTTACCGCATAAAACCTCACGTTTTGGCCCTGGACTAGCTGTGGGAGACTTAAATGGAGATGGTTTGGACGATTTCTACATTGGAGCTGCCTCCAAGTACCCAGGAGGGTTGTTTTATCAACGGAAAGACG
>CALBPG010000035.1 GCA_937899065.1 uncultured Allomuricauda sp.
ATGACCCGGGTTGTGGTCCATTGCCTGCACCATGGAGCAACGGCGACATTGGTGCGGTGGGCGCAGCGGGCGATGCTTGTTTTGGTTCTGGTAAGTTCCAAATAGAAGGTTCAGGATATGATATCTGGGAGGATATTGATGAATTCCATTTCGTATATCAAGAACTCAGCGGAGACGGTGAAATTATCGCAAGATTGGTATCACAAGATGATACTAATGATTGGGCGAAGGCCGGTGTGATGTTCCGTGAAGATTTATCGGATAACGCAGCGATGGCTTACATGTCTATGCACCCGAACCCAAGAAATGCTGGAATCAGTTACAGTTTCCAACATAGAAGTTTGAAAGGCGAAGTGATGTATACTCCTGGAAGTTTTGCTGGGCCTGTTGGAGCTTCTTATCCGTATTACTTGCGCTTGGTGAGAAGCGGCGACGACTTCATGGCTTACGCTTCGCTGACCAATGGTAATTGGACTTTGGTAGGCTCGCAAACCATTGGAATGGGCCAAACCGTTTATGTGGGTCTTGCGGTCACTTCGCACAATGACGGTGTATTAAGTCAAGCTGTATTTGATAATGTCTCAGTTAGTGATGGTTCAGCTCCTGCAGCGGTACCATTGGTTGCTGAACTGGATATCTTCCCGAATCCGACGGTTAATACAGTAAATCTTCGATTCGAAAACGAGCAGGAAATCCAAACCATACTCTTCTTCGACATGATTGGAAGAATGGTAAAGCGAGTTGAAGTTCCTGCCAACCAAGATGTCTACAGCATTGATGTATATGAGTTGCCCATAGGTACATACATCATCAAGAGTGAAGATTCTGCCGGAAACCAGTTTGAACAGAAGATGGTGATTAGGCGTTAAGTTTAAATGATATAATGTAAAAGGAAGGGGGCACTTTAGTGTCCCCTTTTTTATGCTTCGGAGATGCGCTTTAATTCAAAAATTTTACAAGGTGTTTCATTGAACGTTCGGTTTTCCACATGAACAAAACCCAATTTCTGATAGAAGTTATGTGCTTTGGTATTGCTCTCCAAAGGGTCGACAAGGATGCTACTTACCTTAGATTCCTGAAAACACCTTTTAATCGCTAGTTCCATCATTTGGGTTCCATAGCCTTTGCCCAAATCTTCAGCTTCCCCAATCCAGATATCAATGGCACGCTTGTTTTTTTCCACGGGATGCCAGTAGCCAGACTCTTCCAAAAATGGGTCGATAATTTGAATACAACCCATGGGCCTTCCATTTAGTTCTGCAATTAGTTGTTCGCGCCATGTGGGATTTCTTCCCAATTCATATGCCCAATCCCAATCCTCATCTGGGTCGGATGCGATTACATGGGGTTGCGTATCCCAATATTCAAGAAGGGTTAGGTCATCAAGGGTAGCGTGGCGTAATCGTATCATATGTCGAAACTCCGTTTTTTAGAATTTCATGGATTCAGAGAAATCATGTAGAATTCGAACAGCCAATTCACCTTTTTCAACATCCACAAAAATATGGTCATGGTAAAATCCAGAAACCATATTGCATGAAATGTTATGGGAAGTTAACTGATTGGAAAACGCGGCGGTAAATCCCACGGCATCTAGAGCAGAGTGTACTTTTAGGGTTATCCAAGCGGATACATATGCGTAGGACAAATGAAATTCCACAGCAGTTTGTTTAGTAACTATTAAGGTAATTCCTTCTTTTTCCCTAAACTTCATAAGTATTTTGTCTTCAGGGATTTCAGTACCATCCGAAACCGAAACGAAAACAAATTCACCTTGCTGAAGTTCAGCTTTCATAGTAGCTAAAAGGGTTTTCAAGTCCTTTTCTCCGCTCATATCATACGATTTAGTTGGTAACTTAATGACATTATTCTGCTGCGGTTTTAAAATCCAAAAGGTAGGGAAGTATCGGAACGTTTTGCTCGGTTCTAAAGTTGGTGGAAAGCAGCATTTGATAGTGGGTATTTGGTAGAAGCTCTACCTCAACAATCCATTTTTGATGGTCTTCGGACCATTTTCTTTCTAGAATTTTGGGAAAGAGGGCCTTTTTAGCGGGTCCAAAATCTACTCCGGTATGGTATCCATTTAAAGGTTCGGAAAAGACAAACGCAATTTCACTTGTTTGGGGGCTAACTGCCTTTGCGGAATTTTCAAAAGGCTCTACAGTGGCGACTTTTGGTCTTTTCTGTTTATCGTATCGCATCAAACTATCAATACTTTTACTGAAAAAGCCCGATGCATCAATGATTTGATTCGCTTTGTTCTCTTCCTTGTAGTCCAGTTCAATCAGGGTTTTTATGGCTTTTAAGGAATCTGCTGATTTTTTAATGTATCCTTCCGCAATGGAGTAGCCAATATAGTAGCCCAGGTCTCTCATTTCGAACTCGTTAGGAGAGTTGCTCCACAACCAATCATATGTTCGTTCATAGAACATTTCCGCTTCGAATTTCTCCTTGACTTTAGGGTTGTTTTTACCGTAGGCAATCGCTGGGGTAGTGGAATGTACCCCCATGGCCATAACTGAAATGTATTCGGCTACACCCTCGTAGAGCGCACGGTACAATAATTTGTCGGAAATTGGTTTTTGCTGGGTGTGCACATATTCATGAATGTTCAGCAATACCAAGTTTTGCAAAGGTTCTGTCTGAAGTATAAATTCCATCCACTGTTTGGACCTTCCCTCAAATTCGGATATGTCGGCATTAGAATCAGCCATAGCCAATTCGCTGCCAATTAAGGCCAAACTATCCACAGCCGTCCCCCCAGAACGCATGGCACCCACGGTAAAATATATTTTGGCTGGTTTTAGTTCCGGGTAAAGTTGTTTCAACCGGTCAACGCACTCTTGTAATTCTTTGGAAAGGTTCTTTGCTTTTAGGGTGTTCGCCCGAATTGATTCCCAATACTTGGGATACCTATTGATTAAGGCAACGTATTCTGCGGCGGTATAGTTTCGGGCTTGTACCATGGCATCTAAACCAGGTGAGCCTTTTTGCAGGTACAATGAATCCATTAAGTCAACTTGTTTTAAGGAGTCGGTTTCCGTAATGACTTTATCATAGGCTGCCCAAAAAAGGTCAATGTCAGAGGTCACTACATTTTTCTCTTTTTTGTCGGTCATGGTACAAGCCATGAATCCCAAAACCACTACAAAACAAATTCCTTTTTTCATTTTCGTTATTTGGTAGTTTTCTTGGGTTTATCAATTTGAAAGTACTGAACTGCTTCTTTAATCCAATCCCTATTGTGATTTAGAAAAACATCAGGAGTTATTCCTATATTATCAATACCGCCTCCTTGGTTCAATCGTCTGCTTCGGTTGGTGGCAGTCCAAACGTGCCAGTTGGAATTTGGGATATCAAACTTTCGCATGTCCCCATAATCATACATTCCTATGGAGTGTTCCCCCATCAGGGTGACATATGGACTCTGTTTTGCCGCAAATAAAAAATGTTCTGTAGTACTGCCACAGTTGTTGTCTATTAAGATAATTATTGAATGTATCTGTTCATCTTGGTTTATGTACTCGGCGTAATCTTCCGTCAGACTGACCAACTGATTGGGACTAGCCTTCATCATATCAATATTCCGTTGCAAATATGGTTTCTGTTCTTCAGGCATGTAGGGGCTTTCCATGAGTTCACGGTAAGCCTCGATATTGTCTTCTGTGGCCAGTACATCAAAGCCAATATGTTGAATGCTGTCCAATCCCAAGTAGGGTAGGATGGGAGCATAGGTAAAAGTGGCTCCTCCTTCATTTCCCCGAACATCTATGATAAGTTGACTTACTTGACTTAAACTAGTTTTATTGGTTTTGATAATGGAATCTACTTTAGGGTATTCCCTTTGATAAAAACTTCGCATGCGAACCAATGCTGTGTTGTCATCGAGTTTTTCAAAATAGGTGGTAGGATGAACGGGATAATCCCTTGGATAGTTTCGATTTGGATAGAGAAATGTATTGGCTACAGGTCCTGATGCATCAAATAACTGAAGGTGTCCATCCTTGAAATACGCCAAAAATTCATTTAGGATTTTTGCACAATCCGGAGACGAGGTACTTTCGGCTTTAGACTGAAGCGCCTTTTTGAAATAGTGATAAACATTTCGGTTTTTTGAGGTAACCTTATCGGCAAAACCGGGGTAGTTTTTCTCTATGTGCCCGATAAGAAAATTCAAATTTTGAAGACAGCTGGATTCTTGAGCAGCAACGTTGCTAAAAAGAAAGGATAAAGCGATAACCCAAAGGACCTTTTTCATGTGAGGTGGTGATTCGTTTACCTGAATTGTGAATAAAAAAATTCGCTTGTATACAAGGTATGAAATTTCAAAATGCCGAAGCATTTTACTTTAGGAGATAGTCAACTGCTCAACTTTTTATTGCTGGTAATATATATTGTTGTACCCAACTTAGGGGCAACTTGTCCTTTTCTGAGTTGAATGCATTTCCTGTGAAAACGATAATCCACTGTGTTTCGGAAAAAACAATGATGTACTGCCCTCCGTTTCCAGTGGAAACCATTGCGTTATGCAATTTTGTGCCATCCGAAAATGGAATGTTAAACCACAAATACCCATAGGGTAAGCCTGCCAATCGGGTTTGTGGGATTGTCATTTGTTTTATCCAGTTTTCTGAAACGATTTGCAGTTTATCCCAATGGCCTTTGTTCAAAACCAAAACACCAATTTTGGCCATATCCTTTGGCGTAAGATATAGGCGCTTTGCAGAACTTAATTTGTTTGCCTTTGATGTATGTCCCCATCGGTAGTTTCGTATGCCTAGCGGCTTAAAAAGATGCATTTGCGCAAACACTTCCAGGGACTTTCCCGAAACGCGTTCTAGAATTTCAGCTAACAGTATGGTTCCCATGGTACAATAGGAACTTTGTTGCCCCGGTTCATTAACCATTGGTAAATCCAAGGTATACTGCAGCCAATCCTTTTTTCGATATACCTTGTCTTCTTGCCCTTTTGATTTTTTGTCCCAATCATTGCAATCCCATCCGCTGGACATGGTCAACAAATGCTTCAAGGTGATTCTCGATTTTGTTTCAGATTTGTTTTTCAAGGGTTTTAAAGGACCTAAATACTTTTGAATGGGGTCATTGATGTCTTCTATCAATCCTTTGTCCACAGCAATCCCAATTAAAATAGCGATAAAACCTTTGGTTACCGAGCGCAAGTCATGTGGTATGTCTGGCGCATAACCCTTAAAATAGGTATCCATCAAAAGCGTATCCTTTTTGCCAATGAGCACGCTTTCAACGCCATTTTCTGTGTGTTCTATTACCTTGATAAGGGATGCGATTTTTGTACTATCCAAGGTTTTGGACCACATTTTTGAAACCTGCCAAACACTATCAAGCTGCGTTTGGTCTGAAATGGCATCTGCGTTTTGGGAAGCTCCCCAAAAAAAGGAAAGAAGGCATAAACAAGTGCTTGTAAATCGTGGCACAGGTCAGAAATTTAAGATTGAAAGGTATTAAGCAAGAACTATTCCGAAGTAGTTTCCCAATTTTCCCAAAGGGGTGATGCGTCTCGCCACAAAGGGCGCGCTTCCATATCTGTTTTGTGGGTTGGGTAGTTCACATACCAGGTAGTTGCGGTATACCGGTCCGTTCCGCCACCAACAATGGAATCATTCATATAGTCAGTCATTAATCCTGTAGAATAACCATTGGTACCTGCAATTTTGGTCCAATGGTTTTGCGTTCGGAAGCGAATTTTGAGGGTATCACCATCAATCCTAGGAGCTTGTCCGATGATAGAACGAATTTGGGCAAAAACTTCCTCACCTCTAAAGATGGTCAAAAAGTCTGCATCGGCGACATGTTCTACGCTATTGCTACCCCAACCAATTCTGATAGGATAACCTAGGCGAACCGCATCCAAAAGCTCAGCTTTGTTGCCAAAAGTAGCTTTGCCTGTTTCATCATTACGGTAGACCATTTTCCAACCAGAATCAGGTATTTCAACAGGGGGGTTACAGGAAAACACGAAGGTCAGACTGAGCAATAAAAGGGAGTGCTTTTTCATAATACAGTTAGGTTGTAAAAGGAAGGTAGCACTTTCCTCATCTACGAAGTGTTAAAGCCTGTTACGCTAACAAAATTTTAAGGTTTTGAAATTCACGCTCCCTATTTTTTAGTATCTGTTTCTGCATCAATCTTGGCAAGGAGCCCATCCAAAATTTCGTCTTTTTCATCAAGCAGGTAATCCTTGATGAGAATATCGGGAATCACTCCCTCTTTTTTCTTGCTTCCGTTCACTCTGACAATGTAGCCTTTGGATACGGTAACTGGGATTCCTGTTTTGGGTAAAGCAAATTGGAAGATTGAGGCAAAAAGAGAAGGGAAATCTCCAGTCTCTTCACCAACAATGGTTCCAAATCCCCAATCTTGTATTTGTGCAGAGGCCACTGCCGACTGGGAATGGGATTGCCGATTGGCCAATACATATACCGCTCCGGTGAACCTTTTTGCTTCGGGTTGCGGGGTATATAGTTCAAACGCGTACTCATAAATTTCACCGTCTTTATGCGACAAGGTTTTCTGCCAGAAAACACTAGTAGTATCATTATTTTTCCGAACATGTTCTTTTAAGAACTTGCTGGTCTTTAAGGTAAATTTCGAGTTCCAAGTGAAGGGTTTGTCGGCGAAGTAGGAGATAAGATAATCGCTAAATGAGTCATTCCCACCACCATTGTTTCTAAAATCGATTATCAAATTTTTACTGCCTTTAGATTTGACTTGTATAAAAGCAGAATCAATATACTTTTGGAAAACCCCTTCATCTCCTGAAAAGTTACCTGGGTTTAAATAGGCGGCATGAGTGAAAAACTTAAGTTGTTTTTTACCAGTGATTATTTCATTTCGGTTTGCTTCGTATCCATCGATTAATGGAATTGCATCTAGTTTAAATGACTTTATACCTGCTTTTGTTTTTATTTCAATTTCAAAGGTCTCTTCTTGACCAAAAACCTGCCAGTAATATCTGGGAAAAGAATAGAGTTCCAACTTAACTTGCTTGAAATAGGTACGTTCTGCCGAAATCTGGTGGTAGATTTTGGTAAGAATTTCATCCATAGGCATCCCGTTTATTTTCAAAAGCTCGCTTCCTATGGGTATTTCATCCTGACCAGACCAATTTTTTCGAATCAAAGGTTTGTTATCATCAAATGCAATTTCCAAAGGAAACAAGGTGCCTCCTGCTACGGCGTATTCTTGGTACGCTGGAATAGGAAAATCAATCGCAGTATGTCCGTTTTTGGCATGTGCCACAAACTGCTGAAGCATTTTATGTGCGTCGAAGGCGGTTATTGAATCCTTTTCAACTGATGCTTTTGCGACAACATAAATGGAATCGAATTTTTTCTTTGTAGTGTATGCAAAGAGGTTGTAATGAGCATCCTTTAGTGCGGCGTAGAGATAATCCAAATCAGATAAAACATCTTCTTTGGAAAACTTGGAAGTGGCAGATTGTCCAAAACCAAGGGTTGAGCTAAAAATTACAAAGAAAAAATATGTAATAAAATTACGCATTTGAATATATTTTTATAAAAATTTCTTTTGATGTTATCTGTCTTTCTTGCGGTAAACGAATTTGAGTCCGCTCCAATCTTCGTCAACCGCCGCTACCTTAATGTCTACTAGTCCAACTTCGAGCAGGTGTTCGCGAATCATGTCACGTTTTAAATCCGTTTTTATTTTGGAACTCCCCTTGGGCCAACTCACCCAAAGCATTCCACTTTTTTTAAGGATGGATTTGAAAAACGCTGATTGTTCCTTTAAGGAGTCGTAGGTGGTAAGAAAGGCATGTACAAAATCTGCAGACTCATTCGCTGGAACCGTTAACTGCTCGAGGTTTTCTGGTAAATCAGAAAATAGCTCGAAATAATAGTCGGGCGCATCGTAAAGCAGGATTTTAAATCCTTCTTTTAGGCCCAGTTTTTTGGCGAGCGAGGTTCCCGAATATCCTGTGTTCATTTTCAAATGGATTTATGTATGATGAGACGACTTCATGAACAGTTTGTTTCACGTTAATTTAGAATTTATGTTCACTTCTTGGTTTTACCTTGAAAATCAGACCACTGTGATGACAACGTTGCCTTTTTTTCGTCCCGAATCCACATAACGATGTGCTTCCACCAAGTCTTCCAATGGAAAACTACGATCAATGAAAGGGATTATTTTTTGGTCTTCTGCAAGGGTTTTGATATGCTTTAGATGTGTTGTTTTTTCTTTGGTCAACATCTTCACAGAAACAAAAGCCCCTTTGGGCTGGAGGACCTTTTTAGCTTTTTGCTTAGTGGTTTTTCCAACGGCGTCAAAAACAACATCATATTTTTGGTCTAGGGCGCTATAGTCTTGTTGTGAATAGTCCACCGTATCATCTGCTCCAAGCGATTTCACCATTTCTATGTTTCCGCCACTGCACACCGCGGTTACTTCCAATCCCATGCTTTTGGCAATTTGAACCGTATATGAGCCAACACTTCCGGAAGCACCATATACAAGTATATTTTGACCAGATTGGACATCTGACTTTTCCAAAAGAAACAAGGCCGTCATCGCCCCAATGGGCAGAACCGCGGCGGTATTGAAATTCAGATTGGTGGGTTTACGTGCAACAACACCATTTTTCCAAGTTTCTGGAATGCATACATATTCGGAATAAGCCCCTTCCCGCAATAGCGTAGTGGTACCAAAAACCGCATCGCCAATTTGAAACTGAGTGACTTTGTTTCCTTTTGTTTCGACCACACCTGCAAATTCATGCCCAAGAATTTTCCTTTTGGGTTTAAAGAGTCCAAAAATCAAGCGCGCTGGTAACCAGAATAGGGGAGGGAAGTCAGAACTTCGCAAGCGCACATCACCTGAGGTAACGCTTGTGGCATGCACTTTTACCAAAATCTCATTGTCCTTTGGGACGGGTTTTTCGATTTCAACCCTTTGTAGTACTTCGGGCGGACCATATTTGTGATAGACTACAGCTTTCATCTTATTGAAGAAATAGCTTTTCTCCACTTTCGGTCTCACATTCATCCAATTGTATTCGGACCAATTCCTCTAAATCTGTTCGAAACCCATTTCGGGTTACTCTCCAAGCATCACCATGTATGGACTTATAACAAATATCTATTTTGATTTTATCACCTCGTTCAAAGATGAACATGGCCAGTTCTGTATTGTCGTTTAATCCTTCGCTGGTGGACCAATCAATTACCGACATGCTTTCGTTTGCGGCGAGGACCCGAGCATGAATGTTTTGGGTTCCTTGCGAAATAGAAATTGAATCAGGAACCTGTAAAACTTTGTAGAATTCATCCCAGTTTTCAACAAAAGTACCGTCGTATGAGATTTTAACGCTTTCTATTAGCGCGGGACCAATACCCTTGTTTTGTACGATAAACTTATACGTGACGATTTTTCCATCACGGTCTCCCACCCACATATCCAAGGAAAGATGAGGCCAAGCATTACTCTTGGTTTGCTCTAGCAGAATTCTGGACTGCTCACTCATGATGTTGGTCTGGCGTACGTAAACAAACAAGGCGGCAAAACTAGTTAATAAAACCCCCAATGCGATGATGAGATTAGGGTCTATCTTTTTCAGCCATGATTTTTTGCTAGCCATTTTGGGTAGATTGAATTAGAGTTGGATGAAACGTTTCTTACTTGCTAGTACCACCTTTTAGCGTCAAGGTTTCCAAAAACAGGTCTATGAAGGCCTTATCTTCAGCATAATCTTCGTTGAGCAACATGGTGACCAAAATGATGCCTTCATCCTTCTCCCCATAAGTAGCCACGGTATAGGTTTCGCGTTCGCCTTTATAGGTTAAAACCGCTTCAACACCTTCAATGGTTTGTCCACTCTTTAGGGTTTTCTTGAAATCTTTTTCTGTTTTTTCATACCCATAATTGATGCTTTCCTTGGTAATTTCATTGAGCATCAAACGGGTTAGGCTGCTTGGGTCTAGGGTTGAATACTTTTGAATCATAAAGCCGTTACCTGTGGATTTCATAATCATGCATTGCTCAATACCTTCTTCAATTACGGAATTGGACACACTTAAGGCTTTGTCATATTTGAACGCAATCATATAATCCGAATAGGTGAGGATTTCCGGCTGGATTACCTTAATAGTCAATGGCTGTTTGGATTTGGGTTTGTATTCAATGGAACCATTTAAATCTACCGGGATGGAGTCCGAATTGATAACTACAATGTAATTCCCGTCATTTTGTGCGATGCCTTGGCATAGTAAAAACAAAAGACTAAGTAATAAAAGATACGGTTTGGTCATGGAGGTTAATTTAAGTTGCTGTGCAACATTTGGTTGAAATTGGGATAGGACCAACGCTATTAATCCTAACCCACACGGAAGATAGGACTTTTGAACATGAATTGAAACAACCAGCCAGAAGGTATTTGGACCTGATTTCGCTAAAAGGAAAGAAACTTCTTTATCGTACCGAACAGCATAGATGCCAAAGACCTCTTAGCTTCTTTCAATGGGTTCAATGCTAGATTTTGAAAAATAGGTGTTGCTTCCCTTTTTGAACTGTAAACGGCCTGAAAACCTGCCGACGGCTTCAGTTCTTTTTTCGAAACGGAATACTTTGCTCCCGTAATGACATATTGCTTTTCATTTGGACGGGAAGGGTCGTCACAAGTGAATTCATAATAAATATTGTCATTGGATACCCAAGTCAGTTGCAGGTCAGTATTGCAATAGGCATAATGGGGGTTTTCAGCGGTCAATACAGCTTCATCAAAGTGATAGACATATCCTAGCATAAGGGTTTCTTCTTTGTTTTGAACAATATAATTCCAGCCTAAACCATCGCCCGTGTAACATGATTGGAAACCTACCAGTCTTACTTTTTCTTCGATAAGGGTATCTGTCAAAACCACGGGCAACCATAAATGGTTTACCATTTGTCCTGCCCAACGCCCATGCCAATTTCCGGAGAACTGATGTAATGCATCATAGGCACGCTGCAAGTTTGTTTTGCATAGACGCGGTTTTTTCAAATCGTGTTTTAAATCTTTGTGTGGGAACAACTCTTCTTTGACGATATTCTGGACCAAAGAACGACTTCCCCGATGTAAACTGTAAAAGTTCATGGATTCTTTTACACCTTTCCAAAAAAACTTGTCAAAGTCTTCACTGGAGATGTGATGATGGGCTCCGATAGCACCAAAACCATCGAGCAATTGATAGTCTTGGGAAAGATTCGATTGAACATCTTGATGCGACAAGGATGTTTTTTGGGGTTTGCCATGCTCGCAATGATTTGAAGCGTAGGTAAAGAAAACTAGGGTCCAAAGAAGATAGTTTTTCATTCCTCGACGGCGTTTAGGCTATGATTCTTGTGTTGGACCCCGGAATCCTGTTGTTGCCATGTCTCCAAACTTTTGTTGCGCAAGCGAATGGCCCTTTGAGTACTGCAACTGGATAGTAAAAAGCCAACGAGCAATAGAAAACCAAGAAACCTTTTCCAAAGTTTTTGATTCGTTGCAGCCACAATGATTGATTCAAAAAATGACATGATTGTGTTCTTTGAGGGATGTAATCTTGCTTTCTACCTTGCGGCACTCAGACGATAGATGACTTTGGGTTTAAAGGTGATGTACAGAATGCCCACCAGGGCTAGCGACTGAACTCCCATAAAAAAGTAGTCATCCATGTCTGCTTGTGGGACGGTACTGAGCATACCCAACACTAGGGTTATTGCAGCAATACTGTTTGCCCATCGGTTGGCGGTTTCACCTAGAATTTTGGGTAACACTACCATCAGAATTGGGATTTCAAGAATAATCCCAAATACCAAAACGAGCTGCTCACTGATGTCCTGCACCAATAGGTCTTCAACAAATTGCTTGTTGGCGAATTGATGCAAATCGCGGAAAATCATGTTGAATAAGATGAAAATCCATAAGGTAGATAACAAGCTTCTAGGGTCAATTTTTTGCTTTTCCATTGTATTAGATTTTTGAAAGCGCAAAATTGAAGTGACCCAAATCATTTTTCATTGACCTGGGTTAAGAAAGCATCTTACAGCGGTTATTTAACAAGTCTTTTACGAATTCGGCTGAGTGACTCTGGTTTGATGCCCAAATAACTGGCGATAAGATATTGTGGAATTCGCTCGAGAAGTTGTGGTGAGTTTTCCTGTAGATGTAAGTAGCGTTGCTCTGGTGAGAGTTTGATGAATGTGTCGTATTTAATGCGCTGAGAAGCCAACTCGTCTTCCAACATCATTGGCCCCATTAATGCTAGCCGTGGAACTTTTTGCATAAGCTCTGCCGTGCGCTCTGGGGAACCCATGGAAATAATACAATCTTCCAGACATTCCAAATAGTATTCAGAAGGTTGTTTGGTGATATAACTAACAGGGGTTATGGGTTGCTTTTCTTCAAAAAACTCGGTGACCTTTATTTCACCTTCCACCAAATAATAACTGTACACACATCCTTTGAGAATAAAAAAACACTCATTGGTGGTATCGCCTTGTCTTAGAAGGATAGTTCCTTTTTTAAGCGAACGTACAAACTTGATGTCTGAAATAATTGCCTTTTCTTCCTCAGTAAGGTCAATGTATTTAGATAAAAAATCAAAAATTGGGTCGTCCATCTCCTTGGTTTTTCAACTTCGGGTATAAGGTAATTCTTTTTACCCTGTGATGTTTGCATACCCTGAAGAAATTGGCCTAATTCTTGCTTTCTTAAAGTAGTGATAGGAGCTATAAAACTTTTTTTAGGACAGCGATTGGCTATAGGTCAAGACCATTTTTTAATCCCCTAAATCAGGTTATTTGGACTACAAAAATTAATTTGTTTAAACTTTAACAAAATTTATTAAACAAAATAGGTAGCTTTACTATCGCTAAAATATTTAATTGAACTGGCTATAATACAATAGCACTGGAATTAAAAACATGAAAAATCAAGAACTCTTACTAGAAGATTACCTAGAAACAAACGAAGTATTAAATGGCTATTCCCACGAAGAAATCGGAGACGACCACTTGTACACGGGAATTGAAACACCAATGAAGGCCGATGCATTTGCATTGACCAATGAAGAGAAAAAAGAAAGTATCGCAAAGCTTTTTGAACAAATCATGGACGTTATGGGCCTTGATTTGACTGATGATTCCTTAAAAGGAACCCCAAAACGTGTTGCGAAAATGTACATTGACGAAATCTTTTCTGGTTTAGACCCAGCCAACAAGCCTAAAGTAGCTTTATTTGAGAACAAGTATCAGTACAACCAGATGTTGGTTGAGAAAGATATTACGTTCTATTCCAATTGTGAACATCATTTTGTGCCCATTATCGGAAAAGCGCATGTGGCCTATATCTCCTCTGGAAAGGTCATTGGGTTATCTAAGTTGAATCGTATCGTTCAATACTTTGCCAAGCGTCCGCAAGTGCAAGAGAGGCTTACGAACCAAATTGCTTTGGAGCTGCAATCCATATTGGAAACTGAAGATGTTGCCGTGATTATCGATGCCAAACACCTTTGTGTATCGTCAAGGGGAATCAAAGATGACACCTCCGCAACGGTAACTTCGTTTTACGGTGGACAATTCAATACGCCAGAGAAAATCCAAGAACTTTACAATTACATCAACAATTAAGGCTTTTGAAAATTCTAAATGCCATTAGTCGCAAAGGATTGAATCCTATGGATAAAACCGATAAGAGCGATACCGTCGAGTTGTTTGATATTGCCATTAATCGATTGGACGGTACTGCTTTGGATTTATCGGAATTCAAAGGAAAGCATTTGCTTTTTGTGAATGTCGCATCCAAATGTGGTTTTACAGGGCAGTATAAGGACTTGGAGCGTTTGTTTCAGAAATACAAGACGCAACTTACGGTAATTGGCGTGCCCAGCAATCAGTTTGGAGCTCAAGAACCGGGTACTGCAGAAGAAATTCAATCTTTTTGTGCATTGAACTACGGAGTGAGTTTTGTTATGACTGAAAAAGTGAAGGTAAAGGGGCCAAATCAGCATCCACTGTACCAATGGTTGCCCCAAAAGGCCTTGAACGGAAAGCAGAGCAGCAGCGTCAAATGGAATTTTCAGAAGTATTTGGTGAGCCCGGAGGGAAAGCTCATTGACTTTTACTATTCGATTACATCTCCTTCAAGTTCCAAAATCACAAAACACCTAAAGGCTTAAACTACCTTTAAGATTTTCACGGGTTTTGACCGGCCTTTCAGTTTCGCTTCCAAAAGGGCTTCTGGTTTGGCGGGGGGATTTTCCAGTTTTTGATACACTTCTTCTGTGATGATGAGTTGGGATTGATGCTCTTTATTCAGTTGTTCCACACGGCTGGCAATAATCACAGGGTTTCCTGTTACGGAATATTGTTTTCGTTTTTCATTACCAACGTTACCCGTCACCACATAGCCAGCGTGTAATCCGATGCCTATTTTAGTTTTTTTAATAACGCCAGCGTCATTACGCTCCTTCAGTTCGAACAAAATTTCTTGCGCTGCCTTATAGGCATTTTGACAGTCATTTCCGTGCGATTTGGGTGCTCCAAAAGTAGCCATGAGTCCATCGCCCATGAGTTGGTTGATATTTCCATTATGACTTTGGATTGTATCCATCATAAAACCAAAAACATTGTTTTGGTAGTCAATCAACTCTTCTGGAGTCATTTTTTCGGCCAAAGGCGTAAAGTCGCGAATGTCCAAAAACATCAAACAGACGAAATGTTTGCCTGGCACATCATTGGTGTTCTGTAACAGTTCCAGTGCGATATCCTCTGAAACTTGTTGGGTCAATAGTTTCACAATCCGTTTTTCAGCGGAAACCAGTTTGGTTTTGGCTTTGTTCAAGTCACGGTGGGTCACTTCCAAACGTTTGTGTTGTTTCCGTTTGGTGAGGTAGAGGTAAAACAACCCAAGGGCTCCCAAAGTAAGTACAACCCCTATACCGATAGAGGCATTCCGAATTTCAACTTGTCTTTCTTTCTCCCGTTCTGCCGACTGAACGTTCATATCGGCAATTTTCTTTTGTTGTTTGAGTAGCGCTATTTCGTTTTCTTTCTGTTGGCGGGCGGCGACTTCATCCAAACTATCCTTTCTGATTTTGACCGTGAGTTCTTGATACATGCGATAGTACGCTATTGAACTTTCGTAATCGTTCTCGCGTGCGTAGCGTTCTGCCAAGTTTTTCATTTGCGCTTGTTCCTCGCGCAGTACTTTATCTATTTCTACTTTTGTTGCATTGTTTGTGGCAAGACTATCAAGTAAGTCAGTATTGCCAGTTTGAACGTTACCGTTCTTGTTCACTAGTTCTCTTTCTCGGTTTGCAATGGCTTCTCCCAGAAATTTTTGCGCAGTACTGTGTTGGTTCAAACTATCGTAAATCTGGGCAATTTTCAGTTGAATTTCCCCAATATCCTCAGAACTTCCTTGATTCTGGAGCAGATTTATAACCTGTTCATAGTGTTCTATGGCCTTTATGAAGTTTCCTCGGTTTTCATGATGTACCGCTAACTTCATTTCTTTTTGTACCCCGAGATTATTGGCGGTTTTATTAAAATTTTTGGCGAAACGGATTTGACCGAAAGTCTTGGAGAGTAAACCTTGCTTTATCTCGGAAGAGTCTGCCACCGCATAAAGCGAATCAAGACTGGCCCTGGCTTTGGTTTGGTAAGTTTCGTTTGCTATTTCTTGTGATACCGCCAAGCAAGATTCGAAATGGTTTTTGGCTTCGAAAAATCGTTCCCGGTCTAACATGACTTGCCCGAGCTGTAGATGTGCCATGGCAAGCAGTTTCTGTTCCTCTTCCGAAATCAGGGTATTCGATTCTGTAAAAATCGCTTCTCCCAACTCAACTGCAAGCTTTCCGTATTTGATACTTTTTCTTGGGTTGTCTTTCCTAAAATAACGAGTGAGCTGGTTTAGGCTTTGCAGTTTTTCAATCCCATATTGTTGCTTGTAGGCTTTTTCGAGTGTGGCTATGTCATTTTGTTGGGCGAAAGACACATTTGAAAACACAGTTAGCAGGAGCATTGTAATACCAACTTTGATGCGAACCTGTAAGCGTTGTGTCATAGTGGGAGGGAAGGGGTCTCTTTCTACCCTTGAAGGTATTGAATTATTTGGAAAAAATGGGTTTGGTTATGGAACGAAAGCACCAGGCCAAACGCTTTTAAAATAGACTATCCTTTTATCAAGGTCTTAAAAAACCATTGCAAAGCTTCTGATTTACCTAAAGGTGCTACAAAGAAACAAAGGATATTTATTAGCAGCGCCAAGTAGGTGGCTGGATGTTTTAACTTCTTATAAATTTTCGCGGCAATCAAAATCATGGTAATGATTACCCCTTGGGTGATATAGGTAGGAAAGATGATGTCAATATCGGGCCACTGATCAAGCTGTGCCAGAATAAACACATTTTGAATGCCTCTACCCAGGGCTGGCATCATAATGATGAAAACCGTAGAAATCAACCACCAAGCATGCTCGTCAATTTGCTTTCGTTTGATAATGGACATGATTACGGCAAAACCAAAAGCTAGTATCATTGGAATTTCGATGGCAATTACCCCATAAAAGAAATAGGGCTCAAACGGTCCGAAACGTTCTGGAAATTCAATAGCATTTTGTACGCTTTGCAGGTCGCGATACATCATACTTAAAGCGGTAAAACATACCCCTCCCGCCAAAAACATTCCAATAATCCCGTTGGTACGGTGCTTTTCCAATTGCCCATGGGTGGCATAATAGGGCTGAATTATCAAATAGAGATACCAGACGGTCCCCGTCCAGTAATGGATGTGTACGGACCATGCATTGTCCAAAAAATCTCCCCAATAGTCCATAGCAATGCCCAGTTGCATCACCACCATGGGGAAAATCATAAAAAGATGTAGTTTTTTGTACTTTTCCATTAGAGTCTTTGCTTATGCTCCGCAATCTTTTTATCGCTTAGATTCAAAAATTGGGCAGCATTGTTATAGAAGATATTTTCTTTCTGTTCCAAGGTCAAAAAGGCAGCATTGTTCACGGTTTCTATACCCGTGGAAATTAATTGGGGCCATACCATTTGGTCACTCCCATACATGATTCGGTCTTCGAACCCAGCTCGTATCAGGGACTTCAGGTAAAAATTGAACTCCTCTGTGGGTAGAATCCAGTTGACCACGGCGATGTCGACATATACATTGGGATACATATACATCAAGGCTTTTAGTTCTTCGATATAAGGCCATGCGCCATGCATGATGTAGAGTTTGAGTTTTGGGTATTTGGCCAGAATATCCTCCAATTGTTTTGGACGGGCATTGTACGCCCTCATAGCACCAAAAGCTCTGGGCATGATTCGAATTCCATAATTGGGGCCGCCGGGGAAGAGATGAAATCCTACTGGAATACCCAATCTCTCCGCAGTCGAAAAAAAAGGCAGATTGAGAAGCGTCATTTGCTTTTATGCCCGCATAAAATGGCGATAATTCCGCAATGGCATGAAGCTTTCCGTTTTCAAATTGGGCATCAATACTATCCAATCGCGATTGACCAATGAGCACTACATCCGGACGCGCTTCATACCATAAATCCCCAGAAGTAACCATTGCTTTAACGATGTTATGCTCGTCAAACTTCTGGAGTACTTGTGTTTTGAGTTCTTCGGCATTTTGAACTCCTACATAGGTTTCACCACGAATTGTGGGGGGGGGGTGGGTCATACCGAACATCATACTTTTTTGGTACGCATGAATGTGCATGTCGATGATGGGTCCGAGGTACTGTTCCTTTGTCTCGGTTTTTTGGTCATTTTCTTGCGCACTCGATGTAGTAATGAAGAAGAAAAGAACCATTAAAAATTGAAATCGAAACATGAAGTCTTCATTTAGGTTATTGGATATCGTTTGACTGAAGCAACTAAGTCTAACGGGTTGGATGAAATGGAATAAATTTTTCATTTCAAAACGGTTAATGATGATTGTTTAAAGGGTTGTTTTTTTCTGTAGGTAAGCGAGCGCCACAGCCATTCAGCGGGACCATATTGATATTGGGTCAACCACCAATTGCTTAAGATGATTTGAAAGATTAGAATCCCAATACCAACTAGCGTAAAGAAGAGGGGACCCATGCTTCCAAAAAGCCCTAAGCCGTAACTTTTGTAAATCAGGCAACAGATAAGGCTTTGCATTAAATAGTTGGTCAACGCCATGCGACCTAAAGGTGCGAGACGATTCAATATCCGGATATACCGCGGTTTTTGATAGGCGAGGGCAATTGCGCAAGCATAGCACATGCCCAAAGCAGGTACCCCAAAAGCATATACCAAGGGTTCGATAATACCAGATGGCGCCATGGTGTAGTAGGCGTCGGTGGTCATCATATGGGCCATCACCAAATTGCAAGGGATGCCTATTGCTGCACACCAAAGCATAATTTTCTTAAGTTGGTGTTTTCGTTTTGGGATTTCTGCGAACCATCCGTTTTTAGCGACATAAAATCCTAGTAGGAACATAGCCAAAACTTTGAAAAAGCGCCCTGTGAAAATCAGGTCTGGAAATCTGCCGAAAACATATCCGAAGAAGTTGGTCATTGAAATGTCCATAAAAGACCCCGTCTGATAGGTCAAGACGATTTGTTCAAACATTTCACTCCCAGACAGCTCACCCGGAATTCCCGTTTGTTGAACAGCATACCATTTAATGCCATATTGAACGAGTGGAATCAGCGGAAAAAGAAAGACAAGACACAGCAAGGTTTTATTACTGCTTTTGCGAAAAAGCATAAGAATGAAACCGAGTAGGGCATAAGTAGCCAGAATGTCACCTACGAAAAGAAGCACGGCATGCAATAACCCAAAAACCAATAGCATGAGCAGTCTTCTCGAAAATCTTCCCACAAAAGGAGTGCCCTTTTCCATAGCTCGCTGTATCTGTAATCCAAAGCCGATACCGAAAAGGAGTGAGAATATAGAGTAGAACTTTCCTTCCGTTATGAAGTGAATGCCCCAAAGTATGGCTTCTCCAATTTCATAAAAAGGATGATTTTGTTGCTTTTCTGGAGACAAAAACCAGTATCCGGAATGATAGGCCATATTGGCTATCATGACCCCAAGTAAGGCAAACCCGCGAAGTACATCAAGGATTTGAAAACGTTCGTTTGATGGTGTGGGCTGCATTAGGCGGTGAGTTTTTTGAGTTTTTTTCTGTAGCGAATAGCCGTTATCGTAGGGAAGAGCGCCACCAAAAGACCTAAAAGGAATCCTTTGCCGCCAATAAAAACTAGAGGCACGTTAGTGTCGATGTCGTGGCGATGATTCCAAATCTCAACGATTTTTCCGTCCTTGATTCTGAAAACATTTATAATTGGGATACTGCTGGTCCCGAACATAACCTTGGCCATAAATGAATCTGCCTGATAATTTGCGGTCCATCGGGT
>CALBPG010000036.1 GCA_937899065.1 uncultured Allomuricauda sp.
AGCCTGAAGGGAATCCAAACGGGAATTGACGCCAACCACATCGTGATGATATCTATTGTACATACCATGGTTAACAATTCCGCGAATGGTATGGGCCAAATCATCATCATTAGTGAAAATCGCACCTCCATCGCCGTAGCATCCTAAATTTTTAGAGGGAAAAAATGAGGTCGAGGCTACATGGCCCAAAGTCCCAGCTTTTTGTTTACGGCCGTCCTTGAAGGTATGGACCGCACCGATGGCTTGGGCATTATCTTCAATAATATAAAGATTGTGTTTCTCTGCTAGTGCCAGCAATTCATCCATTGGTGCACATTGCCCAAATAAGTGGACAGGAACGATAGCCTTGGTGTTTGGCGTAATGGCCTTCTCCACCGCAAGAGGGTCAATGTTAAAAGTGTTCGGGTCGACATCGACCAAAACAGGCGTCAAGTTTAGTAGCGCAATTACCTCCACAGTAGCCGCAAAAGTGAAATCCGCAGTAATGACTTCATCTCCGGGTTTCAGACCTAAACCCATCATACAGATTTGAAGGGCATCGGTTCCGTTGGCGCAAGGAATGACGTGCTTTACATCCAAGTATTTTTCCAAATCTGCTTGAAATTCCTTGACTTTAGGTCCGTTGATGAATGCTGAAGAATCCAATACTTCCTCCATAGAAGCATTCACTTCTTCTTTAATGCCTTCGTACTGACCTTTGAGGTCGACCATCTGTATTTTTCTCATACCTGGAATTTGATTGCCAAAATTAAGAAAATAAGCTTCCTTGGCCTTTGATTGGGCAAAGAATGTATTTTTAGCGAAAATTAGTACGGTTGCGGTATCTCTACAGTTTTTTGGTTTGGATTTCAGGGGGCATCCTTTGGATAGTCGCCCTGTTTTCGCCTAAAATCAAGTTGTTTCAACAGGGGCGTAGAGACGTTTTTGGGAAAATGGAGACCGCACTAAAAGGAAAAGAGAACCTCATCTGGATGCATGTGGCCTCGCTTGGGGAATACGAGCAAGGGCTTCCCGTTTTGGAAAAACTTAAAAGTGAATATCCTGACTATACCTTTCTGCTTACTTTCTTTTCCCCATCGGGATACGAAGTCAAAAAGAACAGTTCTATTACCGATTTGGTTTATTACCTGCCTTTGGATACCCTGAAGAACGCGAACCAATTTATTCAACTTGCGAAACCGAAACTCGCCATTTTTATCAAGTACGAGATTTGGCCGAATTATTTACACGCCTTAAAAATGAATGATATTCCCTCCTTAATGGTGTCGTGTATGTTTTTAGAAAAACAGATTTTTTTCAAACCCTGGGGCGGATTCATGCGAAAGAGTTTGAATACTTTCAATCACTTTTTTGTGCAGAACGAAACCTCAAAAAGCCTCCTAAACCAAATCGAATTGACATCAGTTACTGTAAATGGGGATACCCGTTTTGACCGAGTCGCAGCTATTTTGGATAGCGATAACAATTTGGATTTCATGAACACCTTTAAGCAAGATGCTTTATGTATCGTTGCCGGTAGTACTTGGCCCGAAGATATGGCTGTTTTACTTCCTTTTATTAACCAAAATGAGGGAGATGTAAAATGGGTTATTGCACCCCACACGATAAAACCAGAAGCGATTGAAAAGTTGCTAGTTCAAATCAAAAAGACAACTGTGACCTACTCTAAGCTAGGTAATAGTGACGTCTCCCAAGCCGATGTTTTGATTGTGGACATCATAGGGCTGTTGACCAAAATTTATAGTTATGCCGATATCGCCTATATAGGCGGTGGATTTGCCACAGGATTACATAACACTTTAGAACCCGCAGTATTTGGCATCCCAGTCGTGATTGGCCCTCAATACAAAGGATTTGATGAAGCAGAAGCCTTGGTCAATGCAAATGGCATAATCAGTATTGCGTCTAAACACGAACTCGAAACAACCCTTTCCCAACTGCTAACCGATGCTTCTTTCCGAAAGGAAACTGGGGATATAAATGCGCGTTTGCTAAAAAGTTCCAAGGGTGCTACGGATGAAGTTATCCGCTATCTGAAAACAATCCTTTAGTTTTTAGTAGCTTTAACCGTAACCTAACCTTTGACCATGTCTAAAAAGATTTTTTGGATTTCCCTCATTGCAGCCCTTGCCGGATTTCTGTTCGGTTTCGATACTGTAGTCATATCTGGAGCTGATAAAAAACTACAGGCCTTATGGCAATCTTCAGACGCGTTCCATGGGATTGTTGTGATGGGTATGGCTTTATGGGGAACAGTAATTGGAGCCATTTTTGGCGCAATTCCTACGGATAAATTGGGGCGAAAAAAAACCTTGATATGGATTGGAGTTTTGTATTCAATTTCAGCCTTGGGTTCAGCCATGGTTAATGACCCCTACAGTTTTGCCGTTTTTCGGTTTTTAGGTGGATTGGGAGTTGGCGCCTCAACCATCGCGGCTCCGGCCTATATCTCAGAGATTGCTCCAGCCAAAAACCGGGGAAGACTGGTGGGCATGTACCAATTCAATATTGTTTTCGGTATTCTTGTTGCTTACTTCTCCAACTATCTTTTGAGCGGTTTGGGTGAAAACGATTGGCGTTTTATGCTTGGTGCGGAAGCAATTCCAGCTATTATTTATACCGTAGCAGTGCTTTCCGTACCCAAAAGTCCTAGATGGTTAATGACCAAAAACCGCAAAGCCGAAGCTGAAAAAGTCATCAACGACCTGAGTTTGGATTTGAATATCGCTGAATTGGAAAAAGCCAATCAAGACCAAGCTAGTGGAAAAAGCCATGAAAACATATTCATGAAAAAGTATCGAACACCGCTTTTGCTTGCCTTTTTGATTGCTTTTTTCAACCAATGGTCGGGCATCAACGCCTTTTTATACTACGCTCCTCGAATTTTTGAACTAGCTGGTCTTGGAGAAAGCACCGCTTTATTAAGTAGTATCGGAATCGGAGTCACCAATCTCGTTTTCACTTTGGTGGGGATTTATCTGATTGACCGTTTGGGTAGAAAAAAATTGATGTATTTCGGTTCGGTGGGATACATTATTTCTTTGGTGCTCGTTGCGCTGGCCTTTTTCAATGAGTGGACCGGTATTTCCGTTCCTATTTTCCTTTTCCTGTTTATAGCTTCCCATGCAATCGGACAAGGCGCAGTAATCTGGGTTTTTATTGCGGAAGTCTTTCCAAATCATCTTCGTGGTGCTGGGCAGGCTTTTGGTTGTTCCACCCATTGGGTTTTGGCTGCAATTATTCCGTCGATGGTGCCTTTGCTTTTTAGTGTGGTTGGCCCTGGGGTCGTTTTCGGGTTCTTTGCCTTTATGATGGTGTTGCAACTACTTTGGGTCGCCATGGTGATGCCTGAAACTAAGGGAGTAGTGCTAGAATCCATGGACAAAACACTGGCGAAAAACATCGATGACTGACACACCTCAGTGCATTTAAAGTCAAAAAAAGGCTATTGGTCGAATACCAACGACTAGCTATAAAAAGCTCCTTTCAGAATTCCGTACATTGAAGGAAATTACACTATTATGAGCAATGAAATTTCTTTTGGCGACAAAATGCTAGTTGCATTTTTGCGTCTAATGGTTTTTGTATTGGTATTGATTCTAATCGCGATACCAGCCTGTATGCTCCTTGATTTTTTAAACATCATCTAGCATCTAAAACCAACAGTCTACGTAACGTATATCATGGAGAAGGTTTAGAAGAGTACTTCTTCCTTCTCCATCGCTTTACGAATCACCTTGATGTACATCGCTATCGTACGTTCGATATCCACGGGTTCATCCACATTAAGGTTACCCCGCCAAATCAGCGCCCTTTCCTTATCCGTACAAATACAATATAGTGAGGTTTCGGCTGTGTAAAGATTGAATTCTTCATGACCTTCGTTGTACATTACATCTTGATGTTCCAGATAGTCTGAACTAAATTGAGTATACAAACTTCCCAGATTTCCGACTTGTTGTCGGAGTCGTTTTCGGCTTTCCACCCCAATGATTTTGGTAAGAATAATAGCATCAAAACCTTTATTCAATAGTTCTTGTTCCACCGCATCCAAATCTTCTTCCGTTTTTTCTGTGGATGTAAACATGGCATTAAAGAAATCCGAACCTCGCCCTGCTTCAAAACCCTTCACTTTCAGCGCATCTCTTAACTTGGTTTCAAAAGCAACCCTTGTGGATTTTTCCTGGGCCATGCCCACCACCAAAACTTTATAAATGCTGTAATCATCCGCTTCTGGACTTTTCCATGTGCTTACCACTTTTGGAGCAGCACAACTTCCGAGCAACGTCAAAATCAGGAGGAATGAAATGTTTCTAAAACGTCGTACCATGACATATTTTTTAAGATTACATGGTAAAACTACGATCAAGTAAGACCTTAAAATATGACAGCCGTCATGTTTAGCACTACCTTAAATGGAAAGGTTGCCCTGTGCTTTGAAGTACCGAAAACCAAAACTCACTTTCAAGGTCAATTTTCTTTCGTTTTCGAGTCACTTCAGCAATGGGAATATAAACGAATTTGTTATTCACCTTACTGACTACAAAGCGGGTTTTTCCGGCCATAGCTCCATGCACCGCATGGTATGCCAAGCGACTACAATACACACTATCAGAAGGATTTGCAGGAGCACTTCGTACGATATAACTGGGGTCGATATATTTAATGGTCACCGGCATTTCGGTAAAATACTGCCCAATTTGTTCCTTTAAAAACACCCCAATATCCTTATGCTTGATGTTCCCTGAAGCATCCTTAACCGTTTCCCCTTCCATCAATTTTTGACCAGCTCCCTCGGCCACCACAATGACGGCGTGCTTTTTCTTTAACAACCGTTCTTCCAAGGCTTTTAAAAAGCCATTGTCTCCTTCCAGCTCAAAATCCATTTCGGGAATCAACACAAAGTTCACCACCGGCATAGCCAAGGCGGCGGAAGCAGCAATAAAACCGCTATCCCGGCCCATCAACTTTATGATGGAGATACCGTTGTAGGCCCCAGCAGCTTCATTATGTGCATCTCGAAGAATGGCGCTGGCGATATCGAAAGACGTTTCAAATCCAAAGGACCGATCAATCAAATCGATGTCATTGTCTATGGTTTTTGGAATACCTACCGCAGCAATATTTGCACCCCTTTTTTCAATTTCCGCACCGATGGCATCTACCCCTTTCAAAGTACCATCACCTCCAATGGCAAAAAGGATATCAACCTTATTTTCCATTAAAGTGTCAACCATAGTCGATACCTCTTGGGCCCCTCGTGAGGACCCCAGAAAGGTTCCTCCAAACTGATGGATATCGTTCACCGTCTCCGGCGTGAGCACTTTAAAGCCATGTCCCTTTTCAGGATTCAAGCCTTCATATCCGTAGGGAACGCCTAGTATGCGTTTAATGCCATAAAAGTAGTGCAGTGCCATGACCACACTTCGAATTACATTATTGATACCAGGGCAGAGTCCCCCGCAGGTAACAATTGCGGCAGTGCAATGAGGTGCATCGAAAAATATATCTTGTCGTGGACCTGCTTTCTCCAAGCAAACGGGGTCTGACCCCGTTTCAATACAATGCGCGAAATGTTCTTGGGACGTATCAAAGATGAACTTTTCCGTGTCTTCCACAAAGTTGAAAATACGATCTCCCTTGACCGTACTCAGTTGCAAGGGAGATCGAAATTCGGGCGTACCCAATTGCTGAATTTGAAATTGCATGTGTTATGCCAAATTAAAAGTGGTCTTCTAAACTGTGATGTGAATCAATCAATGGACCTCCATTTAGGATTTCCTCCGATGCTTCACTTGCAAATTTATCAAAGTTCAGGTGGAATGCATGGGCCAATTGAATGGCTTTGCTCACGTAAGCGCCTTTTTGCAACCACGTATTCATGGGGTCCAATATTTCAGTAGGCACCCCAGGACAATATTTGGGCATGAATAAACCAAAAATCGGATGGGTTTCAAAATCAACCTCATCCAGCTTATTCTCTAGAATTGCGGAAATCATGGCACGGGTGTACTTCAATTTGATACGTGAGCCTACGCCGTAAGGACCGCCACTCCATCCGGTGTTGACTAGCCAAACATTTACCCCAGCTTCCGTCATTTTTTGACTTAACATTTCAGCGTACACGGTTGGATGCAACGGCATGAAAGGTTCTCCGAAACAAGCAGAAAACGATGGCACAGGCTCATTGATTCCCGCCTCTGTTCCCGCAACTTTTGCCGTATATCCAGAAATGAAATGATATGCAGCTTGCCCAGGAGTCAGTTTGGATACAGGAGGCAATACGCCGAACGCATCACAGGTTAAGAAGAAAATGTTCTTCGGATTGGCAGCATATGACGGCAGCTGAATGTTATCGATATGGTCAATCGGATAGCTGACCCGCGTGTTTTGGGTGATGCTCGCGTCAAAAAAGTCAACTTCTTTGGTTCCTTCTTTGAAAACAATATTTTCTAAAAGCGCTCCGGGTCGAATTGCACGGAAAATGTCCGGTTCCTTTTCTTCGGTAAGGTCGATAACTTTAGCGTAGCAACCGCCTTCAAAGTTGAAAATCGTGTTTTCATACGTCCATCCGTGTTCATCATCTCCAATCAATTTTCGGCTTGGGTCAGCTGAAAGGGTGGTTTTTCCCGTTCCGGATAGACCAAAGAAAATAGCGGTATCGCCGGCTTCCCCAACGTTCGCTGAACAGTGCATAGGCAGCACATTTTTCTCTAGCGGAAGGATAAGGTTCAGCGCTGAGAAAATTCCTTTTTTCATCTCTCCGGTATAAGCAGAACCGCCTACCAAAGCAATTTTTTTAGTAAAGTTGAGAATAGAAAAGTTTCCACTACGCAAACCGACCTTAGTGGGTTCAGGAGCTTCATAACCAGGAGCACAAAGAACCAGCCATTCTTCTGTAAAACCTTCGCGCTCTTCAGGTGTCAACTGTATGAACATGTTCTTGATAAAGTAGTTCGACCAAGGATATTCGGTGATTACCCGAACGTTCATGCAATACTTTGGGTCGGCACATACATAGGCATCCCGCACATAAACTTCTTTTCCAGAGAGGTACGCTAACATCTCCTCTTGTAGGATGTCAAAGTTCTCAGGAGAAATTGCTTTATTGATTCTGCCCCACCATACCTTTTCTTGGGTATAGGCATCCTTCACCAAAAAACGGTCTTGCGGCGAACGGCCCGTGAACTTCCCCGTTTTGATGCAAAGAGTTCCATTTTCCGTTTCTACCCCCATTCCCTTTTCCAGGGTAATTTGTTGTAGTTCTTCCGCGCTCAAATTCCAATGCGCTGTTACGTTTTTCAACCCATAACCATCCAAGCTTTTGGGTTTTTCTGTTACATCTGTCATGATATTCATTTTAATAGGTTTAAAAGCTCCACACTAGCGGAACCAGCAATACCGTTGTAATGAAAAAGAGCAAGAGCAACGGACCTCCCACTCGTATATAATCGGTGAACCGATACCCTCCCGCCGTCAACACCATGGCATTGGTGGTCGTACCAACAGGAGTTAAAAAAGCAGTTGAAGCACTCACCGCTACCGCAATCATGAACGGTTTGGGTGAAACTCCTAAAGCGCCAGAAGCAATAATGGCAATGGGTGCCATTAAAACTGCCGTAGCCGAATTATTTATCGTTTGACTAAAGGTTGTGGTTAAGAGAAAAATTCCAGCCAACAACATACTTGGCCCGAAAACCCCAAGGGATTCCACCAAACCATTCGCGGCCATTTGTGCCACCCCTGTTTTTTGGAGGGCCAAGCCCATGGGAATCATTGCTGCAATCATTACGACGCTGGTCCAGCTGATGCCTTTGTATGCCTTGGCAATAGGCACGCAACCGGTTATCATCATAATGCCAGCACAAATCAAAGCGGCGATAGCACCCGGAAGAATTTTAAATACCAACAACACAATCATTAATAGCAACACGGCCAAAGCGATGTAACTTTTGTGGTCGATGATGTCCACGTTTTTGGACATGGCCTCTGGACTTCCGGAGATAACAATGTTTTCGTAAACCGATTTCAAATTGTCCATCTTTTCCCACTGTCCTCGAATGATAAAAGCATCTCCCGCAGCAATCCTTATTTTTCCTTTCAAGGGACGGTTGTTTCGCGAGGCGGCAAGCAATTGCACATCCATTTGTTTGAGGTATTGACCCAAGGCAATGCGTTTACCAACCAAAACCGATTTTGGTGTGACTATCATCTCGGCCATCCCAACTTCTTGGGTGATGAGTTCCTTTTTGAGATTGTCCATCTCTGGCGCCAAGGGAATTACCCCGAGATGGAAATGCATCACAAAACGCCCAATATCTTCAGATTCTCCTTTGACGGTAATGATGTCGTGGTACCGCATTTCGGTATCATCTTCAGGAATCTCGACAAAATTTGGAATCTTCTGCAGCGGATTAGGGTGTCTTCGCTTCAAGCGCATCAAAGAAACATTGAACTTTTCCTCAAAATCCCAGTCCCCCACTTCGGTTCCGATCAATTGCGACATAGACCGAATCCGTAAGCGATAGATATTATCATCTTTGCTGTAATTGTCAATCCATTTGTTCTTTTCTTGGGCGATAGCCATTGGATTGAGAATTA
>CALBPG010000037.1 GCA_937899065.1 uncultured Allomuricauda sp.
CCCAAGGATTGTTCCAGCCCCATCCCCAGCCATTCCAAAGCCATGGGTCGTTCCAGCCCCAGCCCCAACCGAAGCCAGCACCGCCCCATCCCCAGTTGTCATATACGTTGATGGTAAGGTTTGAAGGATTGTCGCCCCAACCGGCATTGCCGTTGTAGACGTTGTTTTGTGCAAAATAGTCGGTTTGGGCACCTAATGGGATACTGTCGTTTTCAACATCACTGGTGTAGTTCTCCACATCGGTGAAGATTTCGTCATCTAATATTTCAGCATATTCATCTGCCTGCTGACCAAAATAATCTTGGTACACATCAGAGTCGTTATTGCGTTGTGCTCTTTGTGTTCGTACAGGTCTAGGCTCTTCCCGCTCCGTGGTAGTTCTTGGAGGATTGTCCGAAGAAGCATAAATACCGTCGTCATCATAATATGACGCGGATTGGTAAGACCCACAGGAAGTTAAAAGAACTGCAGCCACGACAACAGCAAACAACTGATATTTGGTATGAGGTAAAGACTTTGGCATAGCACGATTTTTATTGTTGAACATACTTAAAATAACTAGTTTTACCGAATTATTTTTCTATACAAGTCACAAGTTTTGTGCCAAAGTTAAGGTGATGGGTAAAAATTTAACGAGTCGTCAAGAGGATTATTCAAAGTGGTACAACGAGTTGGTTGTAAAGGCAGATTTAGCCGAAAACTCCGGAGTACGGGGGTGTATGGTTATCAAACCCTATGGTTTTGCCATTTGGGAGAAAATGCAAGCCGAATTGGACCGAATGTTCAAGGAAACGGGGCATGAAAATGCCTATTTCCCCATATTCATCCCAAAATCTTATTTGAGTAAAGAAGCAAGTCACGTTGAGGGTTTTGCCAAAGAGTGCGCTGTGGTGACCCATTACCGCTTGAAAAATGCTGAAGATGGAAGCGGAATTGTAGTAGATGAATCTGCCCGATTGGAAGAAGAATTGATTGTACGACCCACTTCAGAAACTATTATTTGGGATACCTACCGAAGATGGATACAATCCTACCGCGACCTACCTATTTTGGTGAATCAGTGGGCTAATGTGGTACGCTGGGAAATGCGGACGCGATTGTTTTTGCGTACCACCGAATTTTTGTGGCAAGAAGGGCACACTGCACATGCTACGAAACAAGAGGCCATGGATGAGGCGAAACAAATGATGGAGGTATACGCCGAATTTGCGGAAAACTTTATGGGGGTTCCGGTAATCAAAGGAACGAAAACGGAGAGTGAACGCTTCGCTGGAGCTGAGGAAACATTTTGTATTGAAGCACTAATGCAAGATGGAAAGGCATTACAAGCAGGGACTTCACATTTCTTGGGTCAAAACTTTGCCAAGGCTTTTGATGTGAAGTTTGCCACCAAAGAAGGAGGGCAAGACCACGTTTGGGCCACTTCTTGGGGTGTTTCCACCCGACTCATGGGAGCACTTATTATGACGCATAGTGATGATAATGGTTTGGTGCTACCTCCAAAACTGGCACCTATTCAAGTGGTAATTGTGCCGATATATAAAGGATAGGATCAATTGGATGCCATTGCCGAAAAGGTAGCCCCCTTGGTGGCCACACTACGATAGGATGGGATATCAGTAAAGTTTGATAAGCGCGACACGCATAAACCTGGATTCAAATTCAACGAATACGAATTGAAAGGCGTCCCTGTGCGCTTGGCGATAGGTCAGCGAGATTTGGCGAATGGAACCTTTGAAGTGGCACGCCGGGATTAGCTTACCATAGAAATCGTTCCAGCGGAGGAGGTAGTGGTGCGTATCAAGGATCTTTTGGATGATATCCAATCATCTATCTTCCAAATAGCGCTGGATTTTCGAATTGAAAGTA
>CALBPG010000038.1 GCA_937899065.1 uncultured Allomuricauda sp.
CCAAAGGAGACTTTTTAAGCCTCGGATTCTTTTGAGCTTGTAGCGTTTCAGATTACCGAGAGGATATCATCAAAAAACACGAAGACACCCTTCAAGACCGTGAGGAATTGTTCGCGGACTATCTGGACACAGTGGGTTTTAATGCAGAACCCGTTTTGATGACCTACCCGGACAATACTGACATCAACAACCTATTTACTGCGATTCAAAAAGTCCTGCCGGAACATGAATTTACGACCACCGACAAGGTAAAACATCGCTTGTGGAAGATTAGCGAAACAGAATACAAAGAAAAACTAGTTGCTGCTTTTGAAAAATTGGATGCGCTCTATATTGCAGATGGACATCATCGTAGTGCTTCATCCAACCTATTGGCCCATCGGATGGAAAAATCCAATCCAACCCATACCGGCAACGAGGCGTATAACTTTTTCATGACGTATTTGATTCCCGAATCACAAATCAAGATTTATGAGTTCAATCGAATGGTCCGTGATTTAAATGGGCATTCCAAAGAGGAGTTTTTGATAGCGTTAGATACTTATTTTCGGATTGAGAAAAAGGATGACGGGCTATACAAACCATCTCGAAAACATCACTTCTCTATGTATTTGGATGGTGAATTCTATTCCCTTTACCTCCGTAAAACGATTTATGAGTTTACCGATGCCTTGAGCGCGTTGGACACCCAAATTTTATTCAAAACGATTTTGGAACCCATTTTGGGCATACGAGACCTTCGAAACGATAAGCGTATTTCCTATGGCTATGGGAAACATAACATCATTAAAATGAAGGACAGTATCGATACAGGGGATTTTAAAGTGGGGTTTAGCTTGGTTCCCATCACCATTTCAGAAATCAAGGCTATTGCCGATGCGGGATTGGTGATGCCCCCAAAAAGCACCTACATCGAACCCAAACTTAGGAGTGGATTGGCCATTTACGAGTTTTAAATTTAGAAGATGAGCATTACGGAGAATCTGGCAAGTATAAAAAAAACCATCCCCGAAAGGGTAACCCTGGTAGCAGTATCCAAAACCAAACCTAATGAGGCACTTCTGGAAGCTTATGAAGCTGGGCAACGCGTTTTTGGTGAGAACAAGGTGCAAGAAATGGTCCAGAAATGGGAGACCCTGCCCAAAGACATTCAATGGCACATGATTGGCCACGTGCAACGCAACAAGGTAAAATATATGGCACCTTTCGTTTCGTTGATTCATGGGGTGGATAGTTTTCGTTTGCTAAAGGAAATCAATAAGCAAGCTGAAAAACATGACCGAGTCATTGACTGTTTGCTACAAATGCACATCGCCAAGGAGGAAACCAAATTTGGGTTGGACGACGAGGAGTTAAAAGCTCTTTTAACTGATTCTGAGTTTTCCAATCTGAAAAACGTTCGTATTGTTGGCCTGATGGGAATGGCCACTTTCACCGATAATCAAGACCAGATTCAAAGTGAGTTTGCCTACTTGAAATCAAAATATGATTGGGTTGCCAAACAACTTCCAGAGATTAACACCTTATCCATGGGCATGAGTGGCGACTATGCTATTGCCATTGACGAAGGGAGTACGATGGTGCGCATCGGAAGTAGTATCTTTGGCAGTAGACAGTATACGTAAAGCACAACCATGTACGCCGTTCTAGATATCGAAAGCACTGGAGGTCAATACAATGAAGAAGGCATCATGGAAATCGCCATTTATCGTTTTGATGGACATGATATTGTTGACCGATTTATCAGTCTTGTCAATCCAGAACGGGAAATACAACCTTTTGTCGCCAAACTGACGGGCATCAATAACAAAATGTTGCGTACGGCTACGAAGTTTCATGAGGTTGCCAAACGAATCGTCGAAATTACCGAAGGAGCGGTAATTGTCGCCCATAATGCTCAATTCGATTATCGTATTCTTCGCACCGAGTTTCGGCGTTTAGGCTTTGATTTTCAACGCAAAACCCTTTGCACGGTAGACCTCTCCAAAAAATTGCTTCCGGATGCAGAATCCCATAGTTTGGGAAAGCTAGTACGCTCCTTGGGTATTCCCATGAGTGACCGGCATCGAGCGAATGGTGATGCAATGGCAACCTTAAAGCTCTTAAAGCTTTTGCTGGATAAGGACACTGACAAGACCATCATCAAAGAGGTGGTTCGTGCAGCGGAACATGGAGAACTTTCCCCAAATCAATTACAAATGGTCTCTGGACTACCTTCAAAAACTGGGGTATACTACATGCACGACCGTCACGGAGAAATCCGATTCATTGGTAAAACAAAGGATTTACAACGAAGAGTGAACCAACATTTCACCAACTCAGGAGAGCTGGCACGGAAGCTTCAAAAAGAGACGAAAAAAGTGACTTTTGAACTTACTGGCAGTGAGTTGATTGCGGTGTTAAAGGAGTATGCCGAAGTAAAAAAAACACGTCCTCGATTTAACACCGTTTCCAAGAAAAGTCTTTTTACACATGCCTTAAATTTTGAAGCCAACGGAAATGGTGAAATGGCATTAAAACTTGTCAAAAGAAATGAAAGAGGTGTAAAGAGCATTGGTTTTAATGGAGAGACTTCTGCGGAACACTTTTTGGCGCGCATCGAAAAGGAACATGGGTTTGACCCTTTACAACACCAAAATGGAGTATTTACTGCCTTGGAAAACATTTACGACCAGTTTAGTTTGGGTAACAAAAGTATTGCCATTGTAGACCGGGGACGTGATGTTGGTGAAAAGAGTTTTATCCTAATAGAAAAAGGAGAACTCAAAGGATATGGGTATACCGAATTGAATCATCAAATGGACCAATTGGATATTTTGACCGCTTTGATGACCCCCATGGACCACGATGAAAATGTAAAATTCATCATTGAATCGTATCTCAGAAAAAAGAATCGATTCACTATCGTTCCCATTTCTGAAAAAGTCAAGGGTTAGAGCATTTGGCCGTCATCACCCTTCCATGCGTACGCTTGAAAAATAATATCCCTATATTCGAAATCGTATTGCAATCGTATTCAGGAACCTTCCTGGATGGTAGACCAAACATTTGAGTACCCAAAACAAGCATCGCGGCTGGAAACATGCGCTTCATGAAGTCATCTATGAGGCAGACACTCCTTTAGGAAAGTTATTCGACATTGTTTTAGTCATTCTTATCGTGCTTAGTGTCGTACTAGTAATGCTGGAGAGCGTTAAAGAAGTGGACCAAAACTACCACGACCTTCTGTTTACCTTGGAATGGGTAGTTACCGTGTTTTTTACCTTTGAGTACATCGCCCGGATTATTAGCATTAAAAAACCGTGGCACTACATTTTCAGTTTTTATGGTATCATTGATTTTGTTTCGACAATTCCACTATACCTCTCCTATTTGTTTGCTGGTTCCCAAGTGCTTTTGGCGTTGAGGGCATTTCGACTTTTGCGAATTTTCAGGATTCTCAAATTGGTCAAATTTTTAGGGGAAGCTTCACAACTTAAGGAAGCCATGCGTGCCAGTCGTGCTAAAATTGTGGTTTTTATTTATGTGGTGCTTATTCTTTCCATCATCATGGGCACCATTATGTACCTCGTGGAAAGTAACGAAGCTGGTTTTACCAGCATCCCCCGAAGTATTTATTGGACCATTGTTACGCTGACCACAGTGGGTTATGGGGATATTGCGCCCCAAACGAATCTAGGACAGTTTTTGGCAACGGTGATTATGATATTGGGATACGGGATTATCGCCGTTCCAACGGGTATCGTCACCGTTGAATTTTCGAAGCAACGAGGGAGATTCCAAGTAGATACCAACACACAAGTATGCCCAAATTGCTCTGCCGAAGGCCATAAGGATGGTGCTAAGTATTGCTACAATTGTGGACATGAGTTATGAGTCCAAAAACCCTTATTGCAGTTGTTGGCCCCACCGCTATCGGTAAAACCAGTCTTGCCATAGCATTGGCAAAGCAGTTCAAAACTGAACTCGTTTCAGCAGATTCCCGCCAGTTTTTTAAGGAAATGCGCATCGGAACGGCCGTACCCTCCTCAGAAGAATTAGAAACCGTCCCCCATCACTTTATACAACATTTGAGTGTGCATGAAACTTTTAGTGTTGGTGATTTTGAAAGAGCAGCACTAACCAAAGTGGATGCCCTATTCAAAAATCATGATGTAGCAATTTTAGTGGGAGGAAGCGGTTTGTATGTAGATGCTGTCGTGAAAGGAATGGATACATTTCCTGATGTTGAGCCAAGGATTCGTCAAGAACTTAATACAGAATTGGAGACAAATGGATTGGAAGCGCTTCAGAAAGAACTTTCAGAGAAAGACCCTGACTACCATGCTCGAGTAGACCTGAACAACCCACATCGTGTAATTCGGGCTTTGGAGATATGTCGCGGTACAAAACGACCGTATTCCTCTTTTTTAGGGATTCAAAAGGCAAACCGAAGTTTTAATACGTTGTATGTAGGGTTGACTGCGCCAAGGGAAGTGATTTACGAACGCATCGAACAGCGGGTAGACCTTATGATGCAAGAAGGTTTGCTGGAGGAAGCTAAATCACTTTATCCTTTACGACAACTCAATGCGCTACAAACAGTAGGGTATCGAGAGTTGTTTTCTCATTTCGAAGGCACCTATAATTTAGAGGAAGCCATTGCCGAAATCAAAAAGAATACCAGGCGTTTTGCAAAAAGGCAGTTGACTTGGTTACGGAAAAATGAAGATGTCCTTTGGGTCGAGTACGATGAAGACTCGGATATCATCATCTCAAAAGTGAAATCAAGACTTTAATTCTAACGAATGAACAAGAAAAGGATATTTATCATCATGGGCGTTTCCGGAACGGGCAAAAGCACTATTGGGAAATTGCTCGGCCAAAAACTGGACGTCCCCTTTTTTGATGGTGATGATTTTCATCCCGAAAGCAATATTCTTAAAATGAAATCGGGTCAACCCTTAACCGATGAAGACCGAAAAGATTGGTTGTTGGCCTTAAATGAATTAGCCAAAACACAACAAAAAAGCACTGGGTGTATTATCGCCTGTTCAGCACTTAAGCAAGTCTATCGTGATATGCTCAATGCTGAGTTGGATCCTTCTCTTGTTTTCATTTTCTTGGAGGGCAGCTTCGAGCTTATTTCTTCACGGATGCAAGCCAGAAAAGACCATTTCATGCCTGTTGATCTACTACGCTCCCAATTCGATACGCTGGAAGTACCTGAAGATGCCATTTATGCAGATATATCAAAATCACCCGACAAAATAGTGGGAGATATCATCCAAGAACTCTCCTAAAGCCTCAATGCAAGCAAATATCATTAGAAAAATGACTATCGAAATTCTAGTATATTTGGCGATACCAAAAATGAAACCTAACCTAATCCTTTTATGGCCACCACTTTGATTCTCGCCGTAGGCATCGGTATTGCCGTATTGCTTTTTCTTATCCTAAAGCTGAAAATCAATGCTTTCATAGCGCTTTTAATAGCAAGCATTTTGGTAGGGATTATTGCAGGGTTGAATCCCAAAGAAATCATAGACACTGTGCAAACTGGCATGGGTAACACCTTGGGCTTTGTGGCTACAGTTGTGGGGCTTGGAGCTATGTTTGGCGCTATTTTAGAGGAATCTGGTGGGGCTCAAGCTGTAGCGCAGTTCATGATTTCCAAATTTGGTTTGGAAAGAGCTCCGGCAGCAATGGTTATTTCGGGTTTTTTAATTGCTATTCCGGTATTTTTTGATGTTGCTTTTATCATATTGGTTCCGATGGTATATGCCTTGCAACGTAAAACCGGCAAATCTTTGTTGCTATACGCGATTCCCCTGTTGGCGGGTTTGGCCATTACCCATGCCTTTATTCCCCCCACTCCCGGCCCGATTGCGGTCGCGGATATTATTGGAGCAGAATTAGGATGGGTAATTCTCGTTGGTTTTGTGGCTGGTATTCCAACTGCAATCCTCTCTGGTTTGCTATTTGCGAAATACATCGCCAAAAAAATACATGTGGCAGCCCCTGAGGTTGTTGAACAAAAAAATGAATTATCAAACTTCCCCTCCATAGGAATGACCCTAGACATAATTGCGATACCCATACTGCTGATTCTTTTAAACACGATTTCCTCTACGGGTGCTTTTGGGGAACTCCCCAAAGGACTGGCTCATACGATTGCCTTGTTAGGACATCCTTTTTCTGCACTGATTCTGGCTAACCTTATTGCTTGGTATTTTTTGGGCATCCGTCGAAATTTTACCACGAAACAACTGGCGGTTATCTCCACCAAGTCTTTAATGCCAGCTGGAACCATTATCCTGTTAACCGGTGCTGGTGGGGTTTTCAAACAGGTGTTAACCAATACCGGCGCAGGTGAATTATTAGCAAGTACTTTGAGTAATGCGGGTATGCCCTTTTTGCTCTTCGCCTTCGTAAGTGCCGCTATCGTAAGAATTATTCAAGGCTCATCCACGGTTGCCATGATTACTGCGGCGGGGCTTGTAGCACCGCTCATTGCAAATGTTTCCTTGAGTCCAATTAAACTTGCCGCTATGGTGATTGCCATTGCTTCAGGAGCCAGTATTTTTTCACATGTGAATGACAGTGGTTTTTGGTTGGTAGGGCAGTACTTAGGAATTACTGAAAAACAAACCTTCCGGTCATGGACCATGATGACCACGATTCTGGCTTTTGTGGGTATGGCCACTGCATCCTGCGTATTTTGGCTGGCATAAAAAAACCACCCGCTTGGGGTGGTTAGACTCTAACAGTTATGATTCGTTATTGATTTTCTGCTTTAACGACCAATCGGAAACCTTCTCCATGAATGTTCAAGATTTCCACGACATCATCCCTTTTCAAATATTTACGCAATTTGGCAATGTAAACGTCCATACTTCTTGAGGTGAAGTAGTTGTCATCTCTCCAAATTTTGGTCAACGCCAATTCCCTCGGCATCAAATCGTTTTCGTGCAAGGCCAGAAGGCGCAATAATTCGTTTTCTTTTGGAGAGAGTTTAATGGGCTCTTCCTCCATATATTTTAAAAATCTGAGTTTGGAGTTCAAGTGGAAGTTTCCAATTTGGAACTCAAACTGTTTGCTATCTGCCAAAGTGCTGGACGCTTTGCGTTGCAGAATAGCTTTCAATTTCATTAATAAAACTTCAGAATCGAAGGGTTTGTTCAAATAATCATCTGCACCTGCTTTGTATCCCTTCAAAACGTCTTCTTTCATGGTTTTTGCCGTTAAAAAGACAATCGGAACGTTTTCGTTTTTCTCGCGAATTTCGCGAGCCAAAGTGAAACCATCTTTGTAAGGCATCATAACATCTAAAATACAAATGTCATAATTGTCCTTTTTAAACTTTTCGAAACCCTCCATTCCGTTTTTGGCCAAAACAACGTCGAAATCGTTCATGGACAAATAGTCCTTTAAAACAATTCCAAAGTTGGGGTCGTCTTCAACCAATAATATTTTTTTCTGCTCTGTTTCCATAGTTTGTTAAATTAGAGGGAGTTTGATATAGAAAGTACTTCCTTTTCCTTTTTCACTTTCGGCATAAACTTCCCCTTGATGGTCTTCAATAATTCGTTTTACATAGGCCAATCCTAATCCATGGCCCTTTACATTATGTATATCTCCGGTATGTTCCCGGTAAAATTTTTCAAATACCTTTTTAAGAACTGCTTTGCTCATACCGGCTCCTTGGTCCTTTACTTGTATGATGATGTGGTTTTTCACCACCTCAGTGTACACATCTATTTTTGGTGAGTCGGGCGAGTATTTGACAGCATTATCCAATATGTTCACGATAACATTCGTAAAATGCATATCATTGGCCAATACCTCAGAACGTGTCGCCTCAAGATGCGGTTTGATGTATCCGCCTCGGTCTGCTACTATCAACTCCACATGGGCGATGGCATCATTAACGATATCGTGGGCATCCACCCTATCCTTACTAATATCCAGTTGGTTCTTTTCCAACTTGGAGATACGTAATACGTTTTCCACTTGCGCGTGCATCCGTTTATTCTCATCACGTATCATGCCCAAATAGCGTAGTACTTTTTCCGAATCAGAAATCGCACTGGGATTACGAATCGCCTCTACTGCCAGATTAATAGTCGCAATGGGTGTTTTAAACTCATGCGTCATGTTGTTGATGAAATCGGTTTTGATTTCTGAAATCTGTTTTTGCTTTATAAGCTGATAAATCGCACCACTATACGCTACAACGATTACCAAAGTAAATATCAAGCTCAACAGGGCCATTCCCATGATACTTTGAAAGAGAAAACGCTTCATTTTTGGAAACGTCAGAAGCAACGAGAAGGTGGTTTGTCCTTCACTATCTTTAAAGATGGGTGCCCGGTACATCTTGGACTCCGAAAACTTGAACTTTTTTGATTGCACCTTTGTAGGATAGCCTTGGCTGTAAACTCCATATTCAAAATCAATGTCAATATCACGATTTCGAAGTTCTTGAGTCAACAATAACTCGATTTCTGTTTTCGATACCCGTTTGTGTATGGGTCGACTCTTGGCATATTCCATGAAAACGTCTTCCCAAACCGCTTTATCAATACTGGAAAGTCCTCCAATTTTTTCGGCTTTTTGTATGGGGGTTAAGCTGTAGCTTTTTCCATCCAATCCAAACTCCTCTTTAAAAACGGCTTTGGTACGTTTACTGGTGATGTTTTTAATCGTCGCGGTGGTATCCTCACCATTTGTGTCAAAGAACGTTGATGTGATATTGTAGTCTTCTTCTAAAATCCCGTGGGAATAAAAAAGAATCTCGTCCGAATTCAAATCCCGGTCAACAAATAAAAAATTCCTGAACTGGGTGGTTTTAGGTTGTCCTACACTATCTACCAAGGAAGCCAATCGGTCCGAATACTCTTTCATCTCCCTCTTCTCCACTCGGTTCGCCACCCTATCCAGAATATCGGTAACGGTCCTTGAAAATTGTTCTTCTTTGTCGTTAACTGAAGTCCTAATCCAATATACCTGCACGAAAATAATTCCGGTAAGCGATAGGCTCATTAAAATGACGAGAAGAACAAATAGCTTCTTGTTCATCACGGTAAAATTAGATATTTAACATTTAGACCCTTGATCGTTTAACCTAACCTTAACAAATGTGTTAAAATTGGCCCGAATCGCTCAACAAGAGTAGTGCTTCATGGATTTTGCGAACTTGTTTTAGGGTATCTTCCAAGGTGATATTCTCTATGATAAATTGAGATTTTGCGAGCTTTAATTCATCCTCCAACTGATGTACCATACGCTGCTGTACCTTTTCCTTGGGAACACCATCACGAAGCATCACCCGTTCTTCTCGAACTGTTTTAGGCGCCGTCACTAGAATAATCTGGTCATAGTACGATTCCATCTCATTTTCGAAAATCAAGGCGGTCTCTTGAATGATATACGAAGCTTTTTGGGCTTCAGACCATACAATAAAATCTTCACGAACCGCAGGGTGCACCAATCCGTTCAATTGCTCCAAAAGCGCAGCGTTTCCAAAAACCTGTTGGGCTATCCATGGTCGGTTCAGTTCATTATCCAAATAGGCTAATTCGCCGAAGAGTGCTATAATGTCTTTTTGCAAAGGCTTCGATTCGTTCATCAGAACCTTCGCCCTAAGGTCAGAATCGTAAACAGGTACGGACAGTTCGCGAAACATGTTCGCTACGGTACTTTTCCCGCTACCAATTCCTCCTGTGAGTCCTATGCGCATCATTTTCGTTCCATCACAAAATTCGCAGTTCTTTCTTGTAAACGGATGCCATAGACTCCTTCGGGTTGTTTTGCGATTTGAAGCAAAATGGTGTTGTTGTTTGCTCCCCCTAGTTGCAGATAATCCACAGTAATAACAAAATCTCCAGCGGAGATTTCCCTGAGGCGTTCCAAGCTGGCTTTACAGACCA
>CALBPG010000039.1 GCA_937899065.1 uncultured Allomuricauda sp.
CGGCAAAACACATCCCATATTCCTTCGGATACTTGACTTGAACCGCTAGGGCTTCCCATCCACCAGTACTTCCGCCATAAACAAATCGAGACCAGCCTTCGCCAATTCCCCTAAATTGCTTTTCGATATGGGGAATGAGTTCATGGGTAATGGCGTCACCGTAAGGACCTTGCGCTTCGCTATTGACCGCATAGGAATCGTCGTAGTAGGGGGTGGGGTGTTGAATTTTTATGGCAAGTACTCTTGGGAAATCAGGTCCCGTCCAGGTTTTATAAAAATCATAAGCTTCCTGTTGTACCATGATATTGTATCCGTCCACATCAAATCGCTCGCTATATTCGGGTTTTAAATTGGGGTCTGGAGGAGTGGTACGAAATCCGCCAAAATCACTCGGAAAATGCCCATGCATGATAGCAAGTGGGTATTTTACTTCAGGATGCGATTCCCATCCTTCAGGTAGCAACACATGAGCCCCCAAATACATATCCTTTCCCCAAAAATCACTCAGCAACTTACTTTTGATTTTGATGTGCTTCACATATTTGGTGTCCTCAGGTTCTGGGATAGGTGGTATTTTTTGGTCTAACGCTATGGATAGCGACGGGAATCCATTTTCTTCAATGGTGATTTTTTGTGGCGTGGAATATAGGTTGCCCGGAGCGCGATTCCATTGTTGTCCTTCACCTCTATCCATGGGGAGTTTAACGACATGCCCATCTGCTCGATTAAACGTTTCGTATTTGTGAAATAGCACCTGAACGAAGTACTCTCCCGACGGTAAACCCTTAAAATCTTCAATAGGATATCCGAAAGCCTGCATATCAAATTGAAGGGATTCTCCAGGTTTCCAATCGTTTACATCCATCCCGAAACCCTGACAGGTTTTGGAATCATCCCGCAACTGAAAACGTGGTTCCGTTTCTATTTGTTCTGAAATCAAAATAATAAGTCTTCCATCCAAGGCTACTTCATAATGTTCCGCTGGAAAAGCGAGCTGAATGTTCCCTGAATCCTTAGGAGTGGTGCAGGAAAAGAAGCAACAGCTAAAAATCAAAATAAGAGGAACGAAGATTCTGGTAAACATGGAATTCGATGGTTTCATTGTGTTATGGGTATTTATGAGGGCGTTTCTGTTCTAAAAACAGCAATAAACGGCCTGTCTCTAAAGATAATGGATTACTGGAATCCGAAAAGGGAAAAAACTGAAAGAGATTATCCTACTTCCTTCCGAAGTACTTCCAAAGGTGGGCTTTGCAAGACGCTTCTACTGTTCAACAATCCAATAAGAAGTACAAGCATCAAGATACCGGGCAACACCACTAAAAAGGGTATCAACGAAGGAACAAAGCTTACCTCAAAGACGAATTTTGCCAACAAAAAACTACCGAGAAGTGACAGCATGATTCCGATGCCGCCCCCCAAAAGTCCCAAATAGCAATATTCGAGCGCTGTGATACGAAGAATCTGTTTGTTTTTGGCCCCTAAGGTCCGTAAAAGAACGTTTTCCTTTATCCTTTGATATTTACTGGTGCGTACCGAACCGATAAGTACAATGATTCCCGTAAGAATGCTAAAGAATGCCATAAAGTTGATGACCCAAGCAATTTTTCCGAGGATTTCTTCTATAACCGTAAAGATTTGCCGTAAGTCAATGATGGATACGGTCGGAAACTTTTGAACTAACAAGCGTTGCAGTGAAGCTGATTTGTCGGCATCAGGTGCTTTGGTGGTCAAAACATGAAATTGTGGTGCTTCTTCCAAGACACCTGAAGGAAAAAGAATCGAAAAATTAATCTGCATTCGCGCCCAATCCACTTCTCGTAAGTGTGCTACTCGGGTTTCGGTCAATACTCCTTGAATATTGAATACCAATGTGTCTCCCACTTTAACTTGGGCATCTTCTGCTACATTGGCAGACATGGATATCGGAACAAGGCTATTTTCCTCTGCCTCTTGCGGCCATGAACCGTCAACGGTTCGTTCAGAAGCCACCAAAGAATCCCGATACGTAACGCGAAACTCATGGAACAATACCCAGCGATTTTGTGTTGAAGTAGTATCCAAGATAAGCTCACGTACGGGACGTTCCTTTATCTTGTGCATACGCATGGTTACGATAGGAATATTATTTAAGACGGCTAACCCTGACGCTTCAATGCTCTCCGCAGCTGCAGCTTTTTCCTCCGTTTGCACATCCATTAAGATGAGGTTTGGGGTGTTTTCGGATGCTTCCAAAGAAACTTGAGCCAAAAGAATATCTCGGGTAAAATATAATGTACTAATCAAAAAGGTACCCAAACCAATGGCCAGAATCAGCATCCTTGTTTGATTGTTGGGCCGATATAAATTCAAAAGGCTTTGTCGTGTAGTGAATCCCCATGAGGTAGGGAAATAGCGCTTTATGGTTCGCATAAAAAGGTTTGCCACCCCGCCTAAAAGCGCAAATACAACCAATACCCCCAGCACAAAAAACAAGGCGTACTGTATACTTCCAATCAACCAAAAGGAGAAAGAAAAAACGAATAAAAGAATGCCTAGTGATACGAAAATCTGTGCGGTTCGCGATTTTTTGAATCCATTCTCCTCAACACGTAAGGCACGTAAAGGTGAAACAAAACAGGTAATCAATAAGGGCATCAGGGCGAACAAAACGGACAGTAGTATACCCAAGACCAAACCGGAAAGCAGCGCAGTTGGTACTAGTGAAATCTGAACTTCAAATGGTAAAAGTCCTTGCAACAACAATGGAAAGGATTGTTGAAGCAATAAACCTCCTAGAACGCCAAAAATACCACCCAATAACCCCATGCCGGCCATTTGTAGCAGGTAGATTAAAAAGGTTTGCCTCCGCGTGGCGCCAATACATTTTAAAATCGCTACCGAACGCAATTTTTCTTGCACGTATATATGTATGGAGCTGGCAACCCCCATGCAACCCAATAACAGGGCTATGAAGGCGATGAGGTTAAGAAACTTTCCGAAGTTGTCATAACTTCTACCGAGGCGTTCCGCGGTGCTGATATGAGTATCCAAGTCCGCATTCTCCACATCTAGTTGCGGGTCAACTTGCTTGTCTAATGCCACTAAATCTTGCTCAGGTTTGGCGACAAAATAAAAATCATATCCCACCCGACTACCCACTTGAACCAATCCGGTCGCATCTACTGCATCGTATGGGATTATGACAGGCGGAGCAATGGAAGTTCCAATGCTAGACGTTCCAGGTGCTGAAATCAAAGCGCCCAGAATTGCGAATACAGAATTTCCCAGTTTGACGGAATCTCCTGGTTTCAGGGCATATTGAAGCATAAGGGTAGCATCTACCAAGTCTCCTTCTTTGTTTTGATATTGCTCAGCTGCCGATTCAGGTTGGGTTTCCAATTCCCCATAAAAGGGATATGCCCCTTCAATCCCTCGAACCCCTACTAATTTTGAATCTCCGCTATTAGTGATAAGCGCCATCGATGTTAAACCGTTAGCACGTCCGTCCGCTCCCCCAAGCTAATCGATAATGGACATGACCTTCTCATTGGGTGGTTGGTCACTATCAATTACAAAATCGGCACCCATCAAGGCCTTCGATTGAATGGCGATGTTCTCCTTCAAATTTTTACTGAAAGATTGGATGGATACCACCGCAGATATACCTAAAATGATGGAAGCCATAAACAGCAGTAAACGACTAAAACTCGCCTTGCTATCACGCCAAGCCATTTTAAAAAGCCATTTCCACCCGGCATGGGATTTTATACTTTGGGAATGTTTCACGATTCTATCAAAACTTCGTTGGAAACTATTTTTCCACCCCGTAACTGCAACAGGTGGTCGCACTTTTTGGCCAGCTCCAAATCATGGGAAACGATGACCAAAGTGGTACCAGCTTCCTGGTTGAGCTCAAACAACAATTGCACCACGCGATCACCCGTATCTTGATCTAGATTTCCTGTGGGTTCATCTGCGAACAAGATAGAGGGGCTATTTGAGAAGGCACGGGCCAATGCAACACGCTGTTGCTCTCCTCCGGAAAGTTGTGAGGGATAATGATGCCAACGATCTCCTAAACCTACCTTTCCCAAAAGTTCTTTTCCCGTATTGGTCGCGTTTTTTATCCCCTGAAGTTCTAGCGGAACCACCACATTTTCAAGGGCCGTTAGGGTAGGCAACAATTGAAAATTCTGGAAAATGAAACCTACGTTTTCGTTTCGTAACAACGCCCGTTCATCTTCATTTAGCGCACCCAGTTCTGAACCACATAAGGTTACGGACCCAGTATCAGAACGGTCCAATCCGGCACATAACCCCAACAATGTTGTTTTTCCACTCCCGGAAGGGCCAATGATAGCGAAGGTGTCTCCTGTATTGATGCTAAAACTGATATCGTCCAACACGGTTAATGATTTCGAACCGCTGACATAGGTCTTCCCAAGATGCTCAACGTTTAATATCTTTGACATAGCACAGTTGCTTCTTTTTAATTGGACAGGAAAATAGGTAAATGATTTTGTTCTAAGGCTTTTTACACCATGCATCACCTCTTAAAGTTTCGTTATTTTTTTCTTTTCATCTGCTTGATTTCTTGTCGTGAGGGTTCCAAAACCACCTCAGAAGTTACCAAAGAGCAAGATGTGATGGAGAACCCTGTTGAAGAAGTTACCTCAGAAAAAATAATCCTATTCTTCGGCGATAGTCTTACCGCCGGCTATGGTTTGGAACTTGAAGAGGCATTTCCCGCGCTGGTACAAAAGCGTTTGGATTCGTTAGACTTTAAGTATACCGTAATCAACTCTGGACTTAGTGGCGAGACTACCTCGGGAGGTCGGAATCGTTTGAATTGGGTATTGAAACAAAAGGTGGATGTTTTTGTTTTGGAATTGGGCGCCAATGATGGACTTCGCGGCATTCCGTTGGTGGAAACCCGTAAAAACTTACAGGCCATAATCAATCTCGTTAAAGAAAAAAACAAGGATACTCAAATTGTATTGGCTGGGATGCAAATTCCACCCAATATGGGTCCAGAATACACCACTGAGTTTCGCAAGATTTTTCCAGAATTAGCCACTGAAAATGAGATTGCGCTGATTCCTTTTTTACTGGAAGGTGTAGCAGGTATTCCCAACTTAAATTTAGAAGATGGCATTCATCCAAACACCGAGGGCCATCAAATCGTTTTGGAAAATGTTTGGGCTGTTTTGGAAACGGTGGTAGACTAGTCAATTTTTTTGGATTCTATCAACGTGTAAAAGCACATACTCCCGTGCATGACCCTTGTACACAAATAATTGACCCTTTTCGTCAAGAGCCAAAACCGCTTTCTTCCCAATTTTGTTTTCGTTAATCAATTAATAATAAAGCACAATGAAGACAAAACGTATGATTTTAATTGCGGCATTCATATTTAGCGGTTTTACCATGGCCAAAGCCCAAAAAACAGATGCGATTATAACCAAAACCCAGATTATCAATGCTTCTGCGGATGAAGTTTGGGAAAGGTTACGAAAATTGGATAAAGTTGAAGAGTTAACACCGGACTTTATTGGAGATTCTTGGGTGACAGGACCCATTGGCGTGGGGGCGAAGCGAAGTTGCTCTGCTCCCGGGCAAACTAGAAAAACAGCGGACAATCCTGCCTTTACAGAAACGATTTTGGCTTACGATGATGACAAACGTTTTTACTCCTACGCCGTTTCGGGGGTACCAGCAAAAAACATGGTGAATTCTTTCAAGGTGGTTGACCTTGGCTATCAAAAATGTATGGTAGTGTGGAGTTCAAGTGGTTGGACCTTCGTGGAAAATCCTCAAATGAACAAAGAACAATTTATCGGTTTTTTGGATACCGTATCCAATCAGATGATGGCTCGACTCTACGAATTGCATAATGCGAAGTCTTAATCATCTGCCAAAGTAATCAAGAGCACCTCGATGTAAAGGTGCTCTTGACTTTAATATCTTTAAAGCATGAATCGAAAGATTTTCACAATACTTTTTTATTCGTTTTGTCTATTCGTTACAGACAGCTTGGCACAACAACTGGTGGTGGATAGTAAAATCTTGAACACGAAAACCGAAATTGAAATTTTCCAGCTGGGTGATTTGGACGGAATTGAATCCGTAATTTATTTTACTGATGGGGAAAAACTATTACAAGCTGGAATAAAGAAAAGATTAGCTGCCCTTTTTAAGGCAGGGAAGATTCCTCCGGCGTATGTAGTGTTCGTGAGCGCAGTGGATTTGAATGACGGCGTTGACAGACGCAACACCTACTTTTTTTGCAATCCCGATTACTTGGATTTCTTTGAAAATGAGCTGCTGCCGCAAGCGGAGAGAACGATTGGAAAAGCATTTACCCCAAACGAAAGAGGCTTGGTTGGAATATCTTTTGGCGGGTTGAATGCCGCTTGGTTTTCGGCAAAATCCAATTCCTTTATAAAATATGCGCTCCTCTCTCCGGTCACATATCCTTGTAAAAAGGTAATCGAGGAAATTACTTTTTCAAAAAACGAGGACCTGAAATTATTTATATCCACAGGAAAAAATGATGCAGAACATTACGTCAGGGCGTTGGTGAATATTTATGAAACAAAGGGTTATGAGATTCAGTCCATCAGTACCCAGGGAGGACATGATTTCGATAATTGGGCCAGTCAGTTGGAACTTATTTTTAATTTTCTGTTCGGTTAAGGATGATTTTGTCATATGATTCATATCAATTAAAAGAGGCGAAGGTTTTTGAAAAGGTAGTGTTCCGGCCACCTTACAAACCCGCAGTTACTTTTGAAAAAGAAGCTTGTTTCATTTACTCCATAGTGGGAGAGGGAATGCTTTATGGCGGGCTAGAACAGGGAGCGGTAACTTCCAAAGAAAGTATTTTGATGAAGTGCGGTTCGTTCGTTAACCATTGGAAAAGCGCAGGAGAAAATGAATTTTGTGAAATCATTGCAATACATGTCCATCCCGGGATTTTAGACTTCATTTATGAGAACAATCTCCCTGATTTTTTGAAGAACGAAAATGTTGCGAGTACCCAAGTATTTACAAAGATTCCGCAAAGGACCGTTATTGATGAATACATTAAAGGGCTTTTGTTCTACTTTGAAAACCCAGATTTAATCAATGACCATTTGATTGTTCTGAAACTCAAGGAACTGATTTTGCTATTGTACAACATTGATTACCCTGGTATTCGTGATTTGCTCAAAAGTCTTTTCGACCCAGTGGTATTGCATTTTAAGACCGTCATCCAGTCTCAATTGTATCAAGAGTTGGAAATAAAAGATTACGCTGACTTGACCAATATGAGCATTTCCACCTTTAAGCGCAGGTTTAAGAATGTGTTTGAAGATACCCCTGCGCACTACATAATCAACAAACGGTTAGAGAAGGCCGCCGAATTACTTCGGTTCACCGATAAGCGTGTAACCGATGTTTGTTTTGAATGCGGCTTTGGCAGTTTGAGTACTTTTTCCAAATCCTTCTCAAAAAAATACCAAGTTGCTCCTTCGGAATACAAAAGAAAGCTTTCAGCTGATTGATTCCCTTAGCCTTTCACGGTGTACCCCCGAGTTCAAGGAGCATTTCTTTTGCACTTTTACCTACGGTTCCATCGGCACCCAAGGTTATGGTTTTATTCAGGAATTCTTTCGCTTTCTGTTCCTCCCCTAAATTAAGGTGGCCCATGGCTAAGTTTTTCCATGCCTTTGGGGAAGAAGGGAAAAGTTCGGTAACAAAAGACAGTACGCCAACGCCAACTTGAATGCCTTCTTTGGTTCCGCTCTTTGCAAGAAGCAAACCAGCTTTGCTGATTTCCGTTTCGAAATCGAAAAAAGCATACTTAGGGTCTTTTATCATTTTCGGAACCTCTCTAGTTAATTCTTCCAGATTTCCGTTAACAAAGCCGTCAGTGATATACCGCATGGGGTTGGGTATAAAGCTGTCGTCAGCAAAAGTTAAAGCGGCGTCAAGTACTGGGTCTTGATTCGTCGCGTACTCCTCAAAACTTATATCCACTGGTAGGGAAGGGGCAAGCCATTCTGCATTTTGCCAGGCAGGTTTGTCTTGCCACCAGGCATACGACAAATACAAAGCTATTTTACTGTTGGGCATGTTTGTAATACGGATATCCCCATAAAAGTTCACATTTTCTGCGGTAGGTTCTCCTACAAAAATCACATTGGTGTAGTTGTCCAATTCGTTAACGAGATTTTGGCAGGCGGAAAAAGTGCGTCGGCCAAGTATCACGAAAAAGTTCCCCACCTGATTGATGCTTTTGTTTTCCATGATTTTTGTGATGAATGTTCTGTTTTTAAAGTTGTTTCCACCGCCATTCAAACGAACATCCAAAACCAATTTTTCAACCGAATTGTTTTCGATAAAATCGAAAAGTCGCCCATAAAACGAGGCCATTTTTTCTGAGGGGTCGTCCTCTATTTGACTTAGTCTGACGTAAACCGTTTTCGATTCTGATAAGTACTCAAAAAAGTACATCTTTTCGAGGTGTTTCAGATAAAGTGGGGTGGTATTTGTCTGTCTAGCCTCTAACCAGTTTTCATTTTCAAATACATATCCATAATGGTTGGGAATCCTTTCATTTTCGGGTGAGACTGTAAAGAGAGTTTCAAAAGTTTTTCCATCTTTTTCCAGCGTAAACGTAACGGAGCGTTCGAGTTTGTCGGTAATGCCTTGTGCGTGAAGTACCTCGGGGATGGTCAAGAAGTTTATGCCATGTGCTTTAAAAAATTGGGAATTTTCGGCACTGACCACCGGATAAACTTTTTGTAAGGCTTCAGCAATAGGAATACCATTAACTTTCAAAACCTTGGCACCTAGCGTTTTCGGGTATGCTTTATGAACACCTTGCACGTAAATTCCATCAGAGAATTGGTAGAGGTTAAAAGGTAGGGAATGAAACGCATAAGACGCTTGGTCAAAAGCAACTCCCATATGGCCATACTGGAATAGCGCTATGATGCGCCGCATCCCAACAATGATTTCGTGAGGGGCTAGTTTTGGGATGTCTTTATAAAGCGCTTCAACTTCAATATCAAAAATTTCCTTTGTGGTTTTCACGAACAGGAAAGGATAGTCCGTATGAATGGTTTTTTGTAGAAACCGAAGGTCCTCTTGCCATTGTTCGCTGGTTAAGGTCTGCTGCGCACGTATGGGCGAAAAACATAGAAAGAGTAATAGTATAATTGCTTTTTTCATGATTTGTAGTTTAGTCGTTTGTACTCGCAAAGCTGTAAGCCATGATGTTTGGAATCTGTCGGTGGACTTTACTTTTTGAGTTGGCCTTCATGATTTACGCTAAAATCCAATCCTGGAATTCGGGAGGGAAGCGAGACAAAATTTCATCAAGGTCAGTCTTCAATTTTAAAGGTATCCCGCTCGCAGGGTCATTAAATGGACTATGCTAGCATGGAATTACAAGTCAAAAAAAAGTGCTAAAACAGTACTATTCAAAAAAGAGTGACTGGTAGGTATACTTGGTGATGAACTGGTATGTTTTGGGACGAATCCGTAAAAATTTGGGCTAAACGCGTAAGGCCGATTTGATGGATTTGTAGTAGGTATTTGATAGCGGAATGTCGGTTTCAGTGGGGTGGAAGTAAATTTTTGCGTTTTGTGAATTCCCTTTTATGCTTTTGATGTTGGATGTATTGACGAGATACGACCGATGGCAGCGCATTAAAAAAGGCGCTTGTTCGTGAATGACCGTTAGCGTATTTCGAAAGGTTTCATGTTCTACTCCGTTTTCAGTTGTAAAGAATATTTCCACATAGTTTTCAGAAGATTTCACAAACAAGATTTGGTTCTGGGGTAAGACGACTTGCTCACCCTTATTCAATCCAGAAAAAGAAATTTTTGACACCGATTCAGGGTCTACAATGGTCCCAAATCGATTTCTAAAAAACAGATAAAAAGGAAGTATGGCTAGCATGATGGGCACCAACGATTTCCCAAAAAACCAAAGCCCATGGTTGAGGTATTCTTGGAATCCGTAGTCTGGTTGAAGGAAAAGTTCGTTGAGAAAAACCTGATTGTAAAAGTGGATGGGCACAAAACCCAACAGCACAAGAGTTATAAAGGCTATCGCCTCATGGGTGACCGTCCAACTTTTTTTCGTGGAACGGTACCAAATGTTTTCCAAACGCCCGGTAAGCAAATAAAAAACCGAAAACAACAACCCAAAACCAACGAACACCCAATTCTTGTAATCCGATTGGAATCTGTCTGTGTCAAATGGGCCTAAAAAAATCAAAATAAGCGAGAGTAAGGCGCCCAAAAGAAGCGCAATCTTTACTTGGTCTTTCAGATTGGCTGTAAACGGAATGGATTTTTTCAAGAAATCAAGCATGCATCCCTATTTCAATGCAACCATTAGACAGCGCTTTAGACATTTGTTTTCGTTCCACACGAAACATGAATATAACGCTTTATGTAAAAAAGTGCTGTGGTTTGGATTACAAACCTTCTGATATCATTTTCCGTCAAGGTCAACTTTACGGAGGGTTTGCAAGAACAATTCCCGGTATGAATTACTTATCGGAATTTCTTGGTGGTTTTTAAGAATCAAGGCTTGAGAAGAATAAGATGCTACAAATAAGGGATTTACAATGTAAGAACGATGGGTTCGAAGCAGACCGTATTTTTTGAGTTCTTGTTCGGCGGTTTTCATACGTTGAAAGCACATATGGTTTTTTCCTTGTGTGAAGTATTTCACATATTCCCCATGTGCTTCGAGGTAGATGAGGTCCTGTGGTAAAATGCGAACCGTTTTTCCTTCACTTCGTATTACGATGGGCTGTTCTATTTTTTTGGCAGAAACCGCCATCAAATCCTTGTATTCGTCCCGCGCTGCAAGTCCCCACTCATATATGGAATAGCTATAGCCGAAAAAAATAAAAGCAGCAGAGGTAAAGAAAAGATAAAATCCAACCCGGTCCGGATGATGGAATACAGTCCACTCTGGTAGTTTGTATTGCAAGATGAACAAGACAATCAAGTATCGCAATACGGTAAATACAATGGTAATGCCCCAAAAGATTAATCGCGGAAACTTCTTTTGTCTACCCAGCCATAGATATCCAATCAAGACCATGCCAACCACTTGGCAAGTCAGGAGCAAAGCCATGTAAAAAGCGGGAAAAGTTCGGAAAAACTCAGTGTAGTAGTTCCAAGAGGCCAGTAGTAGCAGCGTACCCCAAAAGAGCACTTTTTTCAAAATGCTATCCAAGCGAAACCATTTCATTGAAAATCCAGCCAATTTCATTGAAAATAGAATTTTGGCGACACTAAGGGCACAAAATCTGCTGTTCTTTGATGCATATAAAAGTAATCCTTTAATCAAAGATTTACCGTTTAAACAACTTGATTATGAAAAGAATAGCCGTTTTAACTTGCATTGGTTTGATGAGTTTGGCCACGATGGCACAGTCTACAACCTTTAAAGGAAGTATCGTTCTAGAAGATGAAGTACCAGACGTTGTTTTGAGTGCCCAAAAGTCCAACTTTGGCGATAAAAAAGTCGTGCGTTGGAAAAAACAAACCTCCACTGGAAGAAAAGGGAACAGTTTTACCCGTTACGTTTCCGTGATGAAAGAGGGGAAGCGACCGTTGAGCAATGCTCGGTATTCGCCAGAAGGTGAAATACTGTACTATGCAGAGTATTATGGTTCTAAAACCATTCCTACGCTATTGGCACGCGATTTGAACAGTAACTTTTCGAGTTATAGAATCACTGGAGGTACTCACATTAAATTATACAAGACCAAAAAAGAATACTACCGGGTTCGCTTAAAAAAAGGAAGTATGGTTACCTACGTTTACTATGACAAAAATGGGAATCAGGTAGACCGAAACCAATTGCCCTCTGATGCGGATTTTCAATAATTTTTTGGATATCCTCAACACACGATTAAACGCTTTAGGAATTTACAAGTCAAAATGTTGAACCAATTATCCAACGATTTCGCTTTGTGATGTATTTAACCCATAGTGAAATACGTTATCATATTGAATGATGTCTCTACAAAACCTTCCATATGCTAAGTTTGGTCTTTCTGAAAGCGAAGCCATAGCGCATGCCGTCTCGAAACTTACCTTCGGCGCAACCGAAGATTTAATCCAGAAGGTACAGGCGGAAGGTTTGGAACAGTGGTTGGAAAGTCAATTGTCTGAACCAACTTCACAACATTTTGAAAATGAAGTAGCGAAGCGTTTTCCGATAACTAAACTCTCGGTAAAGGAGATTGCGGAAACCTATCCCAGTCCAGCAATTTCGTTGATTCTGATGGGAATCAAATTCCGAAAGGACAAACAATTCAAAAAGGAATTGGAGGAAAAACTGGAGGTCAATGATATGCTGGCGGCTATCAATATTTCTGTGGCCCAAGTGGATAGACGTGCGCTTTATGAACTGGAAGGGGGGGCATTCCTGAAGAAGTATTTCGATAAATTGGAGTTTGGAAACTTCATGGAACTTATGTACCAGTTACGTGCCCAAAAACTCTATCGAGCGGTGTATAGTCCATATCAAATTCAAGAAACGCTTGCCGATTTTTGGTTCAATCACCTGAATGTCTCCACCACGCGGGTGAACGACACTGCACCCTATGTGCTATCGTACGATAGGGATGTGATTCGAGCAAATGTTTTGGGGCATTTTCCTAAAATGTTGAAAGCTAGCGCACACCATCCGGCGATGTTGATTTATCTGGATAACAATCATTCCAATGCCGCAGAGAATGCCCAAACCTTGGACAAGCGTAAGCCGCCGTCCAAAAAGCTATTGGAATCGGAATTCCGACAGTTTTTGCAAATGCCCGGTATCAACGAAAACTACGCTCGTGAACTTCTGGAACTGCATACGTTAGGTGTGGATGGCGGATATACCCAAAACGATGTTGAGGAATTATCTAGAATCCTAAGTGGTTGGAAGGTGAATCCTTTATTGATAAAGTTCCATTGGTTGCTTACTTTTTTCATCAAACAGGGCATCAAAAAGAACAAGAAGTCCTTTTTAAAAGAGGCTTTCTTTTTTGACAGTACCCATCACGATGCCGGTACCAAAACCTTTTTGGGAAGACGCTTTATGCAAAGAGGCGGATACCAACAGGGCGTTGAAGCAATAGAAACCTTGGCGGCCCATCCGGCTACGGCAAACTTTATCAGCACAAAATTGGTGAAGCGTTTTGTGAGCGACGATGCGCCAAAATCCTTGGTGGATATCGTGGCAAAAGCGTATACCGATAGTGCGGGCCATATCCCTTCCATGATGCTGGCGATGCTGCAAACCGAAGAATTTTGGAACCCAAAACATCGTTTGTCCAAAGTAAAAACCCCTTTCGAATATGTTGCTTCTGCGTTCAGGAGTAGCGAAGCGCAGATGGACTCGGAACAACAAGCTTTGCGATGGATTGTCCGAATGGGTGAACCCATATATGGGTATCAGGTGCCCACGGGCTTTCCCGACAACCAAACCTACTGGACGAGCGGCACGGGCCTTATTAATAGATTGAAGTTTGCCAACGCCCTTACCGAGAATAAAATTGCTGGGATACGTGTACCCGATGAATTCCGTACGAATAGCTGGAAACAAGAACTGAGTAGCCCAAAGTTTCAAAAACAATAACCATGTGTGAAACGGAAAAAAATACCCACTGGAGTCGTCGAAGTTTTGTAAAAACAAGCGGACTTTCCCTTTTCGCCACAACCTTGGGAGGCATACCGAGTTTTGTGGCTCAAGCGGCTACAGCTGTAATGGAGCCCAGACCTTTTCAACGAAAAAAGGTATTGGTTTGTGTGTTCCAACGGGGTGCTATGGATGGCATTAGCGCCGTACAGCCCATTGATAACGCGTTCCTCAAAAAACATCGTCCCAATCTGGTTTTTTCTGCAACAGGCGCTTCAGACCAAAAATTATTGGACCTTGATGGTGCTTTTGGATTGCACCCAGAACTGGCTCCTTTGGCACCCTATTTCGAAAACAAGACCTTGGCCATTTTGCATGGTGTAGGTTCTCCAGTACCCAACCGGTCACATTTTGATGCACAAGATTTTATGGAAAGTGGTACGCCGGGGGTTAAGGGAACCCAATCCGGTTGGTTGAACCGCGCCGTAGGCGCAATGGGCCATGACCCGACCCCTTTTCAAGCAGTATCGTTTACGCCCACCTCCCCGAGGTCTTTTTATGGCCAGCATGCCAATATTGTAGTTCAAAACCTTTCGGATTTGAGTTTTTCCCCTGAAGAACTTCAGGAATTACAACAACTGAAAGCCTTGTACCAAAATGAATCTATGGCGGCGTTGAGCAATGCAGGTTTATACAATATTGAGGCTGCCGAAATGATGGCGTCGTTAGATGTGCTAAACCAGCCGGTAAATCCTAATTCAAATTACCCTGCTTCACCCTTGGGTCTCGGTATGAAACAAACGGCAAAACTTATTAAGTCCAATGCCGGGTTGGAAATAGCATTTGTAGAAAGCAATGGCTGGGACACGCATAGCCGGCAAAACGTGAACTACGGTGGGTTCACGCTGCGCGCTAGAGATTTGGCACAATCCATTGCAGCCTTTTGGGAAGATTTGGGCACCCTGCAAGATGATGTGGTACTCATGACCATGACCGAGTTCGGTCGTACCGTATTGGAAAACGGTTCCTTTGGCACCGACCATGGGCGTGCTTCCTGCAGTTTTATTTTGGGCAATAAGGTCAAAGGAGGAAAAATATACGGCAACGTTCCAGAATTAGCCTTGGAAAATTTAGAAGACAGCCGTGATTTACCTGTGACCACCGATATCAGCTCGTATTTTGCAACTGTGGCTTCAGAACATATGAACATCAAAGACAAATCAACCTAGTTCCCGGGAAGGGAAGGACAGGTATTGGATTTGTTTCGGTAGTCATTCAATAAGATTTAGAGTTCTATCCTGAAAAATTATGAGCAGCCGCAAGATTGTATCTTGTGGCGTTATCAAATCTTCTGGTACCAGGAGATTGAATTACCCGTTACCGCAGGATTGCATCTTGTGGCATTGCATAATTCTTAACCCAAAAAACCGATTTCATCGATTTCCAAAACAGCAGGTTTACCTGAAAAATTAGCCGCACTACTATATTTCCAATCTTCAGGTGATTCCACAAAACCGCTTTTAACAGGATTGTTATGAATGTACTTTAACTTTTGCCGAATTACAGCTGTG
>CALBPG010000040.1 GCA_937899065.1 uncultured Allomuricauda sp.
CTGACACAGGAGCGATATGGGAAGGCGAGCATGGTACACAAGGTGGAGACGAAATCAATGTTTTGGAATCAGGAAACAATTACGGATGGCCCGTAATATCTTATGGCATTAATTACGATGGCACCAGTTTTACGGATTTGACCGCATTGGATGGTATGGAACAGCCCGTTTACCAGTGGACCCCATCCATTGCTCCCTGTGGTATGACTTTTGTCTCAGGAGATTTCTATGGGAATTGGAAAAATGACCTATTCGTCAGTTCGCTAAAATTCGAACACCTTCATAGATTAAGAATGAGCGGCAATACCGTTGTTGGTCACGAAGTTTTGTTAGATGAAATTGGTCGGGTACGTGACGCCCAAATGGGTCTAGACGGATATTTGTACATTGTGGTAGAGGGACCGGGCAGATTAATTCGAGTTGTACCGGAGCAGTAAAAATCTCTCTGGGCAGGAGAAGGACCTGCTCCCAATCACAGAAATCTTGAGATGAAAAGATTCAATCAAGTATCGGTATTGTTAAGCATACTCATCATATTGCTTAATATCTACTTGCATTGGGACCTCACAACATATTTGGACAAATACCCAAATAATAGTTCGAATTCTGGAATTGGAACCGCTTTACTTTTCATTTATCGTGTATATGGTACTTGGTTAATAGTTGGATTGTTCTTCTTATTATCGCTTATCTTAAATACATTGAACAAGACATTGCTCAAACCATATGCTTTGCTAAACTATGGATTGCTTGTATTAGCCTTTTTCTTGCCCATGCTATTGGTATAAATCAAAATGTATAATGTTACATCGAACTACAATTTTAAAACGTGAGTGTAAACAACCAAAAAATTGAATTATATGTTCTGGCCTCCAGTACAGTCCTATTTTTGCTCCTTACGTTTGTAATTGGCCCAACAAATATTTTTGGACTTGCCCAGTGGATTCAAAAAACAACTGACTATTACTTCGCCTTGCCCGTTTACATGCTCGACTATGGTTTAATCGCATTTATTCCATTCTTTGGGTTGTTGTTATCCCCTCGAAGTAGGCCATACAGCATAAATAGAGTAGGCGCGAACCTATTGAAGCTATCACTATCTGTTATTATCATCTTTGTCCTAGGGCTTTTCCTCCTGACGATTATTTCAAAACCACCAAGTCCATTAATTCCAGAAACGCTAATAGGAGAACCTATTCCGGTATATTCAGTTCTGGTCATAGGAATCGGAATTGGTATCCCCTTTTTATTTCGAAAGAGAAATTGAAAAGGGGTAAAGCGCTTAGTTTGGAATCACGGCGGTATTGTTACAATTTGGAACCAGATTGTTAGCATTGCAAGTCAACAAAAAGCATTTTTATCCCCTGAAATTCAATACCTTGTAGAGACCTAGACCGATTATCGCCATGCGGCTATTTTTCCTTTTGGTTTGCTGTATATCGCTTAACTGTTTAAAAGGGCAACAGTCTGAAGCGAAGGTTGATTTTGTTCCAAAGGGAATTCCTTATTTCCAAAATTTCACGGTTTCTGATTATGATGCGCATGTTCAGAATTGGGCTGCTGCACAATTGGATAACGGCATGATGTACTTTGCCAACACCAAAGGAATACTCGAGTTTGACGGTGCAAAATGGAGAAAGTTGTCATTGGCTAACAATTCGCCTGCGCTGGGACTCGACGCCAGTGATGAAGGTATTGTTTATGTAGGCGGTATTAATGAGATTGGGTATTTGGAAGAAAGCAATAGTGGTCGTTTGGAGTATGTATCTCTCCGGTCAAAATTGGAAGACAAAACCTTGAACCTTGGCGGGGTACGAAAAGTATATGCCAAGCAAGAGGGAGTGTATTTCGTAGCGCAGGGATATCTACTGCATTTAGATGCCAAAGGCACCTTAAAGACCTTTGATTTAGACAACAACTACCAAAATACCTTCGGCTTTTCCATTGGAGATAAATTCTATTTGCAGTCTGCACGTAATGGCTTGGAAGAAATACACAATGGTGTACGAACCTCAATACTATCGACCAGTGAATTAGGTGGTAAAAAGATTCATGGTATCAATGCATTTGGGGATGGGTTGCTACTCTCCACCTATGAAAAAGGTCTCTTTCTTTTAAAGGATAACAAGCTGATTCCTTTTGCCGAGAAATACTTGGATTTTTTTAAGGATGCTAAGATTTACTGTACCAACAAATTATCCAGTGGTGAGATTGCCCTTGGAACCAGAAGAAGAGGAGTGATTCTCATCAACCAAAAAGGTGAAATCAGTGGTCTTTTTAACGAATCCACAGGAATATTAAACGGCAATGTCACTTTTATTTTTGAGGACAGACAGAATGGATTATGGCTCTGTATGGGAAATGGGATTTCCAGGGTTGAATACCCGTCTCCTTTTTCGCACTACAATGACCTTTTGGGGCTAAGGGGAGCAGTAAATGATTGCGCCTATTTTGAAGGACGACTTTATGCACTTACCAATACAGGAGGGGTTTTTATGGAAACATCGCGCAGTCATATCGAGGCAGAGCGCTTTGAATCAATCCCAGGTATGGATATGCAAAGTTGGAGCTTCTTACCTTTTGACGGAGTCTTGCTAGCCTGTACCTCGAAGGGTATTTTCTCGATTAAAAATGGTGATGCCATTAAGATTTCCTCCAAAGGGGGGAAGCGTTGTACAAGGTCTCGTCTTGACCCCAATCGGGTTTGGATTGGAATTGAGAAGGGGATTTTTTCGATTTACAACCAAAAGGGACAATGGATAACCGAGGAAATGTTACCAGGATATCAAGACTTCACCTATGTTTTCAAAGCAACAAAAAAGGGAAGTCTTTGGGTGGGCAGCTTGTTCAATGGAATCTATAAAATCGACTTTCCGAAAGATAGCCACGGCAAAATTGTAAGAGACAATCCATTGGTTAAACATTACGATACCTTGTCCGGCTTACCCAATATGAAAAGCAATCGGGTTTTTAGGGTAGGGGAAGAAATCGTATTTACTACGAAAAATGGACTTTATCATTTTGATGAAACCACAGAACGGTTTAAACCAAATTTTTGGCTGGGTGAGAAGTATGCCGATTCCAGCAGGTGGTTTTCATGGATTTATCAGGACTATGCTAAAAATATCTGGATGCATTCGGGGAGTTCTGACACTGATGAATTTGCAAAAGGTAAGCTGGATGAGAACGGGACATTCACATATTTAAGCCTACCCTTTAACCGGTTCGCCTCATCAATTACAGTGTACGATGTATATTTTGGTCCATCCGAGCAAACATTTTTCCATGGTCCTCAAGGTATTTTGCAATATGATGGTAGCTGGGACAAAAACTATACGCCAAAAATCAAGGCTCTTTTACGGAAAGTCACATTGAATGATTCCGTGATACACTGGGGGCTACCTCCCAAACAAGCTCCAGAACTTTCATATGGGAAAAACCGGCTAAACTTTGAGTATGCTCTCCCAAGCTATGACGATATTTCAATGAACCAATTCCAATATAGGCTTAAAGGTTATGATGTGTCGTGGTCGGATTGGACCCAAGAAGTGGGCAAAGAATACACCAATTTATCAGAAGGTTCCTATCAATTTATGGTTCGAGCCAAGAATGTATATGGCCAAATCAGCGAGCAAGGAGGCTATCAATTTAGAGTGCTACCCCCTTGGTACCGAACGTTATGGGCCTACCTCGCCTACATTGTAGGGAGTATTTTGATTTTCACCCTCTTGTTAAAATGGCGTTCACAGCAACTACTGATAAAAAATCAAGCGCTCGAAAAACTGATTGCAACAAAAACGGCAGAAGTTCGCGAACAAGCCAATCAACTTAAGGAACAAACCGAAAAATTAAGAGAACTGGACCAAGCAAAGTCCCAGTTTTTTGCCAACATCTCCCATGAATTTCGGACCCCTTTGACACTTATTCAAGGCCCCATTGCAAATCTGGAAAGAAATCCTGATAAAGGATTGGACCTTGAAGAGGTTACTATGATTCGTCGCAATACGACCAAGGTTCTGGGGTTGGTCAATCAATTGTTGGACCTTTCTAAAATCGACCAGGGCATTTTAAAACTGAACCTCACTGAGGGTGATATTTTCAAGTGTCTGAGCACGGCGGCAGCCTCTTTCAATTCGCACGCTGCACAACGCAATATGGATTATCGTGTGGAAGTACCCAATGAAAAACTATGGACAACTTTTGACCGTGACAAACTGGAAAAAATAGTCTACAACCTCTTGAGTAATGCCTTTAAATTCAGTGATGATGGTGAAAAGGTATGTTTTAAGACATCTTTTTTGGAAGGAAAGCTAAACATTCATGTTTCTGATTCAGGTTTGGGAATTCCAGAGGATAAGTTACCCTTCATATTTGACCGTTTTTATCAAGTGGATGGAAGCAGCACTAAGCATCGGCAGGGGTCAGGAATAGGTCTTTCCCTAACAAAAGATTTGGTCGAACTGATGAATGGGAGAATCGCGGTTTCCTGTGAAGAGGGGAGTGGCACCCAATTTGAGGTTCAGATTCCTTTAGAAAAAATCATGGTTCCTCAAAGCAAATCCAATGTTGCCTTGGACCATCCTTCTATTAAGATTGAGAAGAAAACACCTTTCGAGTTTCCTGAGACCGATAATCGCGAACTCCTTAGAATTTTGATTATTGAAGATAATGAAGACATGCGGCGGTACATCAAAAAACAACTTGAACCTAGGTATAAAATCCTTGAGGCCTCAGATGGTGAAAATGGACTAAAAATAGCAGCAACCAAGACCCCTGAACTCATCATCACGGACTTAATGATGCCGAAGATGGATGGGATGGAAGTATGTAAAGCATTAAAGTCTGATATTCATACTAGCCATATTCCCATCATCATGTTAACGGCACGTGCAGGTGAAACAAACAAGCTTGAAGGCTTGGAAACAGGGGCTGATGTGTATTTGACCAAACCCTTTAGCGCACAAGAACTTTTGGTTAGAGTCAAAAATCTGATTGACCAGAGGCGACGATTACGGGAATATTATCAAGAAAGTGAGCGCACCTTGGCACCTGAAAAAATCTCCACCTCTTCCATGGACAAAAAGTTCTTGGAACAGGTATTAGCTGTGCTGGAAGACAATTATTCCAATCCTGAGTTCGGGGCACCTCAAATGCAAAGTGAATTGGCCATGAGTAAAACACAGCTGAACCGAAAACTGAAGGCTCTAACCCAAGAATCCCCTCGCGACCTACTGCGCAATTTCCGTTTAAAGCGTGCTGCCCAGCTTTTGGTACAAAAATCTGACACTGTCACCCAGATTGCCTACCAAGTGGGCTTTACGAATCTTTCCTATTTCGCCAAGTGTTTTAGAGAGCGCTACGGGGTTTCCCCTTCCGAATATTGAGCAAGGTAGTTTTTAAGGGCATTTGGTTCGCCAATGGTACTTTTTGGTTCTTGAATGTCAGTGTTGAAATCCCCTAAAACCTACTTTTGAACCCATAGCCAAAGTTCCCCGTCATTTAAAGTTTATAAAAATCTAAATGCCATGAGAACCATTCGTTTTGCCCTATATCTTACCTTTCTTTCCTTATTTTTTTACGCTTGTGAATCTGATGAAGAGGACACCGCACCGTTGGACCCTGACAACGTTGGCTTCAATGTCACGGTTTCTGGGGAGCTTTCAAGGAATATGCAGGGAACCAATGCGTACTATAGGTTTCAGCAGTTGCCTGAGTCATCCACCACTACCCATCAGTTATCTATCTATTTAACCGACGGCGATGGTTATACGGTAACCGCCATTATTGGAGTGAATGGAGAAACAACACCGTCTCCTGGAACGTATCCTGCTCTGAATCTTACGGGTAACGGATACAATGGAGATGACCCGGGAACTTCAACATTTCTATTTGGAAGAGATGGAGGAATTAGTCATTCCAGCAACTTGATGGGACAGGGAGGTATCTCTATTTCTACAACAACTAATGGTTTATTGAGTGGCACTCTGGAAACCCCATTGAGCCCCACGGCAAATGGAACGGAAGACGTCCTTGTCACCGGTACTTTTACCGTTGAGTTTAGACCACAATAAAATAAGTGTCGAGGACTAAATCCTACCAAAATCAATAACAGACATTAAAATAAAATCTATAACCAAACGAATATGAAAATAACAATGAAAACAATAGTTGCACTTCTCGTTTTTTTGATGGGAACTGTAAACCACAACGTCTTTGGACAGGACCATTCCGAAGACAAGAAAAAGATTCTTCAAGCTATTGAAAATAGCTTATTGGGATGGGAACAAAAGAACGTTGAACTGGCCACAAAGGACTATGCCGAAAAAACGGATTGGACCAATGCCTTCGGAGACCGCTATCAAAGTCGAGAAGAATTGAAAGAATTTTTTGGCTTCCTTTTCAAACTGTCGACCGTGATGGCGGGCAAAACAGAACATATTAATCACGATATCACATTCTTGAGCAGCGATATCGCATTGGTCAGAAGCAAATCGAAAAGGGTGGGCCAAAAACTCGAAGACGGCACACCACACGGGGACCGCAATATTACTCACCTACGCGTATTTGAAAAACTGGATGGAAAGTGGCGCATTGTAAGTCATCTCATTGCGCAGCAATTGGATGAATCTAAACGATGAGCCTTAGCACATATTATAGTCATAACTTAAAGTTTCAGGGATGAAAAAAACGATAAAAACTGATTATTTGAATTTCGTAAGACATGCTCTAACCCTACTGCTGCTTTTTACAATACTGGCCTGCAGTGATGATGAAGACGATACTCCGCAAATTACCCTTGGGCAACTGAGTAGTCAGTACGAGGGCACCTGTGACCATAGCAGTGGTGCGACTGGCGCGGATTATGCCGTTCAAATACCCTATAATGGCACGGAGAATGATAGTTTGGCTCGTTTACTGATTACGGTTGCTGTTGAAGGTGGCCCGACCGATGAATCCATTTCGAACTTTAATGATTTTGCTCTCAATGATGGTAGTGGAACATTGACCTGGAATAGTTGTATCTTGTTTCTGGACGCGGAATGGATTGACCTTGAATTTCGTATGGATACTTCAGATGGTTCGGTGAGTAGTGCTGCATCGATTCGATTGAACAGGACAGATTTTGACAATTGACCTTCAATTTTAAATGTAAAATGAAAAATCTTGCTTATGCGGTACTAGTAACGCTTTTATCTGTGGTATCTGTTTTCGGCCAAGAGGATAAAAGAGCACGGGATTTAGGCATTCCGTTTAATGGTACTACAGGAAAGCATAATAATATTACCGATGTTCCATGTCTAGAAGTGTGGTATGAGAGCCTTATTGTTGGAGAAGGTATATTGATAGAAG
>CALBPG010000041.1 GCA_937899065.1 uncultured Allomuricauda sp.
TTGGTACTACCACGGAGCCAGGTTCAGAATCGAAAACCTTTCCCGTATCATCAATGTTGGGCGCACGAAAACCTGTTGAACCATTTAAGGTGATTTGGAGGTCTGCTTTGGGAAACCAACTGAATCCCAAGCTCCCTGTCAACGCTCCGGTTATCAAATCCGCTTCTTCGAAAGGAAACGGGAAGAAGGTTCTATCAAATTTCGCATCCACCCAAACTTGACTATACCGAATTCCGGAAAGCAAGGTGAAATTGGGTTTCACCTTATATTCTCCACTGAGATAGCCCGCAAAAGTTTGCCAAGTAGACCCATCCGGGTATCGAGAAGGTCCCAAACTACCTTCGCCTGTGTCTATGTCTAAAATACTGCCCGAAGAACGCACTTTATTAAACAAGTATTCAGCACCATAGTACAGCCCTAGGTTTCCAATCTTCTTGTTTTCAAAATCCAAATTGATGGAGGCGGCATGTACAGTTTCTTCTGTAGTGGAACGCAAAGGGTCTTGAAAACCCCTGCTGTTTCGGCTCTCATCAAAACGTTGGTACGCGGTTGTAAGCTTTACCCCATCGTAAAACTTGTTCTTTCCTTTTTTGGTAACCTGTAGATTGGCCATAAACCATTTTTGAGGGCCATAAAACCACTCTGCAGAGCGAAGTCCTTCACCTACTTCGTCAGGTTGGATGAGGCGATCATATCTTGAGAAATCTGAGGTTTCAGAATAATGCAATCCCAAATCATAACGCCATGTGCTATTGGGTCGATACGCAAATTTTTGAAGCAAGTTGAGTTGGTCATAGCCAGAAGGAATCTGTTCTCTCGGGTTACTGTTTCCCACTAAAACATCTTGCCCATCTTGACGTGTCACGAAACTATTCCTTAGATACGAATCTGGGCCATGGCGCCCCATAACCAAATCCCCAAAACTATTGAAGCTAATACTGGAATAGGAGCTCCAGGTTTGTTGTCCAAAATTGATATCAAAATGTCCCGTATTTTCGTTGTTCACGGAGGAAAAACGATATTTCAACCCTCCGGAAACCGCTAGACTATCACTAAAGGAAAATCGTGGTTTTTGCGTGAAAAAATTCATTACACCTCCAATGGCATCACTACCATAAATCACGGAACCAGGACCAAAAATCACTTCTGTGTTTTTCACGGTAAACGGGTCTACAGAAATCACGTTTTGAATGTTTCCGCCTCGAAAAATAGCATTGTTCATCCGAACACCGTCCACTGAAATCAAAAGCCGGTTGGTGGCAAAACCACGAATCATGGGGCTCCCGCCACCCAATTGGCTTTTTTGCACGAAAACCTTTCCACTATTTTGTAATAAATCCGCAGAAGTTTGTGGATTCGCAAAGGCAATATCACGAGCGGCAATCGTTTCGATTTTTTGGGGAATATCTTTCTTCTGCTGCTCCCATTTGGAAACAGACATCACTACCTCTTGAAGTTGCTCGGGCTTTAAATCGAGATATACTTGATTGCCCTTTTTCAATATTTGCGCTTTGGTTGTGATGAAGGTTTGGTAGCTAATGTGTTTGAACGTGATTCGTTCATTAGCATCAAAAAGACTCAAGTCACATTTACCATCAAAATCAGAAATAGCGGTTTTGCTCTTTTCCTTATTGTAGATGGCAATATTGACCACCGGATTTCCCGAATTCGCATCGAGGACAGTCACCTCCTGTGCTGAAATTGATTGGAAGGCCAAAAAGAAAAAAAGTATGGATACCGCTTTAGGCATGTTATTCAAATACCGTATTTAACACGTCAAGGGATTTGGGTTTTCGAAAACCGTGCAAATGTAGCTCAAAATAGAGGATAATGGTTTTTAGGAGTTCGCGCCGCAAAGGTTTGTTGATTTTGATTGTTTTTAGGTCATCAAAATTTATGCCCAACAGCTTTCGGAAGGCTGTTAAATTTTCCGCTTGCACCATAGGGTTCAAGGTGGGTTGATGACTGAAGTTTCCTTCTAACAAATCAAAATAGGGTAGCTGTTGCGCTGAAGTATCGGGATAAAAACCTAAATATTTGGTCAAATTGAGCAGGAAAAGAGAGTGAAAGTTAGGGTTTAGCGGATGGGTGTCAAGCCATAGCAAACTATATTCCAGATAGTTGAAAAGGCTTTCATCCCGCTCCGCTTCTTGAATGCACATTCCCAACATTTCTGCTAAAAACAATACGATGCTGTTCTTGATTACATCGGTATGCAAAGATTTGTAATGGACTTTTACTTTTGCTTCTTGGATGGTTTCCAACGTGCCCTTATCCTTATGGTTGGCTACCAATTCCAACTGCGTCAATGGAAAAAAATAGGCCACTCGCAATTTCGACTTCTTGGCGGTGAGCAGTCCCTTCAGCAAATACGATTTTAATCCGTCAGAAGCAGTATAGGCTTTTACGATAAGACTCGTATCCCCATACTTTAAAGAAGTTAGCACAATGGCGTTGGTAGAAACCTGCATAAAAAACGGCTGCCTTAGGGTATAAAAATACTTACTCTAGGGCAACCGTTGTTATTTTGAAAAAGGTATTTAGATAACGCCTTGGGCCAACATGGCATCTGCCACTTTTACAAAGCCCGCAATGTTTGCGCCTTTTACATAGTTGCAATGGCCATCTTCTTCCATTCCATATTCGATACAAGAATCGTGGATGTCTTCCATAATACCTTTCAAACGATCATCTACCTCATCACGCGTCCAGCTGATACGCAATGAATTCTGTGACATTTCAAGACCTGAAGTTGCTACTCCACCGGCATTGGATGCTTTTCCAGGTGCGAAGAGAATTTTTGCTTCGTGGAACGCATGAATCGCCTCAGGTGTAGAAGGCATGTTCGCTCCTTCGGCCACAGCGATACAACCGTTTTTTACCAAAGTTTCGGCAGCATCTCCATCCAACTCGTTTTGGGTGGCACATGGCAAAGCCACATCACAAGGGACCTCCCAAGGGGTTTTTCCTTTGTGATATTCTGCGGAGGAATATTTTTCAGCATATTCCGAAATTCTTCCTCTGCGGTTATTCTTAAGGTCCATGACGAAGGCCAATTTCTCAGCATCGATGCCCTCTTTGTCATAAACGTATCCTCCAGAATCGGATAAAGTCAATACCTTACCTCCAAGTTGAATGACCTTTTCAGCCGCATATTGTGCTACATTTCCGGAACCAGAAATCACAACGTTTTTGTCTTTAAAAGAGTCATTTTTGGTTTTTAACATGCTGTCCGCGAAGTACACTGTACCATAGCCCGTAGCTTCTGGACGAATCAGGGAACCACCCCATGAAATCCCTTTACCCGTCAATACCCCGGTAAACTCGTTTCGTATCTTTTTATATTTTCCAAAAAGGAAACCAATTTCACGTGCACCTACACCAATATCTCCAGCGGGAACATCGGTATTGGGCCCAATATGACGACAGAGCTCCGTCATGAAAGCGTGGCAAAAACGCATCACCTCATCATCAGACTTTCCTTTGGGGTCAAAATCAGAACCTCCTTTTCCGCCACCCATCGGAAGGGTAGTCAAACTGTTTTTGAATACTTGTTCAAAAGCCAAAAACTTCAAAACGCTAGCGTTCACCGTCGGATGGAATCGCAATCCACCTTTGTAAGGACCAATCGCAGAGTTCATCTGGATGCGGTACCCGCGATTCACATGGATTTCCCCGTCATCATCAACCCAAGCCACTCGGAACGATATCAATCGTTCGGGTTCTACCATTCGCAAAAGAATGTTCTTTCCATGGTAGATATCGTGCTTTACGATATAGGGTATTACGGTTTCAGCAACCTCTTGGACTGCTTGCAGGAATTCAGGTTCATGACCATTTCGGGCCTGGACCTCGTCCATAAACGCTTTGATTTTTGCTTCCATAAAAGGGATTGATAAATTGTTAATGGATAGCCCAAATTTCAGGGCTTTTTTATTGAATTAGGAATTTGAGCGCAAAATTATGCTATTTACATAATAACAGAGCGCTTTTTTACCAAAATAATAACACATTAACCAATCGCCTGTTCTAGGTCCGCAATCAAGTCATCGGCATCTTCGATACCAACACTCAATCGAATCAAGGCGTCCACCACACCGCTCTTTTCTCTTTCTTCTTTTGGAATGCTGGCATGGGTCATGCTTGCAGGGTGACCCGCCAAACTTTCTACGCCACCCAATGATTCCGCTAAGGTGAATACTTGAAGGCGTTCCACAATTTTAATGGCTTCCTCGTAGTTGCTTCCTTTGGTAACAAAAGAAATCATTCCGCCGAAGTCGCTCATTTGGGATTTGGCAATATCGTGATTGGGATGGGTTTCAAAACCGGGCCAGTATACTTTCTCGATTTTAGGATGGTTTTTCAGATATTCGGCGACAGCCTCTCCATTCTGACAGTGTCTTTCCATTCTAACATGGAGGGTCTTGATGCCGCGCAACGTCAAAAAGCTATCCATAGGACCACAAACGGCTCCGCTTGCATTTTGAATGAAGTATAACTTATCCGCCAAATCCTTATCACGAACTACCAAAGCGCCAACCACCACATCACTATGTCCGCCCAAATATTTGGTTGCGGAGTGCATCACGATGTCTGCTCCTAGTTCCAACGGACGTTGCAAGTAAGGTGTGGCAAAAGTGTTATCTACCGCTAACAAAAGGTCATGTTTTTTCGCCAGGTCAGACATGGCTTTGATGTCGATAACATTCATCATGGGATTGGTTGGTGTTTCCACCCACAACAACTTGGTATTTTCATTGATGTAGGACGCTACCGTTTCCACGGATTGCATCCCGATAAAATGAAAAGTGATACCATATTTTTCAAAAACCTGTTTGAACAAACGATAACTTCCTCCATATAAATCATTGGTAGAAACTACTTCATCACCAGGATTCAGCAATTTGATTACCGCATCAATAGCGGATAGTCCACTGGCAAAGGCCAAACCATATTCCCCACTCTCAATACTGGCCAAAGCATTTTCCAAGGCCGTTCGGGTAGGATTGCCACTTCTTGAATATTCAAACCCTTGATGTCCACCAGGAGTAGTTTGGGCATAGGTAGAGGTTTGATAAATGGGAGGCATGACTGCACCGTAAGCTTTGTCTGGATGCTGTTCGCCATGTATGGTTTTACTGTTGAATTTCAGGTCTTTTTTGCTCATGTCACTGTAAATTGGCCACAAAGGTATTGTTATCTTTCAGAGTAATCAACGAAGTTCTATTTTTGATGCTCCAAATTCCCACTATGGTTCAAAAACCTCTTTTAGGCATTTGTTTTTTTCTCGTTCTCCTTGGTTGCACGAATCAAGAAAAACTTACATACGAGTTGACCTCCATTAAGGAGCAAGCCTGTGAATCGTGTCCCACCATTGATATCCAGGTGCCCAAAATACTGGATGAAACGCCACTGGCCTCTTTGATTAACAAAGCTATCACTGAAGAAATCAGTGCCCAACTGGTTTTTGAAGAAAGTTCAGGAGACGTTGTTTTGGAAAATGCCATCACCTCTTTCAATGAAGGGTTTGAAGCGGTAAAACGACAATTTGAGGACCAAACCATTCCGTGGGAAGCGACCCTGTCCGGAGATATCGTTTACGAAGATGCCCAAATGGTGACCGTAGTCATCAATTCGTATTTGTTTACGGGGGGAGCGCATGGCAATAGTGATGTATCCTACCTCAACTTTGATAAAGTCACCGCGGCAGAAATAGAGATTTGGGAACTTTTTGATGATGAAGAGGGCTTTACCCACTATGCGGAAACCAAGTTCCGTATACAAGAAAAAGTGCCGCAAGATGATAGTATTAACCAAACCGGTTTTATGTTTGAAGCGGAGGTTTTCCATCTCTCAGAAAACATAGGCTACACGGCGGATGGTATTCAACTACTCTACAACCCCTATGAAATTGCCTCTTTCGCAGAAGGGCCCATCGTCTTGACCATCCCTTTTCAGGAAGCCAATAAATACCTGAAACGGAAACCTAAATCCTAAAATTGGGTTAAAATCATATCTATATTTTTCGATATGTCGATATTTTATATCTTTGACTTATGAATGTGGTAGAGGTAAGTAAGGTGCTGTCCAATGAAACTCGCGTCAATATCTTGAAATGGCTCAAAGCGCCGGAAGCAAATTTTCCGCCGCATCAGGATATTGACCATTTTGATGACGGGGTATGCGTGGGATATATTCAGGATAAGACTGGACTTTCACAATCCACCATTTCTACGTATTTGAATTCCATGCAACAGGCAGGACTGGTGATTCCAACACGCCATGGCAAATGGACCTATTATAAAAGAAACGAAGAAGTGATTGAGGCGTATTACACCACCTTGAAGGAGGTTTTGTAATTTTTATTTCAAATAACAAATCTATATTTAGCGATATATAAATATGAAAGCAATTGCATGTAACCCTATCGAAACTTGTTCTGTAGCCCGCAACAAAAGTACTTGGCGGTCAAAATGGCTCTCATTTTGGAACAATCTGACCATTTGTGGCGCAGAAGACCTCTCAAAAATCAAATAAATCAAAAAACAAGAAGCATGAAAACCATTGGATTGATTGGAGGAATGAGTTGGGAATCTTCCAAAGTATACTACCAGTACCTCAACGAAATTGTACGCGACACTTTGGGCGGTTCCCATTCCGCCAAGGTCATTTTGTCTTCTGTTGACTTTGCTGAAATAGAGCGTTTGTCCTTTGCAGATGATTGGGACCAAATAGGCAATTTGATGGCTATAGAAGCTCAGCGATTAGAAAAGGCTGGTGCGGATATCATCCTGCTAGGCACCAACACCATTCATTTGGTAAGTGACGCAATAACCCGAGCGACAAATATTCCTTTTCTGCACATAGCTGAAGCAACCGGCGCAGCTATTGTCGAACAAGGGTTAAAAAAAATCGCCCTTCTAGGTACTCAATTCACCATGGAAAAAGATTTCTATTCTAAAATTCTAGAGCAGGACTTCGGCTTGGAAGTAGTCACCCCAGAACTTAAAGATCGGGTGAAGTTGCACAACATCATCTACAACGAACTAGTCAAAGGAGTGTTCGCCGAAGCCTCAAAAGAAGCTTGTTTGAAGATGATTCAAAAGCTTACCGGCCAAGGTATAGAAGGCGTGATTTTAGGATGTACGGAGCTGCCCATTCTAATCCCGACGAATGAGGTGGGCCTCCCCTCTTTTGACACCACGAAGATTCATGTAACCGCAGCCATTGAACATGCACTATCCTGAAGCGAGTTGGTCTTTTTTTAGTTCCTTTGTAACCCTAAAAGTAGATACTAGATGAAAAAAATCTACCACCTTGGCACCTGTTCCACATGCCAACGTATTCTTAAAGAATTAGCCCCCTTGGACGATGTCGTTTTACAAGACATTAAAACCGAACCGATTACTCCTGAACAATTGGATGAGATGAAATCCTTAGCAGGCAGTTTCGCAAACTTGTTCAGCCGACGAGCGATGCTTTTCCGCCAAAGGGGATTGCATGAAAAAGAGCTCTCCGAGAATGATTATCGAGATTTGATTTTGGAACAATATACCTTCTTGAAACGTCCAGTCATGCTCGTTGAGGGCGAGATTTTTATTGGGAATTCCAAGAAAGTTGTTGCTGCGGCGCAAGCTGCCCTACACGGATGAGCAAACGTAATCTCGCGATTTTAGCAGCGATTGGCGCCACCTTGATTTATGGCGTAAACCATACCGTTGCCAAAGGAGTCATGCCACATTATGTAGAACCTTTTGGGTTTATCTTTTTACGCGTGGTTGGGGCATCGTTCCTGTTTTGGATATGTTCCTTCTTTGGTCCCAAAGAACGTATCGAGAAAAAACATTGGCCTCGGATAATCCTTTGTGCACTTCTGGGAATGGTCATCAACATGTTGTCCTTTTTTAAGGGTTTGCAGCTCTCCACGCCCATCAACAGCGCCGTTTTGGTTACCATTTCACCAATTATTGTTGTAGCCCTTTCAGCTGTGTTTCTAAGAGAGCGCATCAAGCTTCTCAAAGGTTTAGGTATTTTCTTGGGTTTTGTGGGTGCTTTGGCGCTCATCCTTTTCGGGGCGGAAGTTCGGGGTGATGCCCCAAATATTCCGTTGGGTAATATTCTTTTTGTCATCAACGCTACAGCGTACGGCACCTATCTTATTGTGGTAAAAACTCTCATTGAGCGCTATCATCCCTTCACTTTGATGAAGTGGCTTTTTACCATTGCAGTTTTCATCAACCTGCCCATAACCCTTCCTGAATTTTTGGAAATTGAATGGTCTACTATGCCGCTTTGGGCATACTTCTCAGTAATCTTTGTGGTTGTTGGAACCACATTTATGACTTATTTGTTTAATGTGTTTGCCTTGACGCAACTAAAAGCCTCCACGGTTGGAGCATTTATCTATTTACAGCCCCTATTTGGAATTCTTTTTGCGGTTTTCTCCGGGAAGGACCAAATTACCGCGATAAAGCTCATAGCAACTGGACTCGTTCTATTGGGAGTATATCTGGCTAGTAAAAAACCCAAACCACAACCCTGAGGCCTGTTCCAATTCCTATAAATTTGGGGATAATGCGTCATTCGTCAAAAATACCTTTCCTCTTCGGGCTACTCCTTTTTCTTTTAAGTTGCCGAAACTCGGGTTCATCCGACAAGGCGATTATTGTCGCCACGGCCTCTAACATGCAATTTGCTATTCCAGAGTTGAGCGAGGCTTTCACAGCAGAAACCGGTATTCCATGTGAATTTGTGCTTGGTTCCTCCGGAAAACTGATGGCACAAATCAAGGAAGGAGCGCCATTTGATGTTTTTTTGTCCGCAGACATGAAGTACCCAGAACTATTGTATGAACAAGGTTTGGGGCAAACATCTCCCGAAGTGCTTGCCTATGGAACCTTGGTCTTATGGCATGCTACAGCTAAGGACCCTAGTTTGGAAACGTTGACTACGCCTGAGATAGAACATATTGCTATGGCCAATCCCCAAACTGCACCTTATGGAAAAGCTGCCCTCGAGATCATGCGAAAACAAGGTTTTTACACTAGCCTTGAAAACAAATTGGTTTTTGGGGAAAGCATTGCACAAACCAACCAATTCATTTTTTCTGGAGCAGCACAAGCAGCATTTACCAGTTTATCTTTTGTGTTATCCAATCCAAAATTCCAGCTGGGGTATTGGCAGGCTATAGATGAAAAGGAATACGCCCCTATTCAACAAGGGATTTTACTTTTAGGCAAAAGTCCCGGAAAAAAGGACTCTGCAGAGCGCTTCCGCAACTTTCTATTTTCGTCCAAAGGGCAACAAATTCTTCTGGACCACGGTTACAAATCACCTTGAATCCTGTTTGAAAATACCTAACTTGGTTTTTGCTTTATGGATTTCGAACCGCTGTATCTCACTTTTAAATTGGCTGTTGTCACTACGGCAATTCTACTTGTGCTCGCCTTGCCGCTGGCATATTGGCTGAGTGGGACCCGTTCCAAATTCAAACCTATCCTAGAAGCGTTGGTTACCATGCCTTTGGTGCTGCCTCCAACCGTTTTGGGATTTTACTTTTTGGTCGCCTTAAGTCCTCGGAATCCGTTTGGGCAATGGTTGAGCGAAAATCTGGGGCTTCAACTCGTGTTTTCTTTTAAAGGATTGGTTTTGGCATCCTTAGTTTACAGTCTTCCCTTTATGGTGCAACCCATTCAAGCAGGATTTTCGGCGCTACCCAAATCTTTAAAGGAAGCAGCCCAATTGATGGGGAAATCGCGATGGGCTATTTTGAAGGATGTACTGCTACCAAATATTAAACCGTCGGTATGGACGGGTATCGTTTTAGCCTTTGCCCATACCATTGGCGAATTTGGTGTGGTTTTGATGATTGGCGGAAATATTCCTGGAGAGACTCGGGTGGCCTCCATTGCCATTTATGATAGCGTAGAAGCGTTGGATTATGCTTCAGCCAACACCTATTCGCTTATTCTGTTTGCCATTACCTTTTCCATATTGTTGACGGTGTATGCTATAAATGGAGGTTATTTAAAAACCCAGCGAACATGATTAGTGCCCATTTGGTCAAAAGGTTGCAGGGAACTCAAGGGATTTTCCATCTCGATGTAGCGTTGGAGATTCCAGAAGGGAAACTTGTAACCCTTTATGGTCCTTCAGGCGCGGGAAAAACATCCATTCTACGAATGCTTTCCGGATTGATGCCTCCCGATGATGGAAGTATTGAAGTAAACGGGATGAGTTGGTTCAAAGGGAATGATAAATTATATGTGCCGTCCAGAAAAAGGAATGTTGCTTTTGTATTTCAGGATTTTGCCCTTTTTCCGCATATGACCGTATTGGAGAATCTCTGCTTTGCCATGTCGCAACGGGATGAAAAGCAAGCTCAGGAATTATTGGATTTTGTTGATTTGAAGGGGCTCCAAGCTGTAAAACCTCATTCGCTTTCAGGAGGGCAACAACAACGTGTTGCTTTAGCTAGAGCTTTGGCCCAACAACCTAAAATCTTGCTGCTGGATGAGCCTTTATCTGCATTGGATTTTGACTTGCGCAAACGAATGCAGCATCTTTTACGAAAAGTACATGATAGATTTGGCTACACCACACTTTTAGTGAGCCATGACCCGACTGAGATTATGATACTTTCGGACTTTGTTTACCATATTGAAAATGGCAAAATCATTGCCGAAGGAAAAGCAGAGACCCTATTCGAAAATCAAAACACCATTCTTACTACGGGAACGGTTCTGGAAATCACTCCGAATGAAAATGGTTTTGCCGTGCATCTAAAAATTCAGGATAGTACCTTGGTCATCGAGTTATCTGATGAGAAAGGAAAGGCACTTCAAATAGGCGACACTATCGAGCTAGGTCCTCGCAAGTAATCCTGTGGTTTACAAATCCGCCGGAATCCGCATATGTTTGCGAGTATCCTCTTTGGTCAGGACTTTGAAATTTTCATCTTTTTCCATCTCGCCAAAAGCATCCAAGAAAACTTGAGGCAGCCCCGTTAATTTGCGCGCTTTTAAATCCATCCAAGCGCCCATCATTTCACAGCGGGCAAAATTCTTTCCTTCGCTATCGTAAAAGTCATGTTGGAACTCGAAAAACATTCCGTTCTCGCTCATACCCTTGAATCCCAAAGAAACTTTGACCGGTTTTCCGGCAAACGCCTCTTTAAAGTAATACATGTGCTCGTAGAATATCACTGGACCGATATCATGCTTTGCCATACTTTTTTGATTGAACCCCAATTGGCCCAAATAGGCCATTCGGGTATGACTCATAAAGTTGATGTAGGCTGAGTTCGCGAGATGCCTATTGGCATCCAAATCACTCCATCGTATGTCGAATTCCTTGAAAAACATAGTGCTAATTTTGTTATGCATGCATAATACTCGTAAAAATACCATAGTTTTGGAAATGGGGTATCCACAAGTAGTCCTTTTTTACATATTTTAATCATCCCTTAATGTCTCTCTTATGAATCAAAAAGCTGGTTTTATCGAAGATTTGACCCTACCCGTGGTCGCTGCACCAATGTTTCTTATTTCAGGACCGCAATTGGTTATAGAATGTTGCAAGAACGGAATTGTGGGAACATTTCCCGCCCTTAACCAACGTACCAGCGAAGGTTTTGAAGAGTGGTTGATTCAAATCAAAAGTGAATTGAATGCTTTTGAAAAAGAGACTGGGAAAAAGGCGGCTCCTTTTGGAGTCAACCTCATCGTACATCAGACCAATCCGAGATTGGAAGCCGATTTGAAACTTTGCATGAAACATAAGGTCCCTTTGATTATTACCTCTTTGGGTGCGGTAAGCCAAGTAGTGGACGCCGTGCACAGCTATGGTGGGTTGGTTTTTCATGATGTCATCAAAAAACGCCATGCCGAAAAAGCCGCTGGGGCAGGTGTTGACGGTTTGATTCTTGTAGCCGCAGGTGCAGGAGGGCATGCCGGAAGCATCAACCCCAAGAGTTTGGTTGCTGAAGTGATAAAATTCTTTGACAAAACCATCTTGCTGTCTGGATGTATCAGTACGGGTCGTGACGTGGCTTCTGCCATGCAAATGGGTGCCGACTTGGCTTATATGGGCACCCGTTTTATCAATACCGAAGAGAGTAAAGCCACGGACGAATACCGGCAAATGATTATTGATGCTGGTGCTAGTGACGTGGTATATACAGCTGCCATATCTGGGGTACATGCCAACTTTTTAGCGGCAAGTTTGCAAGCTGCTGGTATCACCGAAGAAGATTTAAAAAAAGGACACAAAATCGACTTTGGGAAAGAGTTGGATACGGAAGCCAAGGCTTGGAAGACTATCTGGTCTGCTGGTCAAGGTGTCACCACGATTACAGATGTGCAACCCACCGCCCAACTCGTGGAAAACCTTAAAACCGAATTCAAAAGTGCTATCGAAGAACAACAACAGTTGTTGGAAAAGTATGCCTAGTATTTAAACGGCATCTGCTTCAACTGCTTTCCAATCAGATAAAAACTGATGCACTTGGCTCACGCACATGGAGCCTTCCCCGACCGCTGAAGCTACTCTCTTAACGGAACCTTTGCGTACATCGCCTACAGCAAAAAAGCCAGGTAAACTTGTTTCCAAAGACTGTGGTTCACGTTGGGAATAAATAGCACATCGCAGTTGTTCCTCCGGACGAATCCCCGGACCAGTGCAAATAAAACCTCTATCATCAGTAACAACTATACCCTTTAGCCAATCCGTGCACGGTTTGGCACCGATGAAAGTAAATAGATTGGTAATGCTTTTTCCGGTTCGTTCGCCTGACTTGTTTTCCAGTGTTAACGATTCCAAGTGATGTTCTCCAAACAATTCAACAACCTGAGTGTCGAGGTGTACGAAGATATTCTCCGCCGCTATGATGCGCTGTACCAGATAATCACTCATCTTGGCACCTAAATCGTTCCCTCTTAAAATGACATGAACCTCCTTGGCGTGATCGGCCAAAAACAATGCCGCTTGCCCCGCTGAATTTCCACCGCCCACAACACCAACCAACTCGTTTTTACAGCTAGCGGCATTCATGCCCGTCGCAGAATAATAGACCCCGCTGCCTTCGTACTTCTCGATGTTATCAATGGGCAATTGGCGGTAATTTGCTCCCGTGGCAGCAATAATTGCCTTGGTTTTGATGACTTTATCGTTAGTAGCGTGAAGAATAAAATGTGTTCCCGTGTGCTCGACCCGTTCTGCTTTGTGTGGAATGGAAATATTACAGCCAAACTTTTGGGCTTGAACATATGCCCTATTGGCCAAATCACTTCCTGAAATACCCGTGGGAAAGCCCAAGTAATTCTCGATTTTGGAACTTTTCCCTGCCTGTCCTCCAGGTGAGCGACTATCGATAGTTACTACATTCAATCCTTCTGAGGCCGCATAAACGCTAGCAGCCAGTCCCGCGGGACCAGCACCAATTACTAAAACATCAAAAATCTTGTCTTCAAAATCCATCAATACCCCAGTGTACCGTGCCAACTGTTCTAAGGATGGGTTTTGACAAACTGAGGCCTCGCTATTGATTAATATTGGAAGGTCTTCTGCAGTCAAATTGAAGTTCTCGAGCAGTTCAATCGCATTTTCCGAAGTGTCAATATCCAAGAAATTGTACCAAATGTGGTTTTTGTCCATGAAATCCCGAATCGCATAGGTTTCTTTGGAAATCCCTGACCCCACCAATTTGAGGCCGCCGGTATAATCTCGCAACACACTCTCTTGTCTCAAAAGGAAGGCATTCAGCAAAACGTCACTAATATCGCTATGTCTTGCAATCGCCTGCTTCAATGCAGAAGGAACAATGCGCAAAACCTGTGTGTTTCCCACAGTTACCGCATGGAACTGAGCTGCCCGGTTTGAGAGCATTCCACTATCTCCGGTAAACTCGTTTTTATAATGCGTAACAATTTCAGCTTCGTTGTAAGGGTCTTGTATGACCACCGCACCTTCCAACACCACGAAAAAATCATATTGCAAATCCCCCAACGTGAAGACCCTAACTCCATCTTGATGACATTCTATTTCACCAAATGGCTTTAAAGTATTGATTTGGCGTTGGGTGAGTTCTGGAAATCTTGGGTCTTTCATGATAAAAGGATTGACTTTGGCATACTCGGTTTATGAAGGGTATCGACTTTTAGCATCCCACCGAACCTTGTATTTTAAAAATACAATAAAGAATGTTTCAAAACTTTAGGGTAGCTTGAAGATTGGAAGATTTAAGTATTTTTAAGAAACCCTATCCAATATGTATATCAAAAGAAACATAAGTGTAAACATCATCATCCGCTATTCGTGGAAGAACCTTTTGTTTTTTCTCTTTTATGGTACGGCCGTTTTCGCCGCTTACAGCTTTTTAGGATGGACAAATTTGGATATCCCTTTTCAGCCTATTTCGGTCATTGGTATTGCCGTCGCTTTCTATATCGGTTTTAAAAACAGTCAGAGCTATGACCGGTTCTGGGAAGCTCGAAAAATCTGGGGTGGTATCGTTAACTATTCCCGAACCTGGACGAACAACGTGCTCAGCTTCGTGAAAAACCACCCAGAAGCACAGCGCACTTTGGTGTATCGTCATATCGCATGGATTACCGCTTTACGTATTCAACTGCGGCAGCCCACCAGTTTTTCCATAAAAGAAAATCGGTCGGTAGAGCGCCTATTTGATAGTCATGGTGAAAGAAGCCCGGGTTGCCATAATATGCAGCACTTGCTCTCTCAGAGTGAGATAGCCGATTTGGAAACGCGTAAAAATGTGGCTACACATCTTGTGAAAAATCAGGGGCTACAGCTTAAAACGTTGTTGGAAGCAAAAAAAATAACGGAGTTCGACAAACAAGTACTACACGCCAATTTGGAAGAGTTGTACAACCTGCAAGGGAAATGCGAACGGATTAAAAATACTCCCTTCCCCAGACAGTACGCGTATTTCAGCACTTTATTTACTTGGATTTTTGTACTGCTTTTACCTTTCGGACTCCTTAGCGTGTTTGGGGAACAATTATCTCAAATTCATAGCCTAGCGGATATAGGGTTGCTCGTTTTGATTGTCTTCTTTTCTATTTTGATTTCGTGGATTTTTGTGACCATGGAAAAGGTAGGAAGCAACAGCGAAGATCCTTTTGAAGGTCGCATCAATGATGTTCCCATGACTGCATTATGCACCACGATTGAAATCGATTTACGGGATATGTTGGATGAAAAGGACCTTCCTGAGAAAACCAAACCCAAACACAATATTTTGTATTAATGCCCCTAGTCCATTCTGAGTACAACCCGCCTTTTTGGCAAAAATCCGGGCATCTTTCGACTATTTACGCCGGATTATTGCGTAAAGTTCCTGAAGTCATCCAAGAACGGGAGCGTATCACTCTTACCGATGGGGATTTTTTGGATTTGGATTGGACGTATTCCAATTCAGAAAAAAGAACTCTTGTCATCGTCTTGCATGGTTTAGAAGGTTCAGCACAACGACCGTACATTACGGGAAGTGCTAAGGTTTTCTTATCCGCGGGTTGGGATACTTGCGCCGTGAATTTCAGAGGTTGTAGCGGTAGTCCAAATACGAGGTTTCGATCATACCATTCGGGTGCTACGGAAGATTTGGTTGAAATAGTGGAGCATGTGATTTCTTTAAATCGGTATGATACCATTTTTATCAAAGGCTTCAGCTTGGGGGGCAACCTTACTTTAAAATACTTGGGCGAAGGCAATCCCATTCCGAAGCAGATTAAAGCTGCCGTGGCCATTTCAGTTCCCTGCGATTTGACCGATTCCTGCGAAATGCTGATGTCTCCCAAAAATGTACTCTATGCGAAACGCTTCAAAAAACACCTTTTGGCCAAACTGCGACAAAAACAGGAAATGTTTCCCGATTTGGTTGTGGAAAAAGATATTCGACACATCATCACGCTAAAGGATTTTGATAATTTCTATACCAGCAAGGCCCATAATTTTATGGATGCGAACGATTACTATCAAAAGTGCAGTGCTAGGCAGTTTTTGCCAAACATTCAGATACCGGCGTTGTTGATCAATGCCCAAAACGATTCTTTTCTAGGAGAGCACTGTTTTCCTTTTTTCGAAGCGGAAAATTCGAAATCCTTCTTTCTGGAGACTCCTAAATACGGAGGGCACGTAGGGTTTTGGGGACCTAAAAATATCACCTATACAGAGAGACGGGCGCTTGCCTTTTTCAAGGAAAAAATACCTGCCCTGAATCTATAAGAAAACAAATAAAGATTTTTTACTCTACAATCAACTTTCCTTGCATCACCCCGTAATGCCCTGGAAAACTACATAGATAATCGTAGGTGCCTGCTGCTGGCGCATCAAACGTAATCGAAGTGGACTCACCGCCTCCTATCAACTTGGTATATGCAAGTATCGCATCGCTTTCTGGTATGTATTCGGTTTCCCTGGCTACCGCAGCGGTAGCGGCAAAATCAGCCAAATCTGTGCCAGCAGCCAACAAAACGAAATTATGGCCCATGACCATTTTATCCATTTTTCCGGTATGACGAAGCGTCAAGGTTACTTTCTTTCCAGCGGTTACTTTTAATTCCGACTTGTCAAACTGCATCAAATCGTTCGAAGAAAGTGCGATAACATTTTCGTCAACTTCTTTTTTCTCTTCTTTTTTGGTTCTGCTTACCTGGAACCCTTCTTCCTTTTTTTCCTCTTTCTTTTCACCACAGCCGACGAAAACAAAAAGAAGACTCATTGCACTTAAAAAAAACAGCTTTCTCATATGGATTGTAATGGCACGTTAATTAATTCTGAAAATTACGGGAAAATTATCAATCTATCTTCATTCCCAAACCTGAATGCATCGATTTCAGCATGAAGCTGGCTTCCAATTTTTGTAATTTTAGCGGAGAGAACACAATTTTAGTTTTATGAATCCCAAATTGAGATGGCCCTTGCTCTATGCTTTATTGTCTATGACACTTTTTTGGAATTGCAAACCAAAGCAGGAGAAGGAGGATAATTTTGAAGTGAAGTATACCAAAACAGTCCCGCAAGAAGAAAAGGTCAAGGAACCCATTCCTGTGGATTTGGAAAATAAGGGCATTGGTCCGATTGAGTCCCTTTCATTTCCCGAGCAAATTGATGAAGACATGGCCGCCAACGGAGAGTCAAAATTCAACGCTCTTTGTATGCGCTGTCACATGATTGACGAACGCATGATAGGACCGGCTATGGTGGGGCTTTATGAACGAAGAAGTCCTGAATGGGTGATGAACATGATACTGAATCCCGATGGAATGCTCCGCGAAGACCCCATCGCCAAAGCACTTCTAAAAGAGTACCAAGCGGTAATGAACAATCAGAATTTAAGCGAAGAAGAAGCGCGCGAAATTGCAGAATACCTTCGTACCCTTTAAAATCTCACAAAATGATAACTAGAATGGCCAAAAGAAGCAACTCCTCTGTGTTCTTTACTACTCTATTAAGACTAGTATTATTATCTACTATGGGAAATGAATTAAAGTCACAGGAAATTCCATATCAAGAGATTCCGGAATACCCTGAAGATTATACTTCTGGAAACGTGGTCTCTCGTATGATTGATGGTTTGGGTTTTCGGTATTATTGGGCCTCCGAAGGTCTTACTCCAACAGATTTGGCCTATAAACCTTCAGAAGATGGTAGGCCCGTTTTGGAAATACTCCAGCATATTTATGGGATGTCTGAGATGATATTGAACGCTCCTACGGCGACACCCAATGTACGACCAGCTGACTTTTCAAGTATTCCCTATGAAATCCTTAGGGAGAAAACCCTTCGAAACCTAAAGCAGGCCAGTGAAGCCATGCAAGGGAAAACTGCCGAAGAATTTGAAACGTTTCAAGTGGTTTTTCAAAATGGAGACAATAGTACCGCTTTCCCATATTGGAATCTCATTAATGGTATGCTTTCGGATTGCATTTACCATGCTGGGCAAATTACCATGCTGCGAAGGGCTAGCGGGAATCCCATCAATCCCAAGGTCAGTGTTTTTTTAGGTAAGGTTCGCTCGAACTAAGACGATTTCTCGTAACAAAATTTACTTTTTGGCTACCCATAACTAAACGTTCGGTTATGGGTTCAGCTAGTCAGGCAATGCTCGTGGTAAGAGCGAATAGGGCATTGCTCAAAAAAAGAAAGAGCTTCAAAGAAATTCGAGAAGCGTATGAAAACTACTCCGGTGAAGGTGAGCTTCATTTTAAAGAGCTCACTCCTTTTGAGCAAAAGAAAATTCGCGACAAAATCATAGCGCAAGCAAGAAAAGACCGTATTCTGGAAATCAAACAGTACAGCTACGCCTTTATTTTGTTATGCATGATAGTTATCGCTATTTACTTTCTTTTCTTTTGAAAGAAAATAGTGGATTAACTTTTATTTATAAGGCCAAATCTTATCCACAGCCACTTTATAGGTAGGGTCTTCCATCACGTTGACTTCGATAATATCATCAGCATTGGCCAGCAGTCTTCTGCAATCTCGACTCAAATGCTTTAGGTGAACTTTCTTCCCTACCTTTTTATAACGTTCCGTGATTTTGTTCACGGCTTCGATGGCCGACATATCTACCAACCTACTTTCCGCAAAATCAATAACTACCTCTTCAGGGTCATTTTGCACGTCAAACTTTTCAGCAAACAAGGTGGTACTTCCGAAAAACAAGGGGCCGTAAATCTCATAGTATTTTACCCCATCGTCGTCAACATGCTTTCGTGCACGGATGCGAAGGGCATTGTCCCACGCAAAAACCAAAGCAGAAATAATCACACCAACCAAAACGGCTAGTGCCAAATTGTGAAGGAAAATGGTCACCAAGGTCACCAAAACCATCACCAAAACATCCGACTTGGGCATTCTTTTGAATACGCGCAAACTGGCCCATTCAAACGTTCCTAAAGCGACCATAATCATTAGACCGGTCAAGGCTGCCATAGGAACCTTCTCAATCAAACTGGAACCAAACATGACAAACATAAGCAACATGACAGATGCCACAATACCAGACAAGCGGGCTCTTGCACCGTTGGAGGTATTGATAAGACTCTGCCCAATCATGGCGCAGCCACCCATTCCTGAAAAAAGTCCCGAAAGGATGTTCGCCGTGCCCTGGGCCACGGCTTCTTTGTTACCTCTACCTCGTGTTTCGGTGATTTCATCCACAATATTAAGCGTAAGTAAACTCTCAATCAGCCCCACGCCAGCAACAATTGCCGCATATGGAAAAATGATTTGAAGGGTTTCCAAAGTCAATGGGATTTCAGGAATATGAAAGGGAGGAAAGCTTCCTTTAATCGAGGCAATATCGCCAATACTTCTGGTGTCGATATCTAGGAAAAACACCAACCCGAAAACCAACAAAATAGCTACCAAAGAAGCGGGAACCACTTTAGTAAGTTTAGGAAGCCCCCAGATAACCAACATGGTCAACAATACCAATCCCACAAAGGTGTAGAGCAATGTGCCTTGAAGCCATTCTCCATCAGCAGTTTTAAACTGGTCTACTTGGGATAAGAAAATGATGATAGCCAGACCATTTACAAAACCAAAAATAACGGGATGAGGCACTAAGCGCATCAATTTCCCCAATCGTAAGAATCCTGCTGCGGCTTGCAGAATCCCAGCCAAAATCACCGCTGCAAAAACATATTCCACACCATAATCTTTAGCCAAACTGACAATCACTACAGCAACGGCTCCTGTTGCACCAGAAATCATTCCCGGACGACCTCCCAAAATAGAGGTCACCAAGCCCATTACGAAAGCTGCGTACAGCCCGGTCAGAGGAGATAAACCCGCAATAAAGGCAAAAGCAATTGCCTCTGGAACCAAGGCTAAAGCGACGGTCAAGCCAGATAAAACTTCCGTACGGTAATTTACTTTCTGCGAAAAATCAAAAAGGTTCAGGTACTTTTTCATTGCCCACGTTTTGAAGCGGGCAAAAATAGAACTATTCCCAAAAGTAGCACGGGAACTATTTCATTTTTACGGATTTGACAGCCTTACCACGAAGTTAGTCACAATAATCGCTCTCCAAGGGGGGTAAGCTTAGCAGTCTCGTATTTTTCTCGTTCCCAATTTCTAGGGTCCCCAGGAAAAGCATATCCCTCAGGAGCAACTCGGTTTTTCCATGAGTTGATACGCCATTCTTTTAAAGCGGTATTCTCTTCTTCGGCAGGCATCATGGAAATGTATTGGGCTATCCGAACTTTATCCTTGGATTTATTGGGTCGGATGCCATGGGGCTCGGTACTGTTGAAAATGAGTAAATCCCCAGCTTCCATCTTCACCTTTACAATTTTATCTTCCAAACCTTCTAGATTAGGCTGAAAATGATTTCGGTCTTCGGGCTGGCTTAATTTCCAAGTATCGTAATTGCGATAAAGCCACGGGATGCATTGAAAGCCGCCCATGTTTTCATCTGTCTGGTCTGCCAACGCCAACACCCCTTGCACATTTTGGGGTTTGGTTTCAGGGTCATAATCCCAATGGATAAACCCCTTTTTTTCCTCTCCTGAGCGCTGTGGGAAGTTTAGGTTGGCTCGGTCAATCGTCACCCATAGTTTCTCAGTACCCCAAACATCTACAAAAGCGTCATACACTTTTTGGGTTTGACGATTGTTCCATAATTTTTGGTGGTTATAGACCTCAACCATTCCCGTTCCCGTGAGTTCTTTCATTTGCATTTCGGCTCTCGGCGGAGTATACCATGTGTTGGAATCATTTGGGTCTTTTTCATCAAACTCCCATAGGAAATCTGCAGTAGCTTGTGCTTGTGCTTTGGGAATTGCATTTTTGACAACGATGTATCCATTGTGCAACCAGAATTTCCAATCCGCTTCGGACAAAACCCTTAAGGGTATTCCATTGGAACGGTCGTTTAAGTGCAATTTGCTGCTGGTCGCTGTTGAAGGGTTTCCAGGAATTTCTTCATGTGCCTTATTGGCCATTTCCATTTTTGCTGCTTGCTTCATACTTCAGGATTTGATTCTTGAATTCAAAACTATCAAGTTGGCTAATTGGATTCTACCGTGATATTGATTCATATTTGAACAATATTGATATTTTATTCTTCAAACTGTATTTTTTACGTCAATTTCGTGTAAGTTCAGTCTGAACATACTGATGAAAGTACAGCTCGAAACCATATCGCCCAATGCCAAAAGTCCGTTTCGACTCTTGCATGATCCTAAGCTAAATCATCTTTTCTACTGGCATTTTCACCCCGAATTGGAGTTGGTTTATATTGAAGGGGCAAGTGCCAAAAGACATGTTGGTGACCATATCTCCGATTACCACAACAGCGATTTAGTACTTATCGGTCCAAATATTCCGCACCTCAATTTTGACCATGGCGTAACTACTTCTTATCGAAAAGAGGTGTTGCATATGAAGTCTGATTTTAGAGAAAAGGTGGTGGGTAGTCTTCCTGAACTGAAACAGGTTGACAGGTTATTGGAGCTCTCCCGCTATGGTATTGCCTTTCATGGAGAAACCAAACAAAAGGTAGGAGTAATGATGAAAACCCTTCATGAAGTGGAACCATTTGAATTCTTTATGACCACGCTACGGATATTAAAGAAATTGGCCCAATCCAGCGAATTTCAACTTTTGCACACCAAACCCTTTGTGCATAAATACAGCGCAAAAGCCCAAGCCCGTTTGCGGAAAATCTATGGTTATATCGATGAACATTACCAACACAAGATAGCTTTGGAACAAGTAGCCGCTTTGTGCAACCTTACCAAACCTGCCTTTTGCCGGTATTTCAAAAAAGCTACGGGTAGTACTTTTGTGGAATTCTTGAATCAATATCGTATTAGTCAAGCGAAGCGATTATTGCTGAAAGGAAAGAATGTAAGTGAGGCTTGCTACGAATGTGGTTTTGAAAGTTTATCCTATTTCAATCGTAGCTTCAAAAAGATTACAGGCCAAAATCCGTCTGACTTCAAGGTGCGGGTGGTTTAAAAAAAGAACCGCCCCGAACAATTGTTCTGGGGCGATTCCTAACTAAATAACCAACCAAAAAACTATTTATTTTGTCGAGACTTTTATCAAGTCCTTACATTTTCTTTTGTGCCTTTACTTGCATGGTCGCATTGGCAGACTTAATTCTTGGTTTGCCTTGCTTCCCATCGCCTTTCAAGAACTGCTGATAGCCTCGTCCTCTGAACTCGTAGGTAGTTCCACTTGGGACATGATATAGCTCTATGGTTCCATCGTTGATAACGTAGAGTTCAAAATAATCATTGCCCAAAAAGTCGTAATCGAGTGTTAAAGTTTTGAGCGTTTCATCGTTGGCCACGTCAAATACTTCATAGTTTCCAACATAATCCCATTGAATCTGTCCCGGGGCCAATCCCACAGCATCAATCGACGATTCAAAGGTTCCACGACCGTTACCGGATACAAAGCGCAGGTAGTTTTCATCATCAAAATCATTAAGGGCTCCTACTTCGCTAGTAAAACTTTTTTCCCATGCTCGGTATTCTTGCAAAAACAAGTGGAAGTTGTCGTAAAAAATTCCTGTATAATCAATGGTATTAGTATAATGACCGCGCAACACATAGCTCGAATCCGAATTGGCATCATATAACTCAATCGTATCGCTGTTGAGGGCATATACTTCCAAAATCCATCGCCCATCCAAATCATGATTGATTTCTACAGCACCAGCTAGGGTTCCGTAAGACCCCACATCAATTCCGATTCCGTTTCCGGTTCTACCAATCCCTACCAAATTGTTATTGGCAAACAACACACCCCTGTTGAAGGATACCGTGAAGGCGTTCTGCAAGAAAGGTACGGAAGCACGAACATTACTCGCATTGATATCAACGTACCATAAATCAAAAGATTCCAAAACCAGAGCAGTATTTACTGGGGATTCTTCGATAAAATCATCTTCAATAATAACTTCGGTATAACATGAACTGACGAGCAGTCCAATAAAAAACAAGCTGAGAAAGTGTATTGTTCGTTTCATAGTAGTGGTATTTGTACTATACAAACCAAGCACTATGCCAAAAATCATAATGTTTTGATAATCAGTTGTTAATAGGTTGTTCGCCGGAATCTTTAGCTTTGATGTGAAATTCACCTACATGAACAATCAACCAAAAGTCGCCGTAGTTGGCGGAGGAAGTTGGGGTACTGCCTTGGTCAAAATGCTTTCTGAAAATCTGGATACAGTGGGTTGGTACATTCGGAACGATTCCATAATCCGTCATTTGCAACAGGAAGGCAACAATCCACAATATATCAGTTCAGCGCAGTTTGAGGTTTCCAAACTGGATTTAAGCTCAAATCTGGATACAGTCATTAGCAATTATGACATTTTGATTTTTGCGATTCCTTCAGCTTTTTTGGAAGCAGAACTACAAAAGGCTTCCGTTCCGCTCGCTACCAAAGTGGTTTTTTCAGCCATCAAGGGAATTGTTCCTGAAACGGGTTTGATTGTAGGCGAGCACTTTCATGAACGATACCAAGTTCCTTTTGAAAGTATTGGCGTAATCACTGGTCCTTGTCATGCAGAAGAAGTTGCTTTGGAACGGCTTTCCTATTTAACCATCGCTTGCGCGGATACCGCAAAAGCAGAACTGGTGGCCAATCAGCTGAAAAGTCACTACATCCGAACCAAAATATCCGATGATATTATCGGAACTGAATATGCCGCAATGCTTAAGAACATTTATGCCATTGCAGCGGGTATTGCGCATGGATTGGGCTATGGCGACAATTTTCAAAGTGTGCTGATGAGCAATGCCATCCGCGAAATGAAGCGTTTTATCGCCTGTGTTCATAAAATGAAACGCAACATCAACAATTCCGCTTACTTGGGGGATTTGTTGGTCACAGGGTACTCTATTTTTAGCCGAAACCGTATGTTTGGCAACATGATTGGCAAAGGATATACCGTAAAGAGCGCCATGATGGAGATGAACATGGTTGCTGAAGGGTATTATGCGGCAAAAAGTGCACATGATTTGATGGAACGTCTGGAAAAGAAGTCCAAAACGCCCATTATTGATGCCGTTCATTCCATTTTATATAAAGGAAAGAACCCCAAAAAGATTTTTACAAAACTTACGGAAAGGTTGGACTAAACCCGCTCCAACGAAAAATTAGAGTGTGATTCCAGCGCTTCTTCCAAAGCTGTTATGAATTCAGAAAGTTGTTCCTTGTCGTAACCAAATGCTTGTTGAAATTCGAAAAGAACTGCATCTTGATGTTCGCGAATGCTGTCGATATCGAAATACAAGCGTCCTGTTCTACGAATAAAGAAATCCATGGGATTCAACACCATCTCGTTGGCTATGGAAAACTGCACTTCGGCGCGAATCAATCTTTCGGCTACTGATTCCCCTTTTAATGCTGCAAAAGCTTCCAAAATACTTTCCGTTTGTTTGCCGTAGGTGGTCACCAAATACCAAGCATCGTATTCAGAGAATCCTTCTTCCTTCAAACGCGAATACACCTCTGCGATATATTTCTTTACATGTTTGAATTTCTTGAACTCATTTCCGCAAAGTGGAATCTTGTCTGTAGTGCACGGTTCAAAAACCAACTGCTGTTCTTCTTCCATCTTTTTGGTCACGCGATTCACAATGCGCTCGGCCATTTTTCGATACCCTGTCAACTTTCCGCCAGCGATACTAATCAAACCGGAATCAGAGGTAAAAATCTCATCTTTTCTGGATAATTCAGAAGCTGATTTACCTTCCTCATGAATCAAGGGACGAAGCCCAGCCCATGAAGAAATAACATCTTCCAGCTCCAAATTGATGTCAGGGAACATATTGTTTACGGCTGAAATCAAATAGATGGCATCGGCCACATCTATTTTGATATCATCTTTATCCAAATTAAAGTTGGTATCCGTAGTGCCCACGTAGGTCACCTTTCCGCGAGGGATGGCGAACATCATACGCCCATCAGGAATATCAAAATACACAGATTGTTTTACGGGAAGTTTCTTTTTTGGAAATACCAAGTGTACCCCTTTGGTAAGATGCAAGCGTTTTCCCTTTTTGGAATTGTTTACGCTGCGCAATTCATCTACCCAAGGACCCGCGGCACTCACCACTTGCTTTGCAGAAATGGAAAAGGTTTTTCCCGTGACCTCATCGCATACCTCTACCCCATTTACTTGACCATCTTTATATAAAAAGTCGGTTACTTTCGCATAGTTCAAGGCCTGGGCACCGTATTGCAAGCTGGTTTTGAGGTTTTCAATGGTGAGTCGGGAATCGTCCGTACGATACTCAGCGTAATAGCCAGCACCGTTCAATATCTTTTTCGGAAGCAGGGGTTCCAGTTTCATTGCTTCCTTTTTCTCCAACATTTGGCGTTTGTCGTCCCCAGAAACTTGGGCCAAAATATCATAGACCTTCAATCCTATGGAGGTAAGCCATTTGCCATAGGAACCTCCCTCTATTAAGGGTAACAACATCTTTTCAGGTAGGACTAGATGCGGAGCCAACATGTGCAAGAAAGCACGCTCGGAGCCCACATCTTTCACCAACCAAAATACATATAGCATTTAATAGCGAAGTCCGCCATGAATCAATTTGGTGGATTTACTACTGGTGCCCGAAGCAAAATCCCCTTTTTCAAGCAAGGCCACTTTCATTCCTCTAGAGGCGGCATCCAAGGCAATTCCAGCTCCGGTTATCCCGCCACCAATCACAACCAAATCAAAGTGGGTTTTTTTGATTTCCACTATTTTGGAAGCTCTATCTACATTGGAAAAACGAATACTTTCTTTCATAGCTTATTCTTTTTTTGACCAAACCTTGCAAAGAGAAGGGTGTTTCCCGATACAAACGTTAAGGAATCATCATTTCTGATGGGTAGCTGTCCATCAGAAGGTGTGCAAGTTAGTATTCTTTAGGCTTATTTCACATCACTATGCTACTCTATTACCTTTTTGTCCAAAAAATATTGAACGAGCGCCTCTTTCATCAGTACAGATTGCTCTCCAGCCTTTAGCGGAGGGAGTTGTTGAACCATCTTGTAGTGTGGCCAGCCATCATCATCAAAAAAATCAAAATCATAATAGCCATAGGGTTCCAACAGACGACAAATTGCGATATGCATCAGGTTTATCTTCTCGTCTTTTTTAAATGACCTTTGATAATCCCCGAGTTCTTGCACGCCCACCAAATACAACATCCCATCAAGGTCCAAATCTTCACCATCCGAGAATCGGTCGGACAGCGTTCGCACCAAAAGTTCCCATCGTGATTTTAATACATCATCTCTTCCCATATCGCTAGTACAGCAAAAACAAAAGTACGAACCAATAGGCTATATTTGTTAAAATCGGTCGATGAGCTTTTTGGATATTGTTCTAGGTGTATTGTTGATTTGGGGCCTATACAAGGGCTTGCGTAATGGGTTGTTTGTTGAAATTGCTTCCCTTGTTGCCCTTATTGCAGGACTTTACGGTGCCATTCGATTTTCTTATGTGACGGCCAATTGTTTGAACGAAACATGGAATTGGTCAGGAAACCAAGCCAAGATTGCGTCTTTTCTTATTACATTTTTCATCATAGTCGTGTTAGTTCATTTTGCCGGAAAGTTTTTGACCAAAATTGCCAATTTCGCCATGTTGGGTTGGTTAAATACCATAGCAGGAGGTGTCTTTGGTGCGCTGCGCGTAGCCGTTATCCTAGGCGCTTTACTTGTCTTTTTTGACCGTTTGGATGCACAATTCAACATTGTTGGGGAAGAAACCCGAGAAAGTTCAATCCTTTATGCGCCAGTACGTGATATAGGAGCTTTCGTTTTTGATTTTGTACTGGAGAAAAAAGAAGCGCACGAAAACGGACAGTACGAAGAAGTTATTTGAGTCCCATCCGTAAAAGGAACTGTTTTCCCGACCAACGGCTTCTCTAATCATCCCGTATCTGTAAGAAAAGCAATTCAAACCGGTCACTTATCGGTTGAATCGGGTGCTTGATGGATTTTATTGGGGCTCCCCTTTAAGCTCCAATAGTTTAGCATTTGAGCACAAGAGAATACTAACGGTTTCTAAAATCGTATATGAAAATGAGAACATTGAGAATCATCGCCGTTTTGGTGATGGGTTCACTTTTCGTGACCTGTTCACAAAGTGAATCCAATGGCGAACTACCCGTAGGGACCGGTACTGACGGTCAAATCAATCCAATAGATGTGGCACAAATGGAGATTGAGTTATTGAACTTAATCAATGAACACCGTGACCAATTAGGCAAATCAATGCTGTTGTCTATGCCCTCAGTAGAAAAGTACGCCGAAGACCACAATACCTATATGATTTCGCAAAATCGACTAAGCCATGACAATTTCAACAGTCGCGCCGCAAGCATCTCAAATGAGACGAGTGCTTCGGAAGTTGCTGAAAACGTTGCGCGATTCTATGGCACTGCTGAAAAAGCATTGGAAGGTTGGTTGGATAGCAGCGATCACAAAGGAACCCTTGAGGGGTCATACTCACACACGGCACTTAAGGTTAGTTTGGATGCTTCGGGTAAACCATATTTCACTCAGATATTTCTGACCTTGAAATAATGGCGATTTAAACACGCGAAGCGAACCGCCATCTTTTTATATCTTACAGAAAATTTAAAGGATGGCGACACGCAAACCCTTCAATTTAATGCAATGGGTTGAAGACAATCGTTCAACTCTGAAACCTCCTGTTGGGAATAAAAACCTTTACAAAGAGGCAGGGGATTACATTGTTATGATTGTCGCTGGACCGAATGCCCGAAAGGATTACCACTACAACGAGACGGAAGAACTCTTTTACCAACTCGAAGGGGAAATCGAGGTTCATATCCAAGAAGACGGACAAAAGAAAACCATGAAATTGGGACCGGGAGACATGTATCTACATCCTGCTAAAGTTCCGCATTCGCCCGTGCGCCACGAAGGTTCAATCGGTCTGGTCGTCGAACGAAAACGAAAAGACTTAAAAGGAAAAGATGGCTTGATATGGTTTTGTGACAATTGCAATCATAAATTGCATGAAGTCTATTTCACCTTGGAAGACATTGAGAAAGATTTTCTAGGACATTTCAAGCATTTTTACGGCTCAAAAAGTCTTCGCACCTGTTCCGACTGCGGTACGGTAATGCCCGTGGATAAACGTTTTGTAACCGAAAATTAGAAGTATGTTAATCGTTGCCAAATTACTTACTGCGCTAGTAGCCCTTTTACACTTTTATTTTTTGTGGCTGGAAATGTTTGCTTGGACCACCAAGGGTAAGAAGGTGTTTCGAAACTTTCCGAAGGATTTATTTGAGCCTACTAAGGCTATGGCAGCCAATCAAGGACTTTACAACGGTTTTTTAGCGGCCGGTTTGGTGTGGTCTATTTTCATTTCCAATCCCGAATGGCAATTTAATGTAGCACTCTTCTTTTTATCCTGTGTAATTGTTGCAGCGCTATATGGAGCGGTTAGCGTTTCCAAGAAAATCTTCTTCGTTCAAGGGGTACCAGCGGTATTAGCTTTGGCCTTTCTAGTACTAGCACATTATTTGTAGTTCACAAGCGTACGCAAAACCACTTTCTTCGTAGTTTTGTGGAAAATATAACAAAACAACATTCAAATGTTAGAAATATCGTCTGTCGCCCATAGTTTTGGATTAGAGCAAGTGTTTGATGCGCTAGGTTTGAAGGAGATAAATGCCGGTACCTCAACAGGGGCGCAAAACTTTGGTTCTGGAGAAACCATTACTTCCTTTTCTCCGGTAGATGGCCAAGTCATAGGTAAAGTATCCGCTACCACCGCAGAGGATTATGAAAAAGTAATGCAAACCGCGCAGACTGCCTTCGCGCATTGGAGAACACTTCCAGCTCCAAAACGCGGGGAAATTGTACGACAGTTCGGTGAAAAACTTAGGGAGCTCAAAGAACCTTTGGGAAAATTGGTTTCTTACGAAATGGGAAAATCCTATCAAGAGGGATTGGGCGAGGTTCAGGAAATGATAGACATCTGCGATTTTGCAGTTGGACTTTCCAGACAGCTGCACGGATTGACCATGCATTCTGAAAGACCGGGTCACCGTATGTATGAACAATATCATCCATTGGGCGTAGTTGGAATTATTTCCGCTTTCAACTTTCCCGTTGCGGTTTGGGCTTGGAATACGGCTTTAGCGTGGGTTTGTGGAGATGTTTGTGTGTGGAAGCCTTCTGAAAAAACACCTTTATGTGGCGTAGCGTGTCAAAATATCATCGCCCATGTGCTTCAAGAAAACAATTTGCCTGAAGGTATTTCATGTTTAATCAATGGCGATTCTACCGTCGGCGAAATGCTTTCCAAGGATACCCGAATTCCTTTGGTTTCGGCTACAGGTTCTTCTCGCATGGGAAAAGCGGTTGCGGCCACAGTAGGAGCTCGTTTGGGAAAATCCCTTTTGGAGCTTGGTGGGAACAACGCTATCATCGTCACACCTGATGCAGATATTAAAATGACCGTTATCGGTGCTGTTTTTGGTGCGGTAGGTACAGCAGGGCAACGTTGTACTTCTACGCGAAGACTCATCATCCACGATTCTATTTATGACCAAGTGAAAACTGCCTTGGTAGATGCCTACCAACAACTCAAAATTGGTAACCCTTTGGATGAGAACATGCATGTTGGACCGCTAATCGATACCCAAGCTGTTGCTCAATACAGCAAGGCGCTTGAAACAGTTAAAGCAGCGGGAGGTAAGGTTATTGTAGAAGGTGGAGTGCTTACGGGAGATGGTATTGAAAGCGGTTGTAACGATAAGCCTGCTATCGCCGAAGCTGAAAACCATTTTCAAATTGTTCAGGAAGAAACTTTTGCGCCTATTTTATATCTGCTAAAATATTCTGGGGATGTAAATGACGCGATTGCATTACAAAACGGGGTTAAACAAGGTTTGTCTTCGGCTATTATGACCAAAAACCTTCGGGAAGCAGAGGCTTTCTTGTCTGCTGCGGGAAGTGATTGCGGAATCGCCAATGTCAACATTGGTACCTCCGGTGCTGAAATTGGTGGTGCGTTCGGTGGTGAAAAAGAAACCGGTGGAGGCCGGGAAAGTGGTTCAGATGCTTGGAAAGTGTATATGCGTCGACAAACGAACACTATCAACTACACCACAGAACTACCGTTGGCTCAAGGAATCAAGTTCGATTTGTAGGTGCGAGCTACAGACCAGCGAGGTATTCATAAGAGTTTTTCAAGGTTTTTTCTGGCTCTGGGGTCAAATCACGTTCCAAAAAGAAGTGTTCTACACCCGATTTGATACCCTGTTCCACAATGCCCTTGATATCGTATACCCCATCACCAGGGTCGCTCATAAAAGGGAAACCTTGGACCCATTCCTCGGGGGTAGTCCCATCTCCAGCAAATCGGAAAGGTTCCTTGGCGTCTTTTAGGTGCAACAGCTTGAATCGATTGGGATAGGCTTTGAGGTAGTCGATGGGATTCGCCCCTGCGGCTTGCATCCAAAAAACATCCAATTCAAATTGCACATACGCTTCGTTCGTGTTTTGCAATAAGAAATCCATAGGAATTTCTCTGTCAAAAGCTTTGTGTTCATACCCATGGTTATGATACACGAACTTCATTCCGTATTTGGACATTTTTTCACCAATGGCATTAAACTCTTCCGCATACTTTTTATAGTCCTCCAAACTGTTTCGTTGCTCTTGTATGGCCGGTAAAACCAAATATTTGGCTTCCAAAGGCGCTACCGCATCCAGCATTTTATCCAGGTTATTTCGAAGCGTATCCAAATCCGTATGCAAGGATGGAGTAGAAAGCTTGAAGGTCTTTAACAGGGCCACAGTTTCTTTTACCGAATACCCATAAAAAGCGTTCTTTTCAAGACCGAGCATGGGCTTGATGTTCTCCCAATCCGCAATCGCTTTTTCAGAGCTAAAACCATAAGGACCAAAAAATTCGATTTCGGTGTATCCCAGTTCAGAAAGGGTTTGTAAGGTACCTTTCAAATCTGCCTCTGCCATTTTGGGAATCGTAAAAAGTTGCACCCCGATATTGATTTTGGATTCGAACTCAGCTGGGGATTGCCCTAAGACTTTTTCAAAGGGACTTGCAGCCAATAGGGCTCCAGTGCCCAACAAACTATTTTTAATGGCAGTGCGTCTTTTCATGATTACGAGTTTTGGAGTTCTGTTTTGATACGATATAAAAATGGTTTTCTTCTCGGAGCATCTTGTTTGGGTTCCGGCAAGCGTTCAAAAATGCCCAGAGAAAGCATTTTCTTTTGGAAGCGACTACGCTCCAATTTTTTGTTCAGAATGGTTTCGTGAAGCCGATGCAACTCTGGCATCGTAAATTCTTCCGGCAGTAGATTGAAGGAAATATGCTCTAAGGTGATATCTCGTTGTAATTTTTGCATGGCGGCATGGGCCATTGCTTCATGGTCCAACCACATTTCAGGCAATTCCTTAATGTCATGCCACCCAAAAGACTGTTGCCACTCGCCACCTGTAGGTTGGGTTTTGTCAATATCCACTAACGCATAATACACCATGGAAACAAAACGGCCGTTAATCCATAAGTCTTCGCTCCAAGGCATATCAAGTTTTTCAGCCACCTCTCGAAACTCTTCCTTAAAATTCCGTTTGGCCCCACCAAAAACCGTAAACAGTTTCAAAAAAGACTGTTTTACGCCTGTTCGTTCTTCCAAGACACGTACCGCTGCATCGTTGGTTGATTCTTCTTTGACTAAATAGCCCCCAGGCAAGGTCCATTTGCCCTCAAATTCC
>CALBPG010000042.1 GCA_937899065.1 uncultured Allomuricauda sp.
ATTGATGAACTGATGTTGGTGGAAACTACCGAAAAACTGAAAGAAGCCTCCGAGATTTTCTAGTTATGACCACAGACGCTTTAGTGCAGCAAATCCGGTCAAAGAAGTCCTTCCTATGCGTGGGGCTAGATACCGACCTTGAAAAGATTCCACCGCATTTATTACAACAAGATGACCCTATATTTGAGTTCAATAAGGCGATTATAGATGCTACCCATGACCTCTGTGTAGCATATAAACCCAACACTGCTTTTTATGAAGCTTATGGGACCAAAGGATGGCATTCTTTGGAAAAGACCATTGACTATATCAATGCCAATTATCCAGAGCAATTCACCATTGCGGATGCAAAACGCGGAGATATTGGCAATACGGCATCTCGCTATGCGAAATCGTTTTTTGAGACATTGGCTTTTGATTCAATAACCGTAGCACCTTATATGGGAAAGGATTCTGTGGAACCCTTTTTGGATTTTCCAGATAAACACGCCATTGTTTTAGCGCTGACCTCCAATGCCGGGGCATACGACTTTCAAACCAAGCTTTTGGAAGAGGAAGCTTTATACAAATCCGTGATTCGAACCTGTTTGGAATATCAAAATTCACAAAATTTGATGTTTGTAGTGGGTGCCACAAAAGCCTCTTTTCTGAGTGAGATAAGGGAAATTGCATCCGACAGTTTTTTCCTGGTACCAGGAGTGGGAGCGCAAGGTGGTAGTTTGGCAGAAGTTTGCCAGTATGGATTAAATGAAAATGTTGGTCTATTGGTAAATTCTTCCCGTGGGATTATTTATGCCTCTAAAGAAGAAGACTTTGACCAAAAAGCAAGGGCATCTGCGCTGGTCATTCAGCGAGAAATGAGTGAAATATTAAGTTCGAAGCAGTTGGCTTAAGCCAAACTTTCCAACACTTTTCTGATTTGTTCGGCTTTTCTATTGAAAAACTCGCCCAAATTGGGATTCAATTGCGACTCGCTGGCTTTCTGTAGAAAGCTAGCATATCTTACCTCTAAGGTAGAAATGGCGTGATTGCCACTTGTGATAGGTGTTACTGCTCCGACTTTGCAATACTGTTTCTGCATCTTCATAAGATTTGTTCCAACAAATATACGTTCGGAAAGCGGATTTGGATGAGGGGAGATGCTTGTATACATCTAGAAATCAGGTACTTTATCTAAAATTTAACGCTTGGGAAACCTTAGTGGGATTTTTTTAGAAAAACATTAGAGAAAAATTAACGTACTTTAACGGCTCGCGAGATGCTGCATTACACAACATATCACCATAAAACCAGTAAAGATTGGGTCACTTTTGTGCACGGCGCGGGAGGGAGCTCGACCATTTGGTTCAAGCAGCTTCGAGATTTCAGAAAGCATTTCAATATTTTGCTATTGGATTTAAGAGGGCACGGCAACTCCAAACCAAATTTGAAGGATGCGTTTAGTGACCAGTATACGTTTGATTCCATTACTGAAGATATTGTAGAGGTAATGAATCATGAAAAAATTGCCCAAAGTCACTTTATTGGTATTTCCTTGGGAACCATTCTTATTCGCAACCTTGCCGAGAATCATCCCAGCCGGGTTAAAAGCATGATTATGGGTGGTGCCATTATGAAATTGAACTTTAGGTCACAGGTACTGATGCGGTTGGGTGTTATTTTTAAGTCAGTGGTACCGTATTTATGGTTGTATAAGTTTTTCGCGTTTATCATTATGCCGAACAAAAACCATAGGGAGTCACGTTCCCTATTTGTGCGGGAAGCGAAAAAACTATATCAGAAAGAGTTCATTCGTTGGTTTAAACTTGCGTCCGAAATCAATCCACTGCTTCGCTTTTTCAGAACGGTAGATATTTCCGTACCTACATTTTATGTTATGGGTGAAGAGGATTATCTCTTTTTGCCAACTATCCAGAAAATTGTGAAAACCCACAAGGAAGCGACCTTATTCGTTATTGAAAAATGCGGACATGTGGTCAACGTCGAGCAGCCCAATATTTTCAACCAACAAGTCATTGGTTATTTAACAAATTTGCAAAAAGGGTAAAAGGAGTTGGTGTGGGAAACCCTCCTAAAAAGAAAAACCGGTGCGAACACCGGTTTAAACTAACTAACTCAAAAAAATGCTAACTCAGATAATATTTTACAAAATTCCAATATAACGCTCTCGCAAGGGTTAAATAAACTTTAGGAATTTGTTATAATTAACCTGTTTCTTTGAATTATTAACGGCTTTATGTTGTTGATATTGTGTAATTAAGAAAAAATTATGAACCATCTTGCAAAGCGAATACTTTTTTAAGTAAATCCGTGGTTCTTGATGAAACTTTTTCTCGAATCTCCTTTTCTTCCACTGCAATCATGGTGTATACCCCGTCCAATGCTTTCGTAGTCACGTATTCAGTCAAATCAGGATTCACATCCTTGGTTCCAGGGATACCGTTGTATTTGGTGATGATTGTGTTCCAGATTTTATCAGCTCCTACTTTTTGAAAGGAGTTTCCAATGGTTGGTTTGAACTTGTCGTACAGTTTGGTACTGGTATCCTGTTGCAAATATTGTGTGGCCGCATTGTCGGCACCCAATAGAATCTTCTTCGCGTCATCAAAAGAAATGCCTTTCACTGCATCCACGAAAATTGGGGTGGCTTCTCCCACGGCGTCTTCCGCCGCCCGGTTCATAACCTTGAGGCCTTCATCTGCCAATTTGCCCAAGCCTATGCTACGCAAAGTTTTATCTACCTTTTGAAGCTCTTCAGGTAGGAGGATTTTAACCAACTCATTTTTAAAGAAACCATCTTTAAGGGATAGTTTTTTTACCTGCTTGTCAATGCCTTGGTCCAAAGCATCTTTTAGGGCTTGCCCAATTTCGGCATTTCCCATGGCGCCTTCTTGCGGCAATTGATTAACAACCTGTTGTAGTTCGTTGCAACTGCACAAAAACAACACGGCTAAGAATGCGATACGTTTCATTTTCCAAATTTTTAAGAACTCGTCAAAATACGGTTTCCCTTTGAAACAGAAACGGTTTTGGGGTGAAATCAAGAAAAAATTACAGTTTTGTTGTTGTAAACCATGGTTTTACGTTGCAAATGAAGTTGGACCGCCCGCGACAATACAATTTTTTCCAAGTCCCTTCCTTTGGTTATAAAATCAGTTACGGAATGAATATGGGATACCGGGGTCACATCCTGCGCAATGATGGGGCCTTCATCAAGGTCCTCGGTAACATAATGACTCGTTGCCCCAATAATTTTTACGCCGCGTTCGAAAGCCGCATGGTAAGGTTTTGCGCCTGCAAAAGCGGGTAAGAAGGAATGATGGATATTGATGATTTTATTGGGATAGGCGTCAATCAAACGCTCTGAAACGATTTGCATATAACGGGCCAAAACGATGAAATCCACAGAATGCTCTTTTAGAATTTCAAGCTGGCGTGACTCTGCTTGGGATTTGTTGTTTTTGTCCACAGGAACGTGATAGAATGGAATCCCAAATTGCTTCGCAATAGACTCCAAGTCAGGATGGTTGCTCAAAATGAACGGAATATCCACTCTGAGTTCCCCAGATTGATGCCTACCTAACAAGTCATAAAGACAATGCTTGTACTTCGAAACAAAAATCCCCATTCGCGGAATTTCCGCAGCAGGATGCACACTCCAAATCATGCGGTATTTGTTTGCTACACTAGCTTGGAACAGTTCCGTTAAGCGGTCAAGGTTTTGGATTGTGTCGAACTCGCATTCCAGTCGCATAAAGAAAACGGCAGCTGCTTTGTCCACATGTTGGTCCAGATACACAATGTTTCCATCCAAATTGGACAAAAAGGCCGTAACCTCGTGAATGATTCCCGAGGTATCCGAACAATGGATTAAAAAAGTGAGTTTCATACCCTTGACTTAGGTTTGTAAAATTATGATATCAAAAAAAAGAAGCTCCTATACGCCAATATTTTTATAAAATTCGAAACAAAAGGGGGATTGTACTGCATTTTCTTTAAATTGCAAGGCATAAATTGACTCAAAATTAAGAATGGAGCAAATCCAACCCTACCAACCGAAACACAAAGTTCGTATTGTTACGGCTGCTTCCCTATTTGATGGTCACGATGCTGCCATAAACATTATGCGACGGATTATTCAAGCGACGGGTGTTGAAGTGATTCATTTGGGTCATGACCGAAGTGTTGCTGAAGTAGTGGAATGTGCCATCCAAGAAGATGCAAATGCCATCGCTATGACTTCGTATCAAGGGGGACATAACGAATATTTCCGCTATATGTATGACCTGCTCCGCGAACATGATGCAGGACAAATCAAAATTTTTGGTGGTGGAGGGGGAGTGATTCTTCCCAAAGAAATCGAAGCTTTGATGGGGTACGGAATTGACCGTATCTATTCACCAGATGATGGTAGGGCAATGGGGCTTCAGGGAATGATAAATGATTTGGTTTCCCGTTGTGACCTGCCTGTCGGGGATTTATCTGTTTCGGATGCAAAAAGCATTCGGGAAGCGCTTCAGAACAAAGATGTAGGTATTATTGCCCGGTTGATTTCCTTGGCAGAAAATAGACCCAAAGCCTTTAAGGCGCACTGGGAATCGCTAGGTAAAACGAATGATAAGGTTCCC
>CALBPG010000043.1 GCA_937899065.1 uncultured Allomuricauda sp.
CCTCTTTTTTGCTTATGGGCAAAATCTGTTTGGAACGGATTTGATACAGTTGCATAGCCAAGTTTCTACAAAGATAGGTCAATTTTGTTTAAAGAAAATACTAAAAAATTAAACAAAGACATGTTATTTATCATGCACCGTTTTAAGGGAACCTTAACAAGTTCAGGGTAGCATTATTTTTAGTTTTGTGCCACTAACGAATCTAAAACATGAGTAAAATGAAAAAAATAATCGTTCTATTTACGATTTTGGTGGCTAGTGCAGGAATGCATGCACAATTGCAGACTCCGCTTCCTAGTCCTAGTTCCACGCTAAAACAACAGGTGGGCTTGTCTGATGTTACCGTGGAATATTCAAGACCTTCAATGAAAGGTAGAACTGTTTTCGGTGATTTGGTTCCTTACGACGACCTTTGGCGTACAGGTGCTAACCGCAATACCATGGTAACTTTTAGCGATAGCATTACTTTGGATGGCAAAACCCTGAAGGCCGGTACTTATGCCATTTTTACTAAACCTGGAAAAACCATGTGGGAGGTAATCTTCTACACGGACACTAATAACTGGGGTACACCAAGAGAGTGGGATGAAAGCAAAGTAGCGGCGAGAAGCATGGTACAAGTTTTCAATATGGATATGCCTGTTGAAACCTTTACCATTACCATTGACGATTTGCACAATAACGGCGCAAGCTTGGGCATGATTTGGGAAAACACCTATGTAGGAGTTAAGTTTGAAGTGCCTACTGTGGCAAAAGCGGATAAAAGTATTGCCAAATTGATGGCAGGTCCTTCAGCGAACGAATACTATGCCGCTGCATCCTATTATTTGGATGAAGACAAGGATTTGAACAAAGCAAAAGAATGGATTGAAAAAGCACTAACCTTAAATGATAGTGCATTTTGGTTGATGCGCAAGCAGTCTTTGATTTACGCCAAATTAGGTGATAAAAAAGCAGCTATTGAGGCAGCTAAAAAATCCATGGCAGCTGCTGAAACTGCAGGTAATTCTGATTACGTAAAATTGAACAAGGATTCCTTGAAAGAGTGGGGGGCACTATAGACTTTCCCATCTTATAAAAGAAAAAAGCCTGCCCTTTGGGTGGGCTTTATTTTTTTACAGGAGGTCTTTGAAGTAGTCCGTCAAAACTTTCCAAGACTACTGCCAGTAGGATAACCATCAAGCAACCAAATGCATTCAGCCATAGATAGGACATCCAATCCATAAGCATGGCAATGATTACGATTACTTGGGTAACTACCGCCGAAATGAATACAGCATTGCCGCGAACGAATTTGAAAAAGAAGGCCAATAAAAACACGCCGAGTACATTGCCATAGAAAATGGAACCTATAATGTTGACCAATTGGATGAGATTGTCAAAAAGGTTGGCTACGCAAGCGATGAAAATGGCCAAAACACCCCAAAGCAAAGTAAAGAGCTTGGTAGCCTTCAAATAGTGTTTCTCGTCTTTATCCTTTTTTTGCTGTCTTTTGTACAAGTCCAAAGCCGTGATAGTGCCCAAGGCATTCAATTCCGATGCCGTGGATGACATGGCCGCAGAAAGAATTACGGCAAGCAAAAGGCCAATCAAACCGTTGGGTAGGTTATTCAAAATAAAATGAATGAAAACATAGTCCTTGTCATTCGTTTCCACACTATCATTCGCTTGCTCAATTAAGGTTTTGGCAGCATCCCGATTCGCTTTCTCTTGTCGGTTGATTTTTAAAATATCTTCCTTTGCTTGGGCGATGGCATTGTATTCTTTTAGTTCCATGGCGCTAGCAAAAGCATATTGTGCTCTTCGTTTTTCACCTTCCAAGGTGATATGGTCTTCTTCCAAATGTCTATAGTCGTCTCCATATTCGGAGGCCAATACAACTTCTGTTGCGGCAGGATTGAAGTTGATGGGCGAATGGTTGTATTGGTAAAACACGAAAACCATGGCTCCAACCAAAAGAATAAAAAATTGCATCGGTATTTTGAGGATGCCATTGAAAATCAGTCCCAATTGACTTTCTCGCATCGACTTCCCGGAAAGATAGCGTTGTACTTGACTTTGGTCTGTTCCGAAGTAGGCTAACGCCAAAAAGAAACCACCGGTGATTCCACTCCAAAAGGTATAGCGGTTGGAGGTGTCCAGGGTAAAATCCAAAATTTCAAGTTTGTTGTTTGCCCCGGCAATTTTGAGCGCCTCTCCAAAAGAAATCCCCGTGGGAAGGGAACCTAGAATGAAAAAGAAGGCAAAGAACATGCCTGTCATGATGATGAACATCTGTTGTTTTTGCGTAACGCTAACCGCTTTGGTGCCTCCAGAAACGGTGTAGGCAATGACCAAAATCCCAATAATGATATTCAGCGTTCTTAAGTCCCATCCCAAAACGGCGGAAAGAATGATAGAAGGTGCAAAAATGGTAATACCGGCCGCCAGTCCGCGCTGAATTAAAAATAAAATAGCGGTTAATGTTCGGGTTTTCAGGTCAAAACGCCCTTCCAACATTTCATATGCCGTAAAAACTTTAAGTTTTCTGTAAATAGGAATAAAAACCAAACAAATGACCACCATGGCCAAAGGCAAACCGAAATAGAACTGTACAAAACCTAATCCATCATGAAATGCCTGGCCCGGTGTGGAAAGAAAAGTAATGGCACTGGCTTGGGTGGCCATTACGGACAGACCAATGGTCCAGCACTTGGCATCATTGCCTCCCATTACATAGTCATCAACATGATTGCTGCCTATGGTTTTCCAAACCCCATACCCAACAATGAACAGCAAAGTGCTGCCCAGCACAATCCAATCTAATGCGCCCATTCAGTATTTCAATTGTTAAAAAGCATGATTAGGTAAAAGATGATGATATAGAGCACGTTGATAAGCAGCACTACGGTATATTGCTTTTTCCATTCAAAACGTTCGTTCATCAGCCTTTTATTTTTGAATCGCTTACCACATTGGTTTTACCCAAGGACAACATATTGGCAAAGATGCGATACGCGCCCGGTACACCAGCGGGAAGCTCCCTAAAGAAGCTCAAACCTGTATAGATGTAGTGACCTTTGCCATAGGAAGCAACAAGAAGACTTCCTTTTTTGACCCCTTCTCCTGTATCGCCCATCGCTAGAACAGGCGTAAATTCAGGCGCCCATTGATTGGGGAAGTACAATCCACGTTCTTGCACCCAATCTTCAAAGTCCTTTTCGGTAATCTTATTTGGAAAATTAACAATGGCATGGTCTTTACTCAATATTTCAACGTCTGCCTTTTCCTCGGTAACACGGTCCCTCGAAATGGTTAAAGGGTAGGGTGCAATGTTATCAAATTGCTTTCGCCATCTTCCTGCTGTATTGTATTGCACGATTAGGTTTCCACCTTGTTCTACATAATTTAGGAGATAAGGTTGCTTGAATTTCAAGGCGTCAATGACGTTATAGGCTCGTATGCCGACACCCACGGCGTCATACTTGTCTAGGTCTCCTGATTCCA
>CALBPG010000044.1 GCA_937899065.1 uncultured Allomuricauda sp.
TTGCCCTTGATAAAAAACCAACAACGCTCGAGGTTCGTTGAGCGTACCAAAATTAGTCTGACGGGTGAGGGGTTCGTTTTCATATTGGTTCAGTGAAAAGACACCCAAGAAGTTCATCTTGAATTTCTCCGAAAACCGGCGCGTCACAAAAGTTTGCACATCCCAGAAACTGGGATTGAAATTGGTATTGGTCTCCAAACGGTTTACCAATAAACTGTTGTTCCGATACCGAACACTTGAAATACTAGTCCATTTTCTACTTTCCGACGTGGTCTGCAAGGTGACCCCGCCGCCTAGCAGACTTGCGTTGATTTTAAGGGATCGTTCAATTGGGTTGATATATTCAATGGCAAGTACAGAGGAAAGTTTGTCTCCATATTTGGCTTGGAATCCGCCCGCGGAAAAGGAAATATCGCCTACCATATCCGCGTTCACAATACTCAACCCTTCTTGTTGTGCAGAACGGACTAAAAAAGGGCGGTACACTTCAATACCGTTGATGTACACCAAGTTTTCATCAAAATTTCCGCCTCGAACATTGTATTGTGTACTCAATTCATTGTTGAAAGATACCCCTGGTAAAAGTTTCAGGATATTTTCTACCCCTGCATTCGCTCCGGGAATGTTTTGGGCAACTTCTGCCGAAATGGTCGTAATGCCTTCCACGGTTTTATCGCCTGTTGGAGAAACCTCCACCCCATCAATTTGAACCGTATTGGTATTCATGGTAGGATTAAACACAAAGGTTTCATTGGATTTTAGAATGAGGTCTTCGATTACCACATTTTTATGTCCGATATGGCTAAAAGTGATGGTGGTTTTTTGGTCTGAGGTAATGTTCAACAAGTAGTATCCCGTTGAATCTGTTACCGTTCCTGAAGTGCCTGTGGAGATATTTACATCTTGCAAAGGATTTTGGTCACTATCCAAAACAATTCCCGTAATATATGCCTCTTGTGCAAGCGTGGATGCCGTTGTGAAAATGAGGCAAAACGCGATGAGAAGTGTAAAGGCCCTATTTGCGGAAGAAGGAATGTTCAAAGGTTGAGGAGTTACCTACATTATCTGTAACGACAACTTTAAGGTCGCATTGCGTGGTATTCAATATCTTATCGTCGAAATTATAGGTTATAGTCCTGGTTTTTGGTTCATATTCCATCAAAATCCATTTACCATTCAAGGTGCCATAATAGGTGTTGATACCGCTTAGGTCATCGGCAATTTCTAAACTGAGGTAGTTGTAGTTGCTCAACCATTCCTTTTCCTTGAAGTTTCGCGGTTTAATGGTAGGGGGAACGGTGTCTTTCGCCAACGTGTACTTTCCAAAGGCCCGTGTGCGTGCCGTGAAGGTCTGGTCGCGTTTGTAGGTTTTATAGTAAATCGGGTTGCCATCTCTTCCGATTCGGGCTATGAACATTTTTTTCCGTTCCGCAGCAGAGTATTTGGAAACATCAAAGCTCATGGTGTAATTCCGATGTGCAGCGACGGTGTTGTTATGGACTTTGACGGTATCCAGTCCCTTTTCCATGTCGATGAAAAAATCTTTGTAAAACACATTGGCTGGGAAATATACTTTCGCGGCTCCCAAGTCAAAATTATTGGGTTTTTGCGCCAAGATGTAATCTTCCGTTTTCTCAGATTTTTTGGGAACCTTAATCGCTTCTTTTTTACCCGTTACGGGAATTTTTATTTTGATTTCGTTGTCTTCAAAATCTGAAACAATGATTTCAACTTCATAGGAGAAACCTTCTTTTACCTCCAATTTGCCATTGTTTTTCAGCGTTTTGAAGATAGAAAGTCTATTGTAGGGTTCTTTGAAACATTTTTGGATGCGTTGACGGGTCTTTCCGAAATGTGCATAGTCAATCAAGGTATTGATGTAGCGGGTCTCCGCGAAAGAAAAACTTTCAAAGTCATATTCAGCATAGACGGCTCCATTTACGGTTTGCTTTACGGAGAATACTCCGTTTTTGTTAGCTGCCAAATCCTGACGGTCAAATCCATGGAAACCAAAACCAATAGTTCCCAACGCATTTACGGGGTCTGCAAGAAAAGAGCCATCAGATTGTTTGCTAAAACTTAACTGGATTCGCTTTTCGCTGCCGTCGACCGCGGCCTTATCCGATAACGGATAGGCATAAAGTCCTAATAAAGTTGGATTAGTAGCATCTCTTACCTCGTAGCCATAAAGAAGAGGGTTCGTTGGCTTTTCAGAAACACTATTTCGGATTTCAAAATGCAAATGGGGTCCAGCAGAACTTCCCGAGTTTCCTGAATACGCAATTACTTCACCCTTATCTACTTTTAGGTCGCCATAGTCTGGGAACAGCTCTATCTCAAAAGATTCTTTGGCGTATTGTGCTTTTTTAACATAGGCTTCGATGTTGGGACTAAACTTCTTTAAATGGGCATATACCGAAGTGTGTCCAGATGGGTGGGCCACATAAATGGCTTTGCCATAACCCCAATGTGAAATTTTGATTCGGGTTACCGTTCCTTCAGCTATAGAATATACCGGGAAACCCTGTCGCAATTGGGTTTTGATATCGATGCCGGCATGAAAGTGATTGGAACGGAGTTCGCCAAAGGTACCAGCCAAAACCAGTGGAATACCAAGTGGTGATTGAAAGTAATCTTGGGGGTATTTGGTTTGTCCGAAGCACATGGCCGAAAGAAATAGCACAAGCCAAATGGTATATTTTCGCATAAGTTTCGATAGCTACCATTACGAAAGTAACCA
>CALBPG010000045.1 GCA_937899065.1 uncultured Allomuricauda sp.
TACCGTTTGGGCAGAGTTAGAGGCACACGAAAATCATTTGGCCAATCTAGCAGTAGGGCAAAGCGTGGAGTTGCAGACTAGTGCTTTACCAGGAACTCGAATAACAGGTAAAGTTGCTTTAATCGAACCCATACTGCAAACCCATCAACGGGTAGCCAAAGTTCGCGTGGTGATACCCAATAGCTATCGATTGAAACCTGGTATGTTCGTAGAAGCCACTGTAAAAGGGAATTCCCAGAACAATGCCATTTTGTTGCCCAAATCTGCGGTGTTGTGGACGGGTAAGCGTTCGCTGGTATATAAGAAGGTTCATACTGACCAAACTGTTTTTGAAGCTTTAGAGGTGGAACTTGGACAATCGTATGGTAACGAATATGAGATTTTGGATGGGCTTAATTTAGGTGACGAAATTGTAACGAATGGCACCTTTACCTTGGACGCGGCTGCTCAATTACAAGGCAAACTTTCCATGACATCCTCACCCAAAGCAAAGCCTGAAGTACCAAAAACGGACAAGGATTTGTCTAGTCCGGTGCCATTACAAATAGAATCAGATAGCGATATTTCCACTGTTCTAAATCACTATTTTGGATTAAAAGATGCTTTGGTCGCTAGTGATTTTAAAATAGCGCGAGAAAAAGTAAAAGCGCTTGGCGAAAGTATTAAAGTAGAAAAACATGTTAACCATACTAAGTTGCCTTCGCTTATTCAAAATTTGGTTGAGGCCAAGGATTTAGAAGCGCAACGAAAGGCTTTTAAACCCTTTTCAAAAGACTTTTTGGCTTTTGTAAAACAACATAATGGGCTAGAAGAGACCCTTTATGTACAATATTGTCCCATGGCGGATAACAACCGCGGTGGTTTTTGGCTAAGCCTTCAAGAAGAAATCCGAAACCCTTACTTCGGGGATAAAATGCTGATTTGCGGTAAGGTTACCGAAGTTTTAAAACAATAGGTTTTATTCCACTTCAAAAGTGAAAATCACGGTTTTGGAAGCATTTCCTTGAGTATCACGCGTCAAAATGCGCCAATAATAGGTATTTCCACTTTGCACAGAGATATCTTCCAAACGGTTTTCTACATAATTTTCCAAAAAGAGGTTGGGAGGAGAAACCGTTCCGAAATACACGTCATAGTTAAGGATGTCATTATCCAAATCAGCACCAGTCCAGCTTAAGTTGACTGAACTCGTATTCGCAGGAAAGGTTTCAGCCATTTCTGGAGAAAGTATGGTCGCAGGGAAAGGCACGTACGAATCTACTCCAGGACCTGCATTATAGAAACTTCCTGTTTCACTTTCAGCGGAATTTCCCGAAGCATTCATCATAGTGACTACGCGCCAACTATAGGGGTTGCCACGTTTTAGAACGATGGGCATTTGAAGCGCATCGCTTTGGATGTTTTCGGTTGTTCCCGTGCTCAAATCGGTTAACCGAACTAAATATGAGTCACCTGTAACCGCTTTTGACCATTCGAAGGTTACTTCACTTTCGGTATCTGAGAGCACACTGCCTTCGGTACAAATGGAGTTATTTTCAGGAAAAACCAAGCTTACTTCGGTTGGATTCAAAACCAAAGATGGCAAATCAGTATCTGCTTGGCAGGCGACCAGGAAAAATAATACGGAAAGAGAAAGGAATGGTCTTTTCATGATTTGATGAATTTGTGTACTTGATTCACGTTCGACTCTTGAATCTGAAGAAAATACATTCCAGGATTCAAGTGGTCAACTGGAACTCGTGGACTTTCTCCACCATTGAGTTCCATGGTTTGTTCGAATAACAGTTTTCCTTCTAGAGAATAGATGCGAACTGTGGGCTGAACAAATCGATTGAGTCCCGTCTGTTCCAATTCAAGATATTCAGAAGCTGGATTGGGATACAGGATAAGTTGTGATAATTGAGTGCTCAAGTTTTGGGAGAATAATCCCTGACAGCTCTTATCGCTCCTTACTTCAAGCTGATTGTTTTCAGTTGCTAATGGAAGGGTGATTTGATTGCTTTCTGTTATGAATTCAGTCGCGTTGAGGCGAATATAGTATCGATTACTTCCTGATAACTTTAGGGTAACTGAATTATCGATGTCGTTTAGGTCTACCGTTACACCAATTGGGTCTGGTTCAGAAACTACAATTGTTGAACACTGTTCCAATTGTGGATTGTCTTGAACCGATATGCAAAGTTCATAAGTACCCGGTGCCAAATTTTCAAATTGCATTTCACCTTCAAACGTTCCGGTACTGCTATCGCTAGATGAAGTTAATGTATAGGGATGAACATAGGGTTGCTGACTTTCAACTCTTATAGCACCCTGTTCTGCACCGATGCAGCTGGTCGATGTTGCCCTAATAATGTAAGTCTCAGCAGGTAAAACGGCCAAAATGCAACCTTGTGAATCCACAATTCTACCTTGCGGAGTGTTTGGACATTCGTCTTGTGCATTATTAACTCCGTCGTTGTCATCATCCAATTGGGATGATGCACAGCCATTCGCGTCTACCGTTTCTCCTTGCGGTGTATTAGGACAATTGTCAATGGCGTCTGGTACACCGTCTGCATCCGCATCATCAGGATTTGCTGGAGTTATGGATAAGTCCAATTGTGTTCTACAGCCTTCAGCAGTAATAAAACGATATACACCTGCCTGATTGGGCACTAGTTCACCCAAATTCAAATCACCGTTTGATGTGGTTCCGTCTGGCGCGGTAATATTAAAATCATCTGTATTGGGTAAAATACTTAGAACCAATGTGGTTCCTTCATCCAAAACCAAACTTTCTTCTCCACTTTGCCAAACACCGTTAATTTGATATTCAGGAATAATAGGATTGGCAGTACAACTATCATTACTCCAATAGGCGATGTTAGCTGCGGTTACGGTTCCCGCGTTTTGAAAGCTTCCACCGACCATGAGGGTATCGCGGGTAGCATTGAAAGCCAAACTACGTACAATATTATCAACGCCAACATTGGTTTCGGTGCCCATGGCTTGCCAGCCTTGAGCAATATTCCAACGCGCTATGTTGGCGACTTGGTCATTTATGGAATTATCTTGGTTAGCAGTTTCAAAAGCACCACCAACATAGAGATAGTCTCCATCGTGTTCCAGAGCATTGACATTTCCGCTTACACCATTATTCAAGGGAAACCAATTTTTGGAATCTTTTTCCCATCGCGCAATACGGTTAACCGTTTGTCCGCCTGCTAGTACAAAATTACCTCCAACAAAAACATCATTTCCTTGAATACTAAGCGCTTGTACAAAACCACTGGTGCCGACGCCAAGTGCTTCCCAGATTTGGCCATTCCAGCGGGCGATACGCGGTGTGTTTTTACCACCTGCCGCATCAAAATTGCCACCTACATAGAGCCATCCGTCGGCATCGAGCTTTAACGCTCGGATTTCATTATTGGTACCGGTGACGCCGGTATCCAAATCTGCCATACCTGTCCATATTCCGTTGGACCACATCGCCATATTGTTTACAGTTTGTCCGCCGGCTTGGGTAAAAACCCCGCCAACATAAATTTCATTTTGGGCCCCAACTTCCAATGCGGCAATAGGACCATTGGTTCCAGTGCCTAGGGTATTCCAGGTTTGTCCGTTCCAGAGCGCAATTCGATTTGCGGTAACCCCATCAATTTCGGTAAAGTCTCCAGCGGCAACTACATTTCCATTCTCGAGCGTTAGCAGTGCGTTTACAGGACCGTTGGTCCCTGTCCCCAAGGCTTCCCAAAGCGAAAAGTTGGTGTTCTGAGTCAAATTATTGACCGATACATTCCCTGCGTTGGTGAATTCACCTCCAACAACAAAAGTATCTGTACCCAAAGGCGTTATGCTTTGTACTGGACCATTTGTGCCGTTATCCAAATTGTTCCAATTGCCAACCCCTTCAACAATTCTGGTTTGTGGACCGTTGTTTTCAAGTGATAATTTGTAAATCTGTGCATTTGGTCCATAATCGGAGAAATATAATTCTCCAGCTTCAT